>MGNX01000040.1:0-1021 GCA_001796935.1 Chloroflexi bacterium RBG_16_60_22
TGGTGTAGCGGTCTAACATGCCACCCTGTCACGGTGGAGATCGGGGGTTCAAATCCCCCCGGGGTCGCCAGAGTCATACCCCGGCTTAAGATTTCATTTCTTTTTCTCTGTCATACCCGCGGTTTGTTTTCATCGTCTCACTACCTATATAATTGTCTCATTAAACGCGATATTCCCGGCGTCAGGCGGTAATGAGGAGGCAAGCCATGAAAATCAGCATCATCGGGGCGGCCGGTTGCGTGGGTTCCAGCATCGCTTGTAATATCGTCACGGGGCAACTGGCCGACGAAATCATGGTGGCCGATATCCGGAAGGACTGGCTGGAGCACCATGCCATCGACTTCTTCGACGCCGCCGTCGCCAGCGGTATCGATGTCAGGGTCAACCGGGGCGGCCACGAAGACCTGGCCGGCTCGGACATCGTCATCATGGCGGCGGGGATAAGCGCCCCCCGGGGCACCGGGCTCCACGGCGGTACGCTCCCCACCCGGCAGCAGCTCCTCCCCGGCAGCCTTGATATCATCCGGGAGTGGGCCCCGGCGATTAACCGGCACTGCCCGGAGGCCATCGTGATAATGGTGACCAACCCGGCGGAGGTGATGAACTACGCCGCTTTCCGGCTCTGCGCCGGTCAGGCGCGCCGGCGTTTCATCGGGTATTCCCTCAACGACACCACGCGCTTCGTCATCGCCACCGCCGATGCTCTCGGGGTGGTGCCTTCGAGGATTGAGGCTACGGTGGTCGGCGAGCATGGTGGCAGCATGGTGCTCCTCTTCAGCACGGTACGACTCGACGGGAAGCCAGTGACGATTAAGGAGAGCATCCGGGCTAAAATCAGGGAGAGGACGGCGGAATACCTGCCTCACATGATTAAGCTGAACCTGCCGCGGACCTCCGGGTGGCTGACGGGGGTAGGGGTGGCCAGGGTGGTCAGGGCCATCGTCAACGATACCGGGGAGGTCATCCCCTGCGCCGCCGTGGTGGACGGCGAGTATGGCTACCGCGCCACCAGCATCGGCCT
>MGNX01000040.1:1032-7232 GCA_001796935.1 Chloroflexi bacterium RBG_16_60_22
TGGGACGGGCAGGAATCAGCGATATTATTAAACTTGACCTGGAACCGGAAGAAAAAGAGCTGCTGGACCGTTCCGTCGCCAGCGTCCAGAAATCGGTCGACTACGTCCGGGGACAGCTGAAGAAACCGTAGTTTTGCAGGGTTTATTCCCATGGCTTATACGGAAAACCGCACCGAAAACACTACCGAGAAAAACGTGGCGCTTTTCATCGCCGCCATCAGCACCTTTTTTACCCCTTTCATGCTGTCCGCCGTCAACATCGCCGTGCCTTCGATCGGCCGGGAGTTCGCCATGGACGCCATCTGGCTGAGCTGGATACCCAACTCCTTCCTGCTGGCCTCCACGATATTTCTCATCCCCTTCGGGAAGGTGGCGGATATCTACGGGCGCAAGAGGATTTTCACCACCGGCATCATCATTTTTACCCTGGCCTGCCTCCTCCAGGCCTTTTCCAACTCGGCGCCGGTGTTCATCATCTTCCGCGTTATGCAGGGCATCGGTTCCTCCATGGTTTTTACCACGGCCATCGCCATCGTCATGTCCGTGTTTCCGCCGCAGGAGAGGGGCAAGGCCATCGGGATAACCTCGGCCGCGGTGTACCTGGGGATTTCCCTCGGGCCCTTTATCGGCGGCCTGCTCACGGACTACTTCGGCTGGCGGAGCATCTTCCTGGTAACGGTGCCCCTGGGGATATCCATCATCGCCGCCGTGCTGTGGAAGCTCAAGGGGGAGTGGGCCGATGAGAAGAAGAGCCGGTTCGACTTTGCCGGCGCGATTATCTACGGGCTGGGCATGCTGGCCTTAATCTACGGCATCTCCCTTCTGCCGGAACTGCACAGCCTGTGGCTCATCGGGGCGGGCATCGCCGGATTGCTGGCCTTCCTGTGGTGGGAGACCAGGGCGAAATCCCCCCTGGTCCAGCTCAGCCTTTTCCGGCACAACCGGGTCCTGGTGTTCTCCAACCTCGCCGCCCTGTTCCAGTACAGCGCCACCTTCTCCGTTATCTTCTTGATCAGCCTCTACCTGCAGTACATCAAGGGGCTTGACCCCCTCCACGCCGGAATCATCATGATTTCCATGCCGGCGGTGCAGGCCGTGTTCTCCCCCATCGCCGGGCAACTTTCCGACCGTATTGAGCCGCGCATTCTGGCCTCGGTGGGGATGGGAATGGGGACCGTCGGCCTGGGACTCCTCGCTCTGCTGGGCCAGCCCACGCCACTGTGGTTCCTCATCGTCAGCATGGTCATCCTGGGACTCGGCGTGGCCTTTTTCGCGTCGCCCAACAGCAACGCCGTGATGAGCTCGGTGGACCACCGCTACTTCGGGACGGCCTCCGCCATCCTCTCGACGATGCGGCAGACCGGCGGGATATTCAGCATGGGGATTGTCATCATCACGTTCGCCCTGCTCATCGGCCGGGTGGAGATTACGCCGCAATATTACGTCGAGTTTCTCAGAAGCCTGCGGTTGGTCTTTACCATCGCCGCCGCGCTTTCTTTCACCGGCATCTTCCTGTCCCTGTCCCGGGGGAGCATCCGGTAATTATCCCCGGCCTTCAGGACCGGGCCCGTATCCGGGCCGCGTGTCTCGGGGCGGCCATCCAGAAGATGCTACCGGCCAGGACATAGGCTACCAGGGAGACGATAAAGGCGCTGTGATAGCTCCCGGTGACGTCATAGATATAGCCGCCCAGCCACGGGCCGATGGCGCCGCCCACCCCGGAGCCGGTGAGTATCACCGCCGAAATAGCACCGATGTTCTTACCGTAAAAAATATCGGCCGTCCCCACGAAAATCGTCGGTGAAAAAAGTCCGGTACCGATGCCGGAGCTAACCGCGTAGACGTAAAACAGCCAGATATTTGAGTTGTCCCGTACGGATATCAGGGCGACCATCCCCCCGGCGGCCAGGATGCAGGCCAGGGTTATTGTCCACTCCCGGCCTATACGGTCGGAGATAAAAGCGCAAATCTGACCGCCGATAGAGACGATGCCGAACATGGCGAAAACGGATGCGGCCAGAACGCCGCTGTAGCCGACATCCACGGCAAACTTTATCTGGTGCGCCAGGACCAGGTAGTTGCCGATTCCCCAGTAGAGCATCTGTGAAAGCACCAGCAGCCACAGGCTGCGGGTCCGGAGAGCCCCGCGCAGGGTCCAATCGCTGACTCCCCGGTCGGCCCCCGGGGGAAGAACGGCAGGTGGCGTTTCACCGGCCCGGTAGGACAACATCCCCTTGTCCCCGGGACGATAATGAAATATAAAGTAGTAAAGTGGCAACAGGAGAACAAGCAGCATACCGGCCATGAAGATATAAGCCCCGCGCCACCCGAAGCCCGATATCACCACCTCGACCACCATACCATAGGCGAAGCTCAGGCCGCCGCCAATCTGGCCGAGGCCGATGGCCAGCCCCCGGCCCCTGCCGAACCAGTTCATCAGCGCCGGATTCAAGATGGGCAACCCGCAAAAAGCGCTGCCTATCGGTACCAGCACGCCGAAGAGCAGGTAGAAATGCCACAGCTCGGTGGCCAGGGAGCAACCGGCCGTGGCCGCAGCCAGTACGCCGATGCCGATGATGGCCACCTTGCGCGGCTTCCAGCGGTCAACCAGGATGCCCGCTACCGGGGCCGTAAAGCCATAGACGAGAATGTTCAGGGACAGCATGAGGGCAGTGCTGCCGCGGAACCAGCCGAACTCGGTGAGAATGGGGTTTAAAAGGACGGAAAAGGAGTTCCTGATGCCGTAAACCAGCATCATGGTGACAACCGTCAGGCCGACGAGATACCAGCCGTAGAAAACCGGGGTGCGCTTGGCCATGCTCCCGCTATTATATCAGGTAAGGGCCGCGCTTGAAACCGTCACGAGGATATCGCCTTCATGAGGAGGTGGACTGCCTCCGGCGAGGCCGCGGCGGGCACCTCCCAGTCCGTGGTCAGGAAGACGCCGTGATGCACGCCCGCGGGCAGGTTATTTTTAAGGTAGTCCCCCAGCGCCGCCCTCCCGGAGGTGAGCAGCCGGGAGGGGATGGCTTTTCCCAGGACGCAGGGCCGACCGCCCCGGAGTCCGTTCCAGGTCTTTATGTCAACTTCCCCGGCTACGATACCGTCAAAGCTGAGCTCAATCATATTGGCCAGCGTGCCGGGGGTCGATTCTCCCGGCAGCAGCACGGAGAAGGCGTTGTAGAAGCGGACCGTGTTCACGATAGGCCCCATCGTCGAGCGCAGCCAGGGCCAGTGCACCGCCGGCAAAGCGGGCACCAGACGGTCGGCCACGACAACGAGGTCCGGCTCCAGCTCGCAGCAGGTCTGAATCACCTTGAGCAGGAAGGCGACCGCCATCTCCACGGACTTTTTCGTCTCATCGGGCTTGTCCAGCAGGTCCCGAATCACGTCCCGGCCGAGGAGCGTGGCCGTCAAAGTCAGCGGCCCGGTGACCACCGTTGCCAGGGCCAGCGTGGACCCGGAGACCATGCCGATGCGGCGCATCGACTCCATCACCGTGCCGGTCCGGCCCGATTTGCCGATGTTCGCCTCGCTGATTGCGGCGAGGTAGCCCAGGTTACCGGAAGCTAAGGGGGCCGCCACCGGCGCTTCGTAGTCCCCCTTCCAGCCCAGGGCGCAGCCGCATAGCTCCGCCTCCAGCGAGGCATCGAAGCCGCTGATTACGGCGTCATAGCCGTAGAGCTTCTGGGCATTCCGGAGGCACTTGACGTACTGGGTGGGGTCGGCGTAAATCCGGCGCAGCGGCAGCTGCTCCAGTCGCGCCGCGTGGGTGAACACCCAGGGTATAAATGGCAGGCGTGCCACGTCGGCGAAATCGAAGACTCCCCTGACCAGCTCCCTGGAGGTAGCGGCTTTTTCCATATCTTAACTGAAACGCCCGACTACATCCTGATTATTTCCCGGGTCTTTTTGGCGTCCGGCCACGACCCGTAGTATTCCAGCGCTTCCTCGACGGGTTTCATCTGCGCCCACTCTTTCTCGAAATCCGCCCAGCGCACCCCGCGGGCTTTCCGGTCCTCCCTCTCCCGATGCCGGAGTTCCCCGGTCTGGTTATAGTCCACGTCCAGGGTCTCGTGGTTGTAGGCCACGCGGTAGACCGTCTCCGCCGTGCGGTGGGAGATGACCTCCCGGCGCAGGTCTTCCACTACCAGGTCCGGGTCCCTCTCCAGGACGTCGCCGTAGCCGCCGCCCCCGCCGTTGAAAAGCGCCCAGAGGTCGCCGTTAAGCACCACCTTGGTCGGCTTGTTCATACTGCCGACGGAGTACTCACCCCGGATAGCCCTCCCCGTCACCAGCCCCAGCGCATCCGCCGGGAGGTCTTTATCGCCCCGCTTCATTTTCTCCCAGATATCGGTATGCAGCACCTCGATACCCGGTAGCGTCTGGGGCGGATACCCGCCGAAGATGCCGAAACAGTTACGTATTTTGCTGCCCTTGAGGGCGGTGTTATACAGGGCCCAGTCGACGTAGTTCACGATGTAAATAATCTCGGTGCCGCAGCCGCCGCGGTACCTGCCGAAGCCGCCACTGTCACGGGCAAACTTGGCCACGAGGTGGAGGAACTGGAACTCGTTCTCGGTCTCCTCGATGTCCGGGGCGCGTCCCGTGGGACAGTGGGAGAAGCCGAAGGCATCGACGCCGTCCATGTCCGACCGGGCGCCGTGCCCCTCGGTGTTGAGGCCGAAGGCGAGGATATCGGCCACCGGTACGCCCCACTGGTTCGGGCCCGCCCCGATGAAGCCGCCGCCGGTATTGCCGGACGGCGCCGCCACCAGGTCGCGCTGGAGGCTATCGAACATCATCTTGCTCATGCAGACGGTGCCGAGGCTCATGGCGCCGTGGCAGGCGGGCGCCGAGTAGCTCTGGGCGGCTTCCGGGTGAGGGTTGAACATGGTCCCTTCGGGTATAATCCAGTCCATCGGCGCCAGCACCCCGGCCGATACCGGTAAATCATGGAAGGGGTAAGCCATGAGGTGGATGGTCATATTGGCGGCCAGGGAGTGCGGCATGGTCTGCATGGGGCTGTCATTCTCCGGCGAGCTGCCGGTGAAGTCCCAGATAAGCCGGTCATCCTTCTTCTGGAGGGTCAGGAAGTTGCGCACCATCGACTGGTGAGGGCCGACCGTATCCATGAAGGTCACGGCGCGGTAATAACCGTCGTTCCACTGGGCGATGCGGCGCCGGACGGCTTTCTCCGACTCCATCAGCGTCATGCGGAAAAGCCCCTTGAGGAAATCGTTGCCCTTCTCCCGGGCCAGGGATATCAGCCGGGTGCGCAGGCGGTCGGCGGCGCTAAGGCGCGCCCTCATATCGATGGCCTGCATGCGGGGGGCGCGGGACATCAGGTTGACGCACATCTCCACCAGGTCTTCCCTCAAGCAGAAGTTCTCCCCTATCTTGATGGGCGAGAGCAGCATGCCTTCGTCGTGGCGTGTCCGGGCGCTGAGCGGCATGCCGCCGGCCTCGCAGGCGCCGGTCTCCGGCTGGTGCACCGCCGCGTTGGTCCAGGCGATGAGCTCGCCCCCGTTGAAGACGGGCATGATGAGAATCTGGTCACAGTTATGGATTCCCCCGTAAAGGGGGTCGGAGGCGTAAAAGATATCGCCGTCCCGGACGCCGACCGTCTCCTCGCTCCGCCAGGTCTCGGCGACGAACTTGATGGGCAGCTGCCCGACGACGGCGTGGAGGTAGGTGCCGCACCAGGCCGCCACCATATCCCCCCGGGGGGTGTAAACGCCGGTAACGAGGTCGCCGGAACGTAACATGCTGCTGACACCCAGCTTGATGAAGACCTCCTTGGACTCCAGCAGGAAGTTGTTCAGCTTTTCCGTGTATATCTCGTAGTCGCCGGGCTGGAGCAGCTTCAGGGCCGCCAGCTCGTCGTCCGCGGGGGGAATCGGCTTAATCCATTCCAGGAGCTTCCGGGTATCCGGCTTCACCAGTCTCTCCCTTCTCCGCGACGGCCTACATCCTGATGATTTCCCTCTCCTTGCGGCCTTCCGGCCAGGAGCCGTAGTAGTCCATGGCTTCCGGCGACGGGTGGAGCGGGCACCATTCCTTTTCGAACTCTTCCCAGGTCATCCCGCGGGCCTTGCGGTCCTCCCTCTCCCGGTTGCGGAGCTCCCCGGTCTTTTCATGGTCCACCTCCAAGGTCTCCGGGTCAAAGGCGACATGATAGACGTTCTCGGCGGTGTGCC
>MGNX01000040.1:7241-20386 GCA_001796935.1 Chloroflexi bacterium RBG_16_60_22
TCTCCCTCCTCAGGTCATCCATGACCATCTCGGGGTCGCGCTCCAGGACGTCGCCGTAGCCGCCGCCGCCCCCGCTGAAGACCACCCACAGGTCGCCGTTGTTCATGATATGGGTCTTCTGGAACATGCTGCCAATCTTGTAGTCGCCGTGGATGGACCGCTCGGAAATCAGCTGCATGGCGTTGGAAGGCAGGTCCTTATCGCCCCGTTTCATTTTCTCCCAGAGGTCGTTATGGAGCACCTCGATACCCGGCAGCGTGGCCGGCGGATAGCCGCCGAAAAGGCCGATGCAGTTGCGGACCTTGCTCCCCTTGACATGGCTGTTGTAGAGGGCCCAGGGGACGTAGTTGACGGCGATGACCGCCTCGGTGCCGCAGCCGCCGCGGTGCTTGCCGAAGCCGCAGCTGTCCTTGGAGAGCTTGGCCATCAGATTTAAGAACTGGAACTCGTTCTCGATGTCTTCGATGTCGGGCGCCCGGCCGGTGGGACAGTGGGAGAAGCCGTAGGCATCGACGCCGTCCAGGTCCGACCTGGCCCCGTGTCCCTCGGTATTGAGGCCAAAGGCGAGGAAGTCGGCGACGGGCACGCCCCACTGGTTTTCCCCGGCGATGATAATACCGACCCCGGTATTGCCGGTGGCCGCCGCCACCAGGTCGCGCTGGGGGCTTTCGAACATCATCTTGCTCATGACAATCGTACCCAGCGTCATGGCGCCGTGGCTGGAGGGGGCGCTGTTGCTCTGGGCAGCCTCATAGTTAGGGTTGAACATGCAGCCTTCCGGCACAATCCACTCCATGGGGGCGAAGATTCCGGCCGATACCGGCAGGTCAGCGAAGGTGTAGGACATCAGGTGAATAGCGACGTTGGCCGCCAGGGAGTGGGGCATGCAGTGCTGGGGGCTGTCCGTCTCCGGCGAGGTACCGGTGAAGTCCCAGATGAGCTTATCGTCCTTCTTGGTCAGGGTCAGGAAGTTACGCACCAGCTTGTGCTTCTCGCCGACGATGTCCATGAAGGTTACCGCGCGGTAGGAGCCGTCGTTATACTGCCGGATGCGGCGGCGCGTCCCTTCCTCTGACTCGATGAGCACCCGCCGGAAGAGCCCCTTGACGAAGTCGTTGCCCTTCTCCTGGGCCAGCGATACCAGACGCGTCCGCAGGCGGTCGGCGGCGCTGAGGCGCGCCCTCATATCGATGGCCTGCATGCGCGGGGCGCGGGACATCAGGTTGACGCACATCTCCACCAGGTCCTCGCGGAAACGGAAGTTCTCCCCTATCTTGATGGGCGAAAGCAGCATGCCTTCGTCGTGCCGGGTCTTGGCGCTGAGAGGCATACCGCCGGGCTCGCAGGCGCCGGTCTCCGGCTGGTGCACCGCCGCGTTGGTCCAGGCGATGAGCTCGCCGTCATTGAAAACCGGCATGACGACAATCTGGTCGCAGTTATGGATTCCCCCGTAAAGGGGGTCGGAAACGTAGAAGATATCGCCGTCCTTGATGCCCACCGTCGGCTCGTCGAGCCAGGTCTCGGCGACGTACTTGATGGGGAGCTGCCCGACGACGGCGTGGAGGTAGGTGCCGCACCAGGCCGCCACCATGTTGCCGGTGGGCGTATAGATGCCGGTCACCAGGTCGCCGGAGCGCAGCATGCTGCTCACTCCCAGCTTGAGGAAGACCTCCTTGGACTCCAGCAGGAAGTTATTCAGCTTCTCGGTATATATCTCGAAGTCGCCGGGCTGGAGCAGCTTCATCGCCTCCAGCTCGTCCTCCGTGGGCGGGCTCGGTTTAATCCATGCCAGCAGTTTCAGCGGGTCGGGTCTCATCTCGTCATCCTCCCTTCTCTATTTCATCTCCAGGATAAAGTTGTGGTACTGGTCGACGGAGAGCTTCATCACCGGCGGCAGGACGATGGTGGTGTCCTCGGCCTCGATGACCGCCTCCCCTTCGATAATATTGCCGTGTTTCAGCAGCCTGGCCTCGTAGATGGGCGTGGGACGGAAGGCGCCATACTGCACCCAGTAGGCGTCCCGCTTCCCCTTGAGCGCCTCTTTATCCGGCACGTCACCGGCCCGGGGGTAGCTGGGCAATTTGGGCTTGGGGTAGTCCACGGTGGCGCGCAGTATCAGGTTGAGCACGTCCACGCCGCCCTGGGGGTAGGCCGAAATCTTGTTATAGACGCGGCAGTACTCGTCCTCGAAGGCCTGATAGACCTTCCTGACGTCGGCCTCGCTGTTGATGAACAGCAGCGGGGACATGAACCGCAGGATGTTCAGCTGGCCGCCGTACTTGGCTTCTATCTCCATGCCGAACTTGATGGACTCCAGCTTGAAGCCCTCGTTGGTGATATCCTTAATCGCTTTCTCCTGGAGGGCTTTCACGGCATTGTTGTATACATCGTAGTCTTCAAAGGGCTTCATCGTCACCGGGGAAAGCAGCGGAAAACGCAGCGATTGCTCGTACATGTGGAGGATGTCCATGGTGCTCGAGCCGAAGGCGCAGAACACTGGCGAGAACGGGAAGACCACGATTTTGTTGATGCCGGCGTAGGGACCGTAAGAGCAGCAGTGGGTCGGGCCGGCGCCGCCGAAGGCGAACAGGATGAAATCGGCGGGCTTGTAACCGCGAAGAAAGGTCTCCTTGGCGATGACGTCACCCATGTTGGCGTCGACGATTTTTTTAATCAGCAGGGCCGCTTCTTCCACCCCGACACCCAGGGGGTCGGCAATCTTTTCTTTAATGGCATTGACCGCCTTATTCTTATCGAGCTTCATGCGTCCGCCGTGGTAGTAGTCCGGGTTGATGTAGCCCAGCACGATATCGGCGTCGGTCACGGTGGGGTCGGTGCCGCCGAGGTTATAGGAGGCCGGACCGGGCATGGAGCCGGCGCCCTGCGGCCCCACCTCCAGCCGTTTGCCCATGACGGGGTTCAGCCAGGCGATGGAGCCGCCGCCGGCGCCGATGGACCGGGTCTCCAGGACGGTCATGTCCACCCACCAGCGGTCGATGAGGGGGTGGTACTGGTAGAACCGGCTGCTCCCGGCCACCACCAGCCCCAGGTCGAAGCTGGTGCCGCCCATATCGGAGACGACGATATTGTCGTAGCCGAGAATCTTGCCGACGTTGGCCCCGCCGATGAGGCCGGCCACCGGGCCGCCGTTGAACGTCTGGATGGCCGCCGTGCGGAAGACCTCGGCCATGCCGCCGCTGTTGTGCACCATCATGATTACCTTATCGTAGCCGGAGTTGCGCAGCTCGTCGCCGGTGCCGGAAATCTGCTCCCACATGGAGTAATGCAGGTAGGCGTTGAGTATCGTCGTCACGGTACGGGTGTACTCGTTCTGCTTCGGGGCCACCTCCGAGGAAAGCACCACCGGCATCGCCCCCAGGTAAAAATCGGGGTACTCGTGCCGGATAATCTCGGCGATTCTCCTCTCGTGAGTGGGGTTGGCGTAGGAGAAGAGCAGGCTAACCACGAAGCCACGCGCCCCCCGGTCCACCAGGTACTGGAGCTTCTCCAGGAAGTCCTCCTCGTCCAGGGGCCGGATAATCTCCCCGCGGGAGTTGACCCTCTCCTTGACGCCCACCGTCATCTCCCGGGAGATAATCGGCTCCGGCTTGACGATGCGCGCCAGGTTCCTGATTTCCCGGAAGGTGAGCTGGTCCGACCACGAGGCGCCCTTGCCGATGGGGACGATGTCCTCGAAGCCCTCGGTGGATATCAGCGCCAGCCGCGGGCCGGTGCGCTGCAGCAGGGTATTCATGGCGATGGTGGTGGAGTACCTGACGACCTCGGTATTTTTCAGCAGCTCTTTGACGGAGATGTTCAGCAGCTTCGCGGCGTCACGAATCGCCCGCATGAAACCGACCGACAGGTTATAGCCGGTGGTGGGGGTCTTGGTGAAGACCGTCTTGCCGTCATAGTTCAGGAAAAGGTCGGTAAACGTTCCGCCGATATCAACATCCAGGGAGACCTTCATGCTTCACCTGCCTGCTTAATTTTCTTATCCTTACCGGTGACCGGGTATTTTTCCTTCAGCTTATCGATGTCCAGCTCGATGTCGTAGGTAACGGGGTGGCCGGGCGGCAGCATCTCGTTCTCCACCATGACGCCGCAGCCCGGACAGTAAAACTCCACCAGCATAGCCCAGCCGGGGTCGGGCGCAAAGCTGAAAGGGCCTTTCAGTGGCGAATTGTATATCGTGCCGGGGTCCTTCCGGATATAGACCAGGCACCCCTTCTTATAGTTCTCCCGGGCGGAAATAAGCTCATGGCCGCAGCGGTTACAGCACCAGAGCTCCTTCTCCAGGTCTATATCCAGGTATTCCGTTATCTGCCTTTTCGTACCCATGGGCTCCTCCTTTTTCAGGCGCTCTCGATGACGCCGTTCAAGAGACTATCAACGGTATATTTCTTACCATCCGGAATCAGGATGGTGGTATCTTCACTCTCGATAACGGCCGGCCCTTTGACCACGTTGCCGCATTCCAGTTTCCCCTGCTCGTAGATACTGGTCTTGATGAACCTGTCCTTCCAGTAGACGTCCCGCTGCCCCTTCAGCGCTTTCTTCGGGTCCGCCCCGGCCGGTTTATAGGTGGCCAGCTCCGGGTGGGCCACCGGGCTGATGGCCCGCAACCGGACCAGGTTTACCTTCAGCTCGTCAACGGACCCCGCCCCGCTCTGGGCGGCGAAGGTATCGAGAATTTTCCCGATGTCCCCGGCTTCCAGGGGGAGGGTTACCGGCGCGTCGAACGTCGCAGCGGCCTTACCGGCGCTGGCCTCGAGCTCCAGCGAGAAAGAGACCTTATCCGGCGGGAAGCCCTCTCCCCTCATGTCCCGCAACGCCGCTTTCTGCAGGTCTTTCACCGTTTTGTTAAAGACGTCGAGCTGCTTCTGGTCCGCCTGGCGGCTCAAGCGCTGTTTAGAAAGCGTCTCGTAGATATGCTGCACATCGGCGCAGGAAGAGCCGAAAGCGCTGAAGACGGAGCTGAAACGGAAGGAGTATACCTTCGGTATCCCCACCTTATCGGCGATGCCGCAGCAGTAGAGCCCGCCGCCCCCGCCGAAGGAGAACAGCACGAAGTCTTGCGGTTTATATCCCCCCGCCGCAATGAGCTGGCCGATGTCCTCGGCGCAGATGTCCTCCATGGCCCGGGTGATGAGACGGGCGCAGGCTTCCACCGAAACCCCCAGCGGCCGGGCCACGTTCTCTTCGATGACCTCCCTGGCCCGGGTGGCATCCAGCTGGCGCTTGCCTCCCAGGAAGTAAGCGGGGTCGATGTACCCCAGGACGATGCCGGCGTCCGTCGAAGTGGCCTCCGTACCGCCCAGTCCGTAACAGGCGGGTCCGGGCATGGCGCCGGCACTGTCCGGCCCGACCTTTACCCCCTTATTGCCGGTGGGCCGGGCAACGGAGCCGCCGCCGGCCGCGGCCGGGTAGACCTCGATGACCGGAATCTTGACCGGTATCCCCTCCAGCAGGGCCTCGCGCTTGTAGCCAGGCCGGCCGTCGATAACCAGGCTGATATCGGCGCTGGTGCCGCCGATGTCCAGGCTGGCGACGCGCGGCAGGTGGTACCGCTGGCTCATGTAAGCGGTGCCGAGCACGCCCGCCGAGGGGCCGGAGTTATAGGTGGTGATGGCGGTGGTCTTGGCCACCCTGGCGACGCCGCCGTCGGCATGGACCACCAGCAGCGGCTTGCGGTACCCTATCTTCCGGACGTCGTCCTCGGCCTTGTAGAGGAACCGCACCATGTCCGGGTGGAAGTAGGCGTTGAGCAGCGCCACGTTCGTCCGGGAAGCCTCATCAGAGGTGGTGCTGACCTCGTCGGAGAGCAGCAGCGGTACCGCTCCGAGGTAATGCTTGGGATAGTCCTCGTCGGCTATCTGCCTGACCCGCAGCTCGTGCCGGTTGTCCAGGTGGGAACCTTGCAGGCTGACCACGATAATCCTGGCGCCGCGTCCCAGCAGGCCGCGTATGGCGGCCCTCACCTGCTCCCGGTCGATATCGTTCTTGCCGGACGGCTCGTCAATGCCCACCACCATTTCCGGCGGGATGATGAAGTCCAGCGCCGGGCTCCTTCCGGGGCTGTAAAGGCTCTCTTCGTAGCCCCTGGTGACAATCAGGCCCAGCCTGGGGCCGGCCCGCTGTATCAGCGTATTGGTGGCATGGGTGGAGGAGAAGCGTATCACTTCCGTTTCATGGAGCATCTGCCGGGCGGTAAGCCCGAATTTGGCGGCCCCGTCCTCGATGCACTTCAGGAAACACACGGTGAGGTCGTGGGGGGTGGTATCCACCTTGACCCACTCGATACGACCGTCCCCGGTGAAAAAGCCGTCCGTGAAGGTGCCGCCATTATCGATATCGATGGTGAACTTCATGAAACACCCCCCTGCGCGCTAATGAATGTGTTGAACGTATTGCTTATATTTATAATACTCAATGCCCGTACCTGTCAAATGTTTGGATGACGGTTTATTGAACTGTGGTGACGCCGGTGCTATGATGCAAGGAAAAAGGCAAGGGACGTTATGGAAGAGTACGGCAATATCAGGGCGATAATCGAGGTAATGAACGCCAACGGCGTGGAGTACGTCTTCTTCAACCCGGGCATCGATAACGTCCCCTTTCTGGAAACACTCGCCAGTTTGCGTGCCGGCGGGCAGACGGCCCCCAGGGGGATACTCTGCCTCGACGAGTTCGTGGCGATGACGGCGGCCCACGGCAACTACATGGTGTCCGGTCGGCCGCAGGTGGTCTCGGTGCACGCCGAGCTGGGCACCCTACAGGTGGGCGGGGCGCTGCACAATGCCCAGTGGGGCCGGGTGCCGGTGGTCATGTTCGCCGAGATACAGGGGCCGCCCCAGCGTGTCACCTGGCGGCAGGAGGCGTTCGACCAGGGCACCATGGTCCGCAACTTGGTCAAGTGGGACCACCAGCTGGCCGCCGGCGAGGACGTCCGCGAGGCCCTCCGGGAGGCTTTCCTTATCGCCACTGCCGAGCCGCGCGGCCCCGTTTACCTGACCCTGCCGCGGGAGGTCCTCTGGAAGCGGGGCGCGGCCCCGGCGGGACGGGCACAGCCGTCCGCCCCGGCTGTGGTACCCCCCGCCGATAATGCTCTCCTCGAGAAAGCCGCGGATATTCTGCTCAAGGCAGGGAACCCCCTGATAATTACCGCCCACGCCGGCCGCAACCCCCGGACCGTCCCGCGGCTGGTAACGCTCGCCGAAGCCCTCGGCGCGCCGGTACAGACCGCGAATTTCTGGATGAACTTCCCCAGTACCCACCCGCTGGCGGCCTGCCTCAACCCCGGGGACCGCTCCCCTGACCCCTACCTGACCACGGCTGACGTTATCCTGGCCATCGACTACGACATGCACTACGCGGCGCCGCCGACCGTTCCCCGGCCTGACGCCAGAATAGTCCACATCGATATCGACACGGCGAAAAAGGGCGTGCCGCTATGGGGCAGAAAGCCCGACATCCTTATCCCGGCCGATTCCCACCAGGCGATACCGGCCCTCACCGGGATTTTAAAGCGGAAGCTGACCGCCGCCGGGCAAAAGGAGCTGAAAGCCCGCGCCGCACGACTGTCTGCGGAGCATCAGGAACGGCGTAAAAAGTGGACGGCGGTGGCCCGGGAGCACTCCCGGAGGAAGCCGATTTCCGCCCACTGGCTCAGCCACTGTCTTGATGAGCTTATCGACGAGGATACGCTCATCGTCAACCAGACCATCTCGCCGTCGGCAATCGTGGCCCACCATGTCCGCCGCACCCGGCCGGGCACGCTGTTTTCCTGTCCCGGCGGCTGCATCGGCTGGGCATCGGGGGCAGCCCTGGGAGTAAAGCTGGCGGCACCGGAGAAAACGGTGGTCAGCCTGATGGGCGACGGCGCTTTTATCTACGGCTGCCCGGAGGCCTCGCTGTGGGCGGCCGGGTTCTACCGGGCCCCGTACCTCTCCGTCATCTTCGATAACCAGGGGTACGCCGCCATCAAGGGACTTTTCCGCGAAAAATACGACGTCGACAACATGGGGGCGGACATCTCCAGCCCGCCCGACTACGCCATGATTGCGCGGGCCTGCCACGCTTACGGCCGCACCGTGGAAGACCCCGCCGAGGTCGTCCCCGCCCTGAAAGAGGCCCTGGCGGAAGTGAAGAAAGGACGTTCGGCCGTGCTGGACGTCAGGATAGACCCGGTCTGACCGGCCCCCGGGTCACGGCATTGGAGATTTACCGGTAATCCCGTCCCAGGCCCGGCGCTCTTCATCGTAAGGCGCCGCTGCCACGCGGCAGTCTCTGCCCAGCAGCATCGTCAGGCGGCCCTCCCCGTAGGGGGGCCATTTCCCGATACCCCGGCCGCTGGGGTCGCCGGTGCGGGCGAAGGCCAGCCAGGCCTCCTGGATGCACCCGGAAAGCTTGTCCGCCTCGGGCCCGCTGCCGCAGAAGGCATCGTCGTACAGGCCGAAGACGAAGCCGATGTCCAGGGCATGGCAGGCCCCCAGCATGCCGCCCATGACCGGAGATTCCCAGGTGAACAGGTAGCTGTAGGCCGCCTGCCCGTTATCGCGCTGCGCCTCGACGAGCTCCAGCGCCGGCATGCGGAACATCAGGTCCGTCTGAATCGCCGTAAGGAGGTCGGCGGGGGTGGCAGGCTCGCCGCGCTTTTCGCGGGCCTTCCGGTAGGCGGCTACCAGGCGGGGTATATCCCCGGCCGGTACAAATGCCCGCAGGCGCCGGGACATGACGGCTTCATCGATTTTGACCCCGGGCGGGTCCATGGCGGCAAAGAGCTTGAACTCTTCCAGGTTGGTGCCGACTATCACCTTCACGTCACTGGCCGAGCCGTTATTAATTACGCGGTTGGGTACGTCCGGGATTATCTCGCCGTCAACCACCGGCGCCACGGCGGTCAGCCTGACGGCCTCCCCCGGCCCGGCCAGTCCGGTCCGCAGCCTCATATCCACGTCGAGCAGCTGCGGCGGCGTCAGGGCCCGCAGGGCACGGTCATCGTCGCTTTTAATACCAAGCTCTTTTACAAACCTCTCCCCCACCCCGGTTGCTTCATCCAGGGGTACCGCGGTGCTGCCGACGCCGCTTTCCAGTATCGCCTTGTGGAAGAGACCGCGGGCGGCCGGCATCGCCATCAGGCAGCCGATGCTCATCGCCCCGGCCGACTCACCAAAGACGGTTATATTAGCGGGGTCCCCCCCGAAGGCGCCGATATTATCGCGGACCCACTCGAGAGCGGCCACCTGGTCCAGCAGCCCTTCGTTGCCCGTGGACGGTATCCCGCCTCCGGTCAGCTCTTTCAGGCGCAGGAAACCCAGCAGGCCGAGGCGGTAGTTGATGGTCACGATGACCACGTTGCCCTTCCGGGCCAGGCCGGCCCCGTTATGCATCGCCTGTGAACCCGAGCCGATGGTGAAAGCGCCGCCGTGTATCCAGACCATCACCGGGCGTCGGCGGTTGTCCAGCCCGGGAGTCCAGACATTGAGGAACAGGCAGTCTTCATCCTGGGGCTCCTCGCTGCGGGGGATGATACTCCCGGCCAGCGGGTTCTGGGGGGCAATCGGGCCGAACTCCCGGGCCGGGCGCACGCCGCTCCAGGGCTTCAGGGGCTGGGGAGGCCGCCAGCGTAATTTTCCGACCGGCGGTGCCGCGTAAGGGATACCGCGGAAAACGTAAAGGCCGCCTTCACGGCTGCCTTCCAGTTTGCCGGATTTTGTGGCTACCAACGCCGGTGTATCGTGGCTCATTTCTCCCCCTTTTTAACCTGGCATGACTTTGCCCCGAATGTCATTCTGAGGAACGGAGTGACGAAAGAATCCCCTCCACCCCCAGACCCTTCGCTACGCTCAGGGTGACATGACTGAAGTACTTTTCGGGCAAAGCTACCTGGCATCTGGTGGCTACTCCGTCTTGAAGATATCCACCGCGGCGGTGTCGGTCGGCCCGGCCACGCCTTTATCTCTCTCGGCGAACCGGATGGCGCCGGTGGGGCACATCTCGACGCAGGCCGGGCTCCCTCCGCAGACGTCGCAGAGCAGCACCTCCCCGTCGGCGGCGGTCACGATGGCCGCATACGGGCAGGCGGCCACGCAGAGAGCGCAGTTGTTGCACCTCTCCCGGTTGATAGTCACCCAGCCGGTCGCTTCATCTTTAACGATGGCGTGCCGCCGGCAGGCCGCCCTACAGGGAGGGTTCTTGCAGTTGAGGCAGACGTGCGGCAGCATCAGCCCGTCCATCACCAGCCTCTCGACGGCTATCCTCGCCCGGGAGGGGTTGACGGCTTTTTCCTTGACCAGCGAGCAGGTCAGCCGGCAGATTTCGCAGCCGGTACAGGCCTCGGCCCTGATGAAAAATGTCTTTTGCGTCATATCAAATGCGACGGCTCCCCGTCCAGCTTGAGGCGGGCCAGCGTTTCCGGCTTCGGCGCGCCTTCTTTCGTCCAGCCGCGGATTTCGTAGTACTCATCGAGCGCTTTTTCGTATTCGGCGCGGTCGAGCTTCTCCCCTTTGAGGGGTTCCAGCGGCTGCGGCTGGAAATAGATGGATGGGGGAATATCGCCCTTCCGCAGCAGGCCGGTCTCCCGCTGGACGAACAGGCGCTCCAGGTTCCATATCCTCTCCCCGGTCTCCATCAGCTCTTCCGGGGTGGTATCCCAGCCGGTGACGGCGTTGATGGTCTCGCAGAACTGCTGGTAGCCGAGGTTGTGCGTGGAGCCGGGGTAGATGGTGGCGAACTTGCAGTAGCCGAGAGAATCGGCCACGGTGGTAAAATGCTGCGTCCAGACCGCCATCCATGGCTTGCCCTGCCACGACCGAAAGTCGGAGGCAATGGGCCGACCGTATATCTTTTTCAGCACTTCCTCCGGCATGGCGAAGAACTCCAGGGCGCACCTCCCCTTGAGGTGGTCGGAACCCCGATTGGTCGTGGCCGCCGCCAGCGACGTGGCCCGGGATGCCCGGGTATTTTCCGGGCTTTCGTGTATCATGCCGCGCTGAGTATAAAGATAGCGCCCGGCCTCCTCGCCGAACTCCTCGACGGCCCGGGAAGCCCGCTGCCCTATCATCCCCCCGAGACCCTCGTTATTGGCCATCTGGTGAATCAGGGCCAGCACTGACTCCTTATTGCCCCAGTCCAGCTTGAGGCCGCCGGTGTCTTTCTCCGTGACGATACCCCGCTGCCACAGCTCCATCAGCCAGGCGGTATAGCTGCTCACCGACCCCACGTCCAGGCCATAGCGGTTTATCAGGGTATTGGCCGCCAGCACGAGGTCCCAGTCGGCGTTGCCGATGGCCGGCCCGAAGCCCGCCATCATGTAGAACTCCGGGCCTTCGCCCCAGGTGCCGGCGTAGGGCCCGGCGTTGATGCGGTAGCGGTGACTGCACCGCAGGGGGCACCCGTAGCAGGCCAGCGTCTTGGTCTTGTACTGCTCTTCGAATATCTCGTCATCGAGCCGCCCCTCCGCCTCCTCGAAGTAGTTGTACTGGTTGTTCTTCACGGAAATCATGCCGCTCTGGTTCTGCACGCTGAAGATGGTGAGGGTGCCGTAGCGGGAGATGACCGGGTATATCTTGGTGGAGGTTATCTGGCGGTAATGATTACGGTACGTCTCCAGCAGCCTGGCGGGGTCGTGGGGCTTGAGCCCCTGCGTCCCCCGGACGGCGATGGCCTTGAGCCGCTTGGACCCCATGATGCAGCCCATGCCGGTGCGTCCGGCGGCCCGCTTCAGCCCGTGCATGATATTGGCAAAGCGCACCAGGTTCTCGCCGGCCTGGCCGATTTTGGCAATCTGTACGTTACGCTCGCCGAGGTCGTCCCGCACCAGTTCCTCGCACTCGTAGGTATCCCTCCCCCACATGAAGGAAGCGTCACGGAACTCGATTTCACCGTCGTGAATCCACAGGTAGGTAGGCCGGGCGGCTTTCCCCTTGATGACCAGGTGCTGAAAGCCGGCGAGCTTGAGCTCGGCGGCCCAGTGTCCTCCCGAGTTGCTGGTGCCGAAGCCTCCTTCTCCCTCCGCCGACTTCGACGTTACTTCAAAGCGCGACGACGAAACATCGTAGCCGGACAGCAGGCCGGCCCCGAATATCAGGACGTTCTCCGGTCCCAGCGGGTCCGTCCCTGCCGGCAGGTGGTTATATAACAGATAGGTATTGATGCCCTCCCCACCGAGATACATCCTCAATACGGACTCCGGTATTTCCCGGCACTCCACCTGCTGCGTGGTAAGGTCAATGATGGCGACCCGTTCCATCACGCCCTCCGTCATCGATTATCCTGCCCCGTATCTTGGCCACCTCCGGTGTTACCCAGGTAATGCGCCAGCCCTGCCCGCAGTGCGGGCACCACGCCTTGGTCTCGCCCCGGGGTACGCTGATTCTCCCCCCGAGGCACCTCATGCAACGAAGCGTATATAATTTTTCTTCGGCCAACCCGGTCTCCCGTAGAGTTCTATGAAAGCTCGCTGACGTTCCCTGATATAATTTCGGCGCTTTTTTTCAGCTCCGCCACAATGGCATCCCGCCCGGGCCGGATGCGGCTCTCGGGTCCCAATACGCTCAGGGCGGCCGGGTAAAGGTAGTTTTTCACCGGGGACGCCAGTTCCATTGAGCCGGGGATTTTTTCGCCGCACGTAACGGCATAACCCCGCACCCGGGTTTCCCCGATTTGCGCCATCAGCTCCGCCTTATCGATAACCGTGTTCTCGGTGTACCTGGTGATATTGATGTGCCTCATCATAAGCTTCAGTTCCTCGTCACTGAACTGGGAAAACAGCACCTTTACGGTCGCCCCGGCGTACAGTGAGGCCAGCCTCTTGTTTTCTTCGGTCACCCGGAGGTCGTGCTTGCTGGGAATCTCGTGCAGGATTATGTGCTGCAGTCCTATCATCACCCCCACCGTTACCGTCTCCTCGGCGATATCGGACAGTCGTTTCATCTCCCCCAGGGCGCAGGTTGTCAGGAACTCGTGGGTGGTCTGGGGGTTTGAGGTGAGGCGGGTTATCAGCGGCCCCAGGTAATACTTGCGGTTGCGCGGCTCCTGGGTCACCAGGTGCGATTCTTCGAGGGCCCGGAGCAGCCGGTGTACCGTCGACTTACTTAGCTTGCAGGAATGCGTGATATCCGTCAGGGTATTGATGCCCTCGC
>MGNX01000041.1 GCA_001796935.1 Chloroflexi bacterium RBG_16_60_22
GACATAGCGGTAGTCACGGACTACCGCCACGCCGGGCAGGCTTCTGGCAAACTCGGCCACCCCGACGACGTCCACCGTCCCGGCGATGTTCCTCCCGCAGTGGCAAACGTAAACGCCCGTCCTCATGACCGTACCGGCTCCCTGTCCGGTTCACCTTCCGCCCCGACCACCGCCAGGAGGGCCATAAACGCGGCCGCCCCGGCCTGAACCACGGAATCGGAGATATCCTTCGGCCCCTCGGCGCACCCCGCCAGATATATCCCCGGGACGCCGCTCTCCATGGCCGCCAGCTTGGGATTGTTTTCTAAAAAGAAGCCGTCCGGGCCGAGAGGAATATTCAGTTTTTCAGCCAGCTCCACGGTTGCCTTACCGGGCACGATACCCGCCGCCAGCACCACAAGGTCGGCCTCTTCCTCAAACATTTCCCCCAGCAGGGTGTCCTCCGCCCGGACCACCAGCTTGTCATCACGCTTGTAGACCTCGGAGACGACGCCGCGGCGGTAGATTACCCCCTCCCCCTGCACCCTCTCGTAGAACTCTTCGTATCTCTTGCCGAAGGCCCGGATATCTATATAGCACACGGTAACCCTGGCGCCGGGAATCTTATGCCTGACGTAATGCGCCTGTTTGGCGGTGGCCATGCAGCAGACCCGGGAGCAATACTCCACGCCGACACTCTTGTCACGTGACCCCACGCACTGGATAAAGACCACGTTTTGCGGTTCCTTACCGTTAACCTCAATTTTACCGCCGGTGGGTCCACCGGCCTGGTCCAGCCTTTCCAGCTCGTAGCCGGTAATCACGTTAGGATAGGTCCCGTAACCCAGCTCCGGCTTCAGCGAGGCGTCAAAGACCTCGTAGCCGGTGGCCAGGATAATAGCGCCTATTACCCGCTCCACGAACTCATCTTCAGCTTCAAAATTGATAGCGGCAGCATCACAGACTTTCTCACACTTACGACATTCGACGCAGGCCGTCTTATCAATCGTATAGACGGCCGGGACCGCCTGCGGGAAGGGGATATAGGCGGCTTTCCGCTGGCCGAGCGCCAGGTCCCACTCGCTGGGGACACTGATGGGACAGGCGATAGCGCATTCACCGCAGCCGGTACATCTGGCGGCATCGATAAAACGGCTCTTTTTCCTGATTTTAACATTGAACCTGCCGATACTCCCGCTAACAGACTCTACCTCTGAGTAAGTCATCAACTCGATGTTGGGGTGAGCGCTTACCTCCGTCATCTTGGGCGTACCGATGCACTGGGGGCAGTCTAAAGTAGGAAAAACCTCCGAGAACTGCAGCATATGGCCGCCGATGCTCGGAGCTTTTTCCACCAGCACAACTTTATGACCGGTGTTGGCGACATCCAGCGCCGCCTGCATCCCGGCAATCCCGCCGCCTATTACCAGTACCGCATTCGACATTATTTTCATATCCCCGCTTCGGGAAGTCAGGCAGGCCGGATGGCCTCCGCTACCAGCTCCATGATATCCCGGACCTGAATTTTATCTTCACAGCCGGCCGTTTTTACCGCGTCTTCCAGGTTCAGCAGGCAAAAGGGGCAGGCCGTCGCCACGATATCAGCGCCCATCTTCACGGCATCGGCAATCCTGGTCAGCGCCAGGCGCTCCCCGGAACCGGGGGAGGCTTCCACGAACATCCGACCCCCGCCTCCCTCGCAGCACAGGCTCCTCTCGCGGGAGCGGTCGAACTCGATGAAATTAATGCCGGGAATCGCCTTGATAATGTTCCGCGGTTCGTCAAAGATTCCGTTCTGCTTGCCGAGGTAACACGGGTCATGGTAGGTAACGACCTTTTCCAGCTTGCCCGGGAAGGTCAGCTTCCCTTCCCCGATGAGCCCGGAAATAACCTGGGTGTAATGCTTCACCTGCCGGCCGCCGTTCTGATATTCGTTCTTGAAAACATTGTAGCAGTGCGGCGAGATGGTCATGATATCAGTGACGTTATACTTGCTGAACAGCCTGGAATTGTCCTCAGCCAGCATCTCAAAGAGCCCCTCTTCACCCATACGACGGACTTCACTACCGCAGCAGGTCTCTTCGTTCCCCAGAATGGCGAAATCGGCTTTCAGCGAGAGAAGGGTCCCCGCCAGTGCCCTGGTTACCGATTGCACCCGCGGGTCGTAAGCGGGAGCACAGCCGACAAAGAGGAGCCGGCCGGCCCTGTCTCCCCGGGTCAGGTCTTTAACCCCGAGGTCGGCCGCCCACTCGTGGCGCTTGCTTCTCGGCCAGCCCCAGGGGTTCCCCTGCTTGAAGACGTTTTCCAGGGCTTCGCTCACGGTCTCCGGAATTTTCCCCGCCTCAACAAGGCTGCCTCGTATCCCCATCAGCAACTCGTGGGGCCGCAGTCCCCGCGGGCAGCGCAGCGTACAGGCCTGGCAGGTGGTACAGTCCCAGATTTCACTCCGCTGGCAGATTGACACCAGGTCATCACGCAGCAGAACCTCGCGAATCAACCGCCTGATATTCAACGGCCCTTTCATCAGGACCGGGCAGCCGGCACTGCACTTGCCGCACTGGAAGCACTTGAACAAGTCGTACTTTTCAGCAAAAACCAGGTTCATGTTGCCAACCGCCCCTCATCCGGTGCTGGCGCCGCAACGCGCCGGATAAATAAAAAGGATTTTTCCATGCTGATGCTCATGTCCTCTCCTTTCCATGTTACACCAGGGAGGAACCGCCTTCAAGCGCTAACGATTGACGGGCCGATATCCCACCGGGTGGTAGTTACCAAGTCGGCTTATGATTTAACTTGACATTTATCCGTACGTGATGTAAAGTGTTCAGACTTTAATATCCACGCCGGCTCTTTAACGCAAGCTAAGAGGATTTACACAAGGAACACTCACAGCTAAAGCATCATCGTGATACGATAGGTATGTTGTTTAATCAGGAGGCCCGAGCGTGAGAGTAGCGGTGTGCTGCAAAGCAGTGGCAACCGACGTCACCGCCGATTCCGTTTCGGTTGTCGATGGTGACCTCCGGTGCAACGTGGGGGAGCTTTATATCAATGAGTTTGATGAATACGCCCTGGAGGCGGCCATGGCTCTCAAGAAGACGTACAGCGCCGAAACCTTCGCGGTTACCGTCGGCTCGCTGCGGTCCCAGGAGGCCCTCTACATGGCCCTGGCCAAAGGAATCGATAACGTGGCCAGGATTAACGGTGATACCAGCCACCCCGAGCTCGTGGCGGGGGCGCTGATTAGCTTCCTGAAAGAAATCGGCCCCCAGATAATACTCGTCGGCGTGCAGTCGGAAGACTGGATGGGAAGCGAGGTCGGGCCGTACATCGCCGAAGGACTGGGCGCCTCGCTGGGCTTTGCCGTCGTGGAAATAACCGAACTGAACGATTCCCAGGTAAGGGTGAAAAAAGAAATCGGCGGGGGCGATAAGACGGATGTCATCCTGACGCTTCCGGCCGTCCTCTGCGTTCAGTCGGGAATTCACCAGCTCCAGTACGTTTCCGCCCTGCGCCGGAGAAAGGTGAGGGACCTGCCTGTTAAGATGTGGGGCAAACTGGAAGATATCGCGCTGCCGGACAACATCAAGGGCATCATGAACTACCGGATGAAAGAGGTCGCCGCCCCCGAAGGGGAATCCCAGGCCGTGATGATTCCCGGGGATAAATCGGAGAAAGCGAAAGCCATCCTGGAAATCCTGAAGAAGAACCTCTCGGCCGGTTGAGCGCGGCGATTAAATTTTTTAGCGAAAGAAATCCCGGAAGATGAAAAGCATTATCTATGTAGAGCCCTCGGAGGGCAAGGTCGACCCCAACGTTAAAAAAATCGTGGCCAGGTTGAGGAAGATACCGGCGGAACGGCGGGGCTTAATAAAGGGGATAACCCTGAGTCACAACTTTAAAAACCGTGAAGAGGAGCTGCGAGAGCTCTTCGATGAACTGGTCGCCGTAGAGGTCCCGGAGGAATATCTCTACAACACCGAGGTTATGGCCAACCTGCTGACGGATTTACTCGAGGCAGATAGCCCGGCGCTGCTATTCCTGGTATTTTCCCACCTGGGCATGGAGCTGGCACCTACCGCGGGGATGCGGCTGGGCGTTCCCACGGTAACCGGGTGCACCGATTTTAATATAGAAGACGGCACGGCCGAGGTCAGGCGCCTGGTGTACGGGAGCAAGCTCACCATCTCCCTTTCGGTGGATATCTCCCGGGGAGGAGTTTTCAGCATCCAGAGAGGCAGTCTCAAGGAGACCGGCGCCGCCGGGACGGCCGGCGCCGTCCGGGAAGCATCCCTTTCCGCGCTGCCCTGGGACAAAAAATGGGCAGCCCGTAAAAGCAAGGTCCTCGGGCTCGTCGCCGAGGAGGGAGGCATCCCGGAGCAGGAGGATATTACCAAGGCCCCCCTGCTGGTGTCGGTGGGCAGGGGCGTCGGGGGACCGGATAATATACCCTTAATCAGGACCCTGACGGATTGTCTCAAGGGGACGCTTTCCTGCTCCCGCCCGGTGGTGGATAACAATTGGCTGCCCCACCACCACCAGGTCGGCACCTCCGGCAAGACAGTGTCGCCGACCATTTACCTGGCCCTGGGCATTTCCGGGCAGGGCAACCACGTGGCGGGCATGGATACCTCGAGGATTATCATCGCCGTTAATAAAGACCCGGGGGCACCGATATTCAAGATTGCGCACTACGGTGTCGTGGACGACCTTTTCCAAATCGTTCCGGAACTTATTAAGCAAACGGAGGTAGGAAGCTAAAAGATGGAAGTCAAGAAGGTAATTGATTGTGATGTCGTGGTCGTTGGGGGCGGCAACGCCGGTCTGGTGGCCACTATCGAATGTGACAACCTGGGGGCCGACGTATTATTGCTCGAAAAGGCGCCCAAAGAGAAGCGGGGCGGCAACAGCCGGTTCACCGGCGGAGTGTGGCGCGTTGCCTTTGACGATGGTAATAAGGAAATTCTGCCGTTACTCGATGCCTCGGCATTGCCGGTACCTGTAGACAGCCTCGACATCGCGCCTTACCCCAAGGACGAGTTCTATTCCCACGCGATGCGCGTTTCGCAGGGCCTGTCCGAGAAGAAATGGACGGAGTCCCTCGTCGATAAATCCCTGCCGACGTTGCAGTGGCTGGTGAAACAGGGGGTGAGATTCACCGTCCCCGCCTATTCGCTGGTCAAGCGGAACGGACGCAACTATCTACCGCCCCGTACCACGGCGGTTGAGGCGGTGAACCTGGGGGAGGGGCTGGTGGAAATGGAGTATGGCATTCTGGAAAGCCGCCGGGCCAACATCCTCTACGAGACCGCCGCCGAAAGGCTGATAGTCAACTCCGGCGGCGAAGTCTGCGGCCTGATTGCCCGGACGAACGAGGGGATGATTCAGGTCAACGCCAGGAGCGTTATTTTAGCCTGCGGCGGCTTTGAAGGGAACCCGGAGATGCGCCGCCGCTACCTGGGAGAAGGCTGGGACCTGGCCAAGCTGAGAGGCACGAGATATAACACCGGGGATGGACTGCGCATGGCCCTCGAGATTGGGGCGGCCCCCTTCGGCCACTGGGGAGGCTGCCATGCCTCCGTGGTCAGCGAGGACTCCCCCCAGGTAGAAGCCGAGGCCGTGGGCTGCATACGGTATTCTTATTTATATTGCATCATGGTCAACGTCAACGGGGAACGCTTCATCAATGAAGGCGAGGATATCGTCTCCTATACCTATGCCAAGACGGGCCGGGAAATCGCCAAACAGCCGCAGGGGCTGGCCTTCCAGATTTTCGATGCCAAGGTCACGGAATACTTTATGCCGGAATACCAGGGCGCCATACACGTAGAAAGCAGCACCCTCGAAGAGCTTGCCGAGGACGCGGGTATCGATGTCAAAGGTTTTGTGAAGACAGTCAAAGATTTCAACGCCGCCATCGAGGATGATGACCGGCCTTTCCTTCCCGGAATATGTGATGGTCGCCGCACGGTCGGCCTGGACCCGGATAAGACCAACTGGGCCCGGAAGATTGACACACCACCGTTCCAGGCTTTTGCCGTCGTCCGCGGTCTTACCTTCGCCTACGGCGGGATAAAAATCGATGACAAAACGAGGGTCATGGATACACGGGAAAAGCCCATCGCCGGCCTTTACGCCGTCGGCGAGATGCCGGGCGGGCTGTTTTACCATAACTACATGGCCGGCTCGGGGTTGATGAAAGGGGCCATGACAGGCAGAATTGCTGCCGCGGAGGCCGTTGCCAGAGCTAAAGCCATGAAAAAATAGCCATCGGTGACCGGACCTTCAAGCTAATATTACCGGCCGCAAAGGAAGTAAGTGATGGGAGTGACGGAGAAGATAGCGCGCTTGCTGACGAACACCGGGTATGAGGATATCCCCGGGGAGGCCAGGGACATAGCCCGGGACGCCATCCTGGATTGCGTCGGCGTCACCATTGCCGGTTCCGGTGAAACGGCGGTCGGCATACTGGCGGAACAGGTCAAAGCGATAGGTGCCGCCCCGCAGGCGGGGGTGATTTGCGGTGGTTTTGGAACCTCGGCTGACCTCGCAGCCTGGGTAAACGGCGCGGCCAGCCACGTGCTGGACTACGACGATACCATCGCCCTGGCTTCCAATTACAACATGCACCCTACCGTGCCGGTCCTGCCGGCGCTGCTCGCCGCCGGCGAGTCGGTCAATTCATCGGGTCGCGATATCATTCTTGCCTACGTCCTGGGCCTGGAGGTTGAATACCGAATCGGTTCGGCCATCGGGGCCTATACCTCGGCCCTGGGCTGGCACCCTACTCCGGTGCTGGGTACTATCGGGGCCGCCGCGGCCTGTGCTAAAATATTTAACCTTACCGTGGAACAAATAAGGATGGCCATCGGGATTGCCGGCTCGATGGCGGGAGGATTGACGAGGAATTTCGGGACGATGACCAAGTCTCTCCACGCGGGAAACGCCGCCCGGAACGGCATCGTGGCCGCCTCGCTGGCCAGGCGGGGATTCACGGCTGACTCCGGGCTGCTGGAAAGAGACTACGGTTTTTGCCACCTTTTCAGTGCCGGCCAGGTCAAAGAGCCGACGATTTCCAGGTCCGGTAAAAACTGGGAAATCGTCGCCACGGGAATTACGTTCAAACCTTATCCTTGCTGCCGGGGGACGCACCCGAGCATCGATGCCGTCCTCTACCTCAGGAACAAGCACCATATCACCGCCGACCAGGTAGCCGGGATAAAATGCAAGACGAAACAGCAGACGCACCGCATTTTAAGGTATGACCGTCCCGGGAACGGACTTGAAGCCAAGTTCAGTATGCAGTATTGTGTCTCCGTGGCGTTGCTCCGGGGCAAGGTAACCCTGGCGGACTTCTCCGCGGAAAGTTTGAATGACCCTGCCGTATGTGATATTATCCCCAAGATAAGTTACCTGCACCCGGAAGAGTGGGAGAAAGAGAATTCCCTGACGCAGGAGGTAGTGATGACGCTGAAGGACGGCCGGGAATACGTCCACAGGGTCGATACGCCGAGGGGAGAGCCGAAGAACCCCATGACTCCCGATGAGTTAAAGGCTAAATTTACCGACTGCGCCCGGCGGCATTTTTCACCGGCCTGGATTAACCAGCTGCTCGAGATGCTGACGGACCTGGAATCATTAAGCAATATTTCAAACCTGATGAAACTCTTAACCTACGGGACGGCAGTTCCTGCAGGCAAAACTGATATTGAAT
>MGNX01000042.1 GCA_001796935.1 Chloroflexi bacterium RBG_16_60_22
AATCTTACGGATATCGACCGAAAACTGGTCGACCTTTTACAGGCGAAGTTTCTGCTGACCGGGCAGCCGTATGCGGACATCGGACTAAATCTGGGTATCAGCGAGTCGGAGGTCATGGCGCGTATCCAGCAATTGAAGGCGGAAAACATCGTTCGCCAGATAGGCCCGGTATTTGATGCCGGAAGTCTCGGGTATAAGACCACGCTCGCGGCGATGAAGGTGGCCGAAGAAGAGATGGGCCGGGCCGCCCGAATCATCGCGGAGCACCCCGGCATCAGCCACGGGTACGAGAGGGACCATTATTTCAACCTCTGGGTTACGCTGGCCGTCCCGGCCAGGGGTGACCTGGAAGCGGAGCTATCAGGACTGGCGGCATCAATCAAGGCCGAATCTTTCTTTGCCTTGCCGGCCGTGAAACTTTTCAAGCTCCGCACCCATTTCGCCATGGGAGGGCAAGGACCGGCTGAAGCTCCCGATAATCACCATGGCAAAATCCGCAGACGGGAGGCCCGGTTGTCTCCGGCGGACAGGATGGTAATCAACGAATTGCAGCAGGACCTGCCGCTGGTGCCGCGTCCCTTCGCACCGATGTCAGGGCAACTGGGCATGGATGAGGGCGAATTTTTATCCCGGTGCCATTCCCTGGTACAACGCAGCATCATGCGGCGCTTTGGCGCGGCGGTAAACCACCGCCAGGCCGGCTTCACGGCTAACGCGATGACCGGCTGGGTCGCCCCACCGGGGAAAGTGAATGCGGCCGGCAAGCTGTTGAGTTCATGGCAAGAAGTGAGCCACTGCTACGAAAGAAGGACCAACAATCTGTGGCGCCATAACCTCTTTGCCATGATTCACGGCCGTACCAGGGAAGCGTGTCAGGAAATAGCCGACGAAGTATCCGCGAAAATGGGACTTACCGATTGTATCATGCTTTTCAGCACCAGAGAGTTCAAGAAGACGAGGGTTAAATACGTGGTATGAAGCAGGGCGTAGGGCTTACCTACTATCCGGTTTTTCTCAAAGTTAAAGGCAGGAAATGCACCGTGGTCGGCGGGGGCGAGGTTGCCCTGCGTAAGGTCAGGGTTCTGCTCGAGCACGGCGCTGACGTCGAGGTCGTCAGTCCCGACCTCTGTTCGGAGCTGGCCGGACTCGCCGGGAGGGGAGAGATACGTACTCTAACCAGGAAATACCGGACGGGAGATTTAAAAAATACCTTCGTGGCCATCGCGGCCACCGGCGATGGCGGGATTAACCGACGGGTGGTGGCGGAGGCCCGCCGGAAGAAGGTGCTGGTCAACACGGTCGATGATGCCGAAAACTCCGATTTCATCGTCCCTTCGTACCTGCGCCGGGGTGATTTAACGGTGGCCGTAGCCACCGGCGGTAAAAGCCCGGCGCTGGCGCGTAAAATCCGCACCAGGCTCGAAAAGGAAATAGGCGAGGAATATAAGGCGCTGACCGACCTCATCGGCGAGGTCCGGGCCCGGCTCAAGCAGCAAGAATTAGAAGTCGATGCCGACGGCTGGCAGGAAGCCCTCGACCTCGACCGGCTTCTCGACCTCGTGAGGCAGGGGGATAAGGAGAAAGCCAGGGCCACCCTGCTCGCCAATCTCAAGGCAAACCAGAGGTAGTTTTCCGATTAAGCAGATGGATATTTGTCTGGTAGGCATAAATCACCGCACGGCGCCGGTGGCTATCCGGGAAAAGGCGGCCGTCAGGTCGGGGAAACTGGACGATGCCCTGCGGCTGCTGGGCTCCCGCGTGCCTCACGGCGTGATTCTTTCCACCTGTAACCGCACCGAGGTCTATACTATCTCAGATAGCGACGGCGATACCGAGGAAGCCAGCCTCGACTTTCTGCGGAATCACCTGGAAGCTGCGGACACCGTCCTGTTCGAGCATACCTACGTCCGGTACGGCCAGGCGGCCGTGGAGCATCTCTTCCGCACCGCCAGCGGTCTTGACTCGATGGTCCTCGGCGAGTACGAGGTCCTGGGCCAGGTGCGGCAGGCGCTGGAGATTGCCGAAAAGGCGGGGATGGTGAGCCTGCCGCTGCGCCACGTTTTTCAGAGCGCCATCCGGACCGGCCGGCGGGTGCGTGACGAGACCGGAATAAGTAAAAACGCCTTTTCCGTCAGCTCGGTGGCGGTGGACCTGGCCTCGAAAATCGTTGGACGCCTCGAGGGCTGCAAAATGCTCGTCATCGGGGCCGGCGAGGCGGGAAGGCTGGTGGCCAAAGCGGCTCGTGACCGGGGGGTCTCCCGGATAGTCATCGCCAGCCGGACCCGGGAGAGAGCCGCCGGCCTGACGGAAATGCTGGGCGGCATCCCCATCAGCCTGAACGATATCGAGGAGGAGCTGGATACCTGTAACATTATTGTCACCTGTGCCGATGCCCCGCATTGTATCCTGGATGTTCCTCAGCTGGTGGCTCCCATGCAGAGACGCCCGGGTACGCCGCTGGTGATAATCGATATCGCCGTGCCGCGTAACGTGGCGCCGGCCGTGACGCAAATAAAGAATGTCTTTCTGTACAACATCGACGACCTGTCCCGGATTTCTGATAAAAACTGCCGGCAGAGGCGGTCGGAGGTAAAGGAAGCCGAGGATGTCGTCGCGGCGGAGCTGGCCAAATTCACCAGCTGGTGGCAGGACTTCAAGGTCAGACCGTTAATCCGCGCCATGATGAGCAAGGCGGAGGAGATACGGCGCTCGCACCTGGACCGCACCGTGAAAAAATTGCCTCCGCTCTCTGACGAAGAACTCTATAGTCTGGAAATGATGACCAGGGGCATCATCGCCAGGTTACTGAAGGACCCCATCCATGTCCTTAAAGCTAACGGACACGATAACCACGAATACGCTGAAATGTTAAAAGAGCTTTTCCAGCTGAACATAGAGAGCAACAGATGAGCCGAAGAATCGTCATCGGCACCAGGGGCAGCCGGCTCGCCCTGGTCCAGGCCGAGTCCGTGGCGGCCGGGATTAGAGAAAAAAACCCGGGCATTGAAGTCGGCATCAGCCGTATTGTCACCCGGGGCGACCGGGAACGCCGTGTCCCGCTCGACCGGATGGCCGGCATCGGCGTCTTTGTTAAAGAGCTGGAGGAAGCCCTGCTCGACGGCCGTATCGACCTGGCGGTACACAGCCTCAAGGACATGCCGGCCGAGATACCGGCCGGGCTGCGCCTGGCAGCGGTAATCGAGAGGGCCGACCCCGGAGATGTGCTCGTTTCCCGGGGCGAGAAGCTGGCCGGGCTTGCCGCCGGGGCCAGGATAGGAACCGGCAGCCTGAGGCGAGCCGTGCAGCTTGGCGCCTGCCGCCCCGACCTGGAGGCATGCGGCATCCGGGGAAATGTTGATACCCGGCTGCGTAAAGTGGCCTATGGCGAGTTCGACGGCATCATTTTAGCCGCGGCGGCGCTGCAGCGGCTTGGCCTTGAGGACCGGATAAGCGAATATCTGCCGGTGGAGCACTTTTTGCCGGCGGTAGGTCAGGGGGCCCTGGCGGTGGAGACGCGTCAGGACGACAGAGAGATTATTGAAATAGTCGTTCCCCTGAACCATCTGCCCACCTGGCAGAGCATCAGCGGCGAGCGCGCCTTCCTCCGTACCCTGGGAGGCGGCTGCCGGGCGCCGATTGCGGCTCTGGGTATCGTCAAGGGCGCCACCCTGGAGCTCGATGGCATGGTCGCCGATGCCAGGGGAAAGAAGATATTGCGCCGTTCAGAAAAGGGCAGGGCCACCGCCGCGGAAGAGGTCGGCACCAGGCTGGCGCAAAAACTGCTGGGCATGGGTGCAAGAGAATTTATCGATGAGGCCGGAAAGGGATGAAAGCCGGCAAAGTATATCTGGTGGGCGCCGGCCCGGGCGACCCGGGACTGATTACGGTGAAGGGTATTGACTGCCTCAAGAAGGCGGATGTCATCATTTACGACCATCTGCTTGACCAGGGGCTTCTGGAAGCCGCGCCGGCGGCGGCCGAGAGGATATACGTGGGCAAGACCGCCGGGGAGCATACCCGGCCGCAGCCTGAGATAAACCGGCTGCTGGTAGCTAAAGCTAAGGAAGGCAAAACGGTCGTCCGGCTGAAAGGCGGCGACCCGTTTGTCCTGGGGCGGGGCGGTGAGGAGGCGGAGGTCCTGGCGCAAAACGGCATCGCCTTTGAGGTCGTCCCGGGGGTAACATCGGCGGTGGCCGTGCCGGCCTACGCCGGCATCCCGGTAACGCACCGGGAGAAGGCGTCATCCTTTGCCGTCATCACCGGTCATGAAGACCCCGGTAAGGACAGCTCGAGCATTAACTGGGAAAAGCTGGCAACCGGCGTGGATACCCTAATCTTTCTCATGGGGATGAAAAACCTGCCGGAGATAGCCGACAGGCTGATAGAATACGGCCGGCGTCCGGAAACGCCGGTAGCCGTCATCAGAGACGGCACCCGTCCCGGGCAGGCAACCGTGGTCGGCAACCTGAAGGATATCGTGTCCCGGGTGGCAGAATACGGCCTGACCGCCCCGGCGGTTATCGTGGTCGGCGACGTGATAAGTCTCCGGGAGAAGATTCGCTGGTTTGATAACCGACCCCTCTTCGGTAGGCGCATCCTGGTCACCCGGGCACGCCGCCAGGCCAGCGCTTTGAGCCGACTTCTCGCCGAGCGCGGCGCGCAGCCCGTCGAACTGCCGGCGATTGACATCCAGGCCGCCGACCCTGGAGAACTGGACCGGGCGGCCGCCAACCTGGAAAATTATCACTGGATAATCTTTACCAGCGTCAACGGCGTCGAGGCTTTCTGGGAGCGCCTGCGACACCTGGAACGGGACAGCCGTGCCCTCGGCGGGCTGAGGATTGGCGCCATCGGGCCGGCCACGGCGCAGGCCCTGGAGGCCAAAGGCATCACGCCTGATTATATACCTGAGGTCTATACCAGTGAGGGCGTCATCGCCGGACTCAAAAAGCAAAATGTCACCGGGCAGAGATTTCTCCTGCCCCGCGCGGACATCGCCGATAAGGAGCTGGTGCGGGGAATCAACCGGCTCGGCGCTTCGGTGCACGAGGTAACCGCCTACCGGACGCTCCCGGCCACCGGGGCCATCGCCCGGGCCAGACAGATGATTACCTCGGGCGAAATTGACATCGTCACCTTTACCAGTTCGTCAACGGTGTCCAATCTGGTGGCAGCCTTCGGGGGAGAACCATTGACCATAGGCCGCGCCAGGGTCGCCTGTATCGGTCCCAAAACGGCGGAAACCGCGGCCAGGGCCGGGCTGAACGTGGATATCATCGCCCGGGAGCAGACCGTACCCGGCCTGGTAGCCGCTATCGAAGAGTATTTCAGGAAGGAGGCTTAGATGGCAGGTTTCCCGAACGTGCGCCTGCGGCGACTGCGCCGCACCGAGGCCTTAAGAGCTCTGGTCCGTGAAAACCGGGTCGAGGTCGGCGACCTCATCTATCCGCTTTTCGTCGTCGAGGGTAAGGGGCTAAAGGAGGAGATAACCTCCATGCCGGGCATCTTTCGCGGCTCGCCGGACCGGCTGTCTCCGGAGATAGAAGATATAGCCAGCCTCAAGATACCGGCGGTCCTCCTCTTCGGCATCCCGGAAAAAAAGGATGAAACCGGCTCGTCGGCCTGCCAGCCTGACGGGGTTATCCCGCAGGCGATACGCGTTATCAAGAGCGCGGCACCGGAACTCATGGTGATAACGGATGTCTGCCTCTGCGAGTACACCAGCCACGGTCATTGCGGGGTCGTCAACGACGGGCAGGTAGATAATGACCGGACCCTGCCTCTGCTGGCTACGATGGCCCTGTCTCATGCGGCAGCCGGTGCCGATATTGTCGCCCCTTCGGACATGATGGACGGCAGGGTGAAGGTAATACGAGAGGCACTGGACGGAAAAGGCTTCCCGCATATCCCCATCATGTCTTACGCCGCCAAGTACGCTTCCGCATTCTACGGGCCTTTCCGCGAAGCGGCGGAATCAACGCCCCGGTTCGGTGACCGCCGTGGCTACCAGATGGACCCCCCCAACGTGCGCGAGGCACTGCGGGAAGTGGAGCAGGACATCAAAGAAGGCGCCGACATCGTCATGGTCAAGCCGGCCCTGGCCTATCTGGACGTGATACGGCAGGTGCGCAACGTGTGTAATTACCCCCTGGCGGCCTATAATGTCAGTGGCGAGTACGCCATGGTGAAAGCCGCCGCCGGGCGGGGCTGGCTGGATGAAAAACGGGCCGTCACGGAGATTCTGACGGCCATCAAGCGGGCCGGGGCGGATATTATCATTACCTATCATGCCAAACAAATGGCCCGATGGCTGCAGGAAGAATAGGGAGTAACCATGAATTTCCGACGTTCCCGGGAACTCTTCGAGGAAGCCCGGCGGTACCTCCCCGGCGGGGTCGACAGCCCGGTGCGTGCCTTCAAGGCGGTCGGCGGCACCCCGCCTTTTATCGTCAGCGGGCGGGGCTCCCGTATCTTCGATGCCGACGGCAACGAGTTCATCGACTACGTTTGTTCCTGGGGGCCCTTGATTCTGGGGCACGCGCCCCCGCCGGTGGTTGAGGCGCTGAAGCAGGCGGTGGAGCGCGGCACGACTTTCGGAGCCTCCACGGAGCTGGAGATAACGCTGGCCAGAATGATTACGGCGGCGATGCCCTCCATCGAAATGATACGTTTTGTCAACTCAGGCACCGAGGCGACGATGTCGGCGCTGCGGCTGGCCCGGGCCTTTACCGGGCGGGACAAGATTATCAAGTTTGCCGGCGGCTACCACGGCCATGCCGACGGTTTGCTGGTCAAGGCGGGCTCGGGTGTGGCGACGCTCAGCCTGCCCGACTCTCCCGGTGTGCCCGCCAGCTACGCCCGGAATACCCTGGTGGCCGCCTACAACAACCCTGAAACGGTGGCCGAGCTCTTCAAACACTATCCGCGGGATATTGCCGCCGTTATCGTCGAGCCGGTGGCGGCCAACATGGGGGTGGTGCCGCCCCGGCCCGGTTTTCTGGAGGGCCTTCGCCGGCTGACCAGCGATTACGGGGCCCTGCTTATCTTTGACGAGGTCATTACCGGCTTCCGGGTTGCTTACGGAGGAGCGTCGGCACTTTACGGAGTTACCCCGGACCTGACCTGCCTGGGTAAAATCATCGGCGGCGGTCTGCCGGTTGGGGCCTACGGCGGCCAACGCGAGATTATGGAGATGATAGCCCCGGCCGGGCCGGTATATCAGGCCGGGACGCTTTCCGGGAATCCGCTGGCGATGACGGCGGGCATCGAGACGCTCAAAGTCTTAAGCCAGCCCGGGGCCTACGAACAACTGGAGGCGACGGCGGCATCCCTGGAAAAGGGCATCGCCGGGGCGGGGTCACCGCTGCCTTTCGGTATCAACGTTTCGCGGGTCGCTTCGCTGCTCACTATCTTTTTTATGAGTAATCCGGCACTTGATTATGAATCGGTCTCCGGGGCAGACACGGCGCTTTTTGGCAGGTTCTTCCGGCAGCTACTGGCCCAGGGAATATACTGGCCGCCCTCGCAGTTTGAGGCTGCATTTGTCTCGCTGGCTCACCGCGCCGAGGACATCCGGCGTACTATCAGGGCAATCAAAAAGGCCTTTGGTTATCTGCAGACTTAGCTCCGAAGGCGGTTTCAGCTTCGTCT
>MGNX01000043.1 GCA_001796935.1 Chloroflexi bacterium RBG_16_60_22
TCCGAAATGAGCAAGGAGTGGTTTCTCAGGCTGATTCAGGCGGCGGCGATTACCGTCACCCTGGCCGCGGTCTTTCAGGAGCTGGAAAAGCCCCGGGAAGAGCGGCACTGGCACGGCAAGCTGGGTTTCATCCCCTACGATTTCCGGTTCCCCACCGTCGAGCGCCTGCGGGAGGCCTACTGGAACCCGGATAGCGACCGTATTTTCACCCCGGAGGTCTGGGGCATCGGCTGGGGGATTAACCTCTACGCCCTGCTGGAAAAGATGAGGGTCATCGGGGAGTCCTACCTCTCCGAGGACGATTTCCTCATGCCGACGCCGTCGTTGAAAAAGGTGCTGGAAGACCGGCCGGTAATCGGGTAAATTAACTAACTTTATGTAAACTATTCCGGTAACGTTAAAGAGGTGTTGTCATGACAGCTACCCTGCCGCAAACCAAGAGCCCGGCCGAAATGGCCGGTTTCATCACCGCCGAAATAAAGGCGTTCGTTACCAACAGTCCCCTGAACCATATGCCCACGCCCGGGAAAGATATCATCTTCGACGAGCCGCTGGTGCAGTTCGCCGACGGCGATGACCCCCTGTTTACCGAGTACAAGGACATCATCGCGACTACCCACCTCACCCCCCGCGAGGCCCTGGCCCGCGCCGGCAATAAGAAACCCGGCGAGCTGCCCCGGCGCATCTCGGTCATCAGCTGGATACTGCCCATCACCCTGAACACCCGCCGGTCAAACCGCACCCAGACGCGCCTCCCCTCCCGGCTGTGGTCGCACACCCGCTGGTTCGGGGAGAAGCTCAACGAGGCGCTGCGGGCGCACGTCGTGGCGCTCCTGGCCGGTCGGGGCTATCTGGCGGCGGCACCCGGGGTGCCGCCCCTCCTGAAAATCGAACGCAATGAAAAAGGCATGTATTCCAACTGGTCGGAGCGGCACATCGCCTACGCCGCCGGCCAGGGCACCTTCAGCCTTTCCGACGGTTTTATCACCGGGCGCGGCATCGCCCACCGCTGCGGGAACGTGGTCACCAGCCTGGAGCTGCCGGCCAGCCCGAGGACGGCCGCCGGGCCGTTCGCCAACTGCCTGACCTATGCCGGCGAGAAATGCGGCCTCTGCATCGAGCGCTGCCCGGCCGGGGCGATATCGGAGAAGGGCCACGATAAGAACAAGTGCCACCAGCACCTGAGAGACCTCGGCTACGACCCGAGCCAGGACTACCACATCGAGACGAGCGTGGCCGGCTGCGGCCTGTGCCAGACCAGGGTACCCTGCGAGGCCGTCAACCCCACCCGGAAGCTGAAGAAAGCCAGCGTAGCGGCTACTTAATCTCCCCCCACACCCCGTCTTTATAGAGCCCCACCAGCTCTACCGCCAGCAGCTTATTGGAGAGGTCGGCGGTGCTTCTCACGTAGGCCCTGATGTAGTTGCCGGTGAGGCCGGACCAAGCGCCACCGGAACGCTGCTCGAAGAGGACATCCACCGTTCTTCCCAGGAAGCCCCGCCGGAAGTCCCGCGCGGTCGCTTCGGCCAGGGCCAGCGCCTGCCGGCTCCGCTCCTTTTTGACCGCGTCCGGTACCGGCGGCGTCATGCCGGCGGCCGCGGTGCCGGGGCGGGGGGAGAAGGGGAAAACGTGAATCCGGGCGAACCGCATCTCCCGGCAGAACTCCAGCGTCTCCCGGAACTCCGCTTCAGTTTCGCCGGGAAACCCGACGATGACATCGGTGGTGACGGCCGCCTCCGGGACGGTCTCGCGGATGAGAGACACCACCCGACGGTATTCGGCAAGGTTGTAACGCCGCTTCATCCTCCCCAGCACGGCGTCCGAGCCGCTCTGGAGGGAGAGGTGAAAATGGGGACAGAGACGGGGGTCGCGCCACAGCCCGATTAGCCCCGGCGTTACCTCCGGCGGCTGGAGAGAGGAAAGCCGCAGGCGCCCTATCGATGTCTCCGCCAGGATACGCCCCAGCAAACCTTCCAGGTTGACGCCGCCATGGCGGTAGGTGCCGATTTCGGTGCCGGTCAGCACCACCTCCCGGCAGCCGGCCCCGGCCAGCTTCCCCACCCTGTCCAGCACCTCCCCGACCGGCACGCTCTCTTCCCGGCTCCTCACCAGGGGCACGATGCAGTAGGCGCAGGCGTTGCGGCAGCCGTCCTGCACCCGGATAAAGGCGCGGGTGCGGCGGCCGCTTTCAGGAAGAACTTCCCGGGGCGGGGGTACCGGTGGGCGTTTCATTTCCACGTCGTCGAGCAGGTGGGGGAGGTGCCATTTCTGCTCGTTGCCCAGGACCAGCTCGACGCCCTCGATAGCGGACAACTCGGTGGCGGCGCGCCCGGCGTAGCAGCCGATAGCCACCAGCCTTACCGACGGGTTGCGCCGCCGCGCCTGGCGCAGCAGTTGCCGCGACTTCCGGTCGGCTACCTGCGTCACGGTGCAGGTATTCAAAACATAGATATCCGGCCCGTCCTGCGGCGTCACCAGGCGGTACCCGGCGGCCGCCAGCTCTCCCGCCAGCTGCTGAACCTCCGCCTGGTTCAGCTTGCAACCGAGAAAGTCCAGGGCCACGGTGGGCCCGTGCGTTCCGCTCTCCAATCGCCCGTCCTTTCCTGCGATTTAAATATTATACGTTCCATCACGTTGAAGGGTCAAAGTCGGTGGTTTGACACTCGTGCGGACGGGTGGTAGATTAGAGTTAAAGGCATTCCCGGGCACGGCCGTAAAATTTTCAATAGTCTTAGCCGCGATGAACATCGGAGTATGTAAGATAAGCCTTCGCCTGCCGGAGAACATGTCCCTCAAGGGCAAGCGGCATGTCCTGAAGTCAATCACCAGCCGGGTCCGCAACAAGTTCAACGTCGCCGTGGCGGAGGTCGACGATAACGATGTCTGGCAGGTAGCCACCATCGGCATCGCCTGCGTCAGCAACAACGGCCGGCATACCAACCAGGTCCTCTCCAGGGCGGTCGACTTCGTGGTCAACGGCCGCTTCGATGTGGAGATACTCGACTACTCTATCGAGATTATCAGCGTTTAGGGACGGTGACCGCCGTGGACAATGCCGCCTTTCTTGACCACCTCCGGACCCAGCCCGCCTACGACGGCCAGGTGGCGCACATCGAGCGCCTCCCCTCCCGCCCGGCGCGCTACGGAGAGCTGGACGAGCCCCTGGTGCCCCGGTTGCGGGACTGCCTGGAAGCGCACGGGCTGTCCCGTCTCTATTCCCACCAGGCGGAGGCGGTGAACCACGTCCGGCGGGGGAAGAACATCATCATCGCCACCTCCAGCGCCAGCGGCAAGACCCTGTGCTATAACATCGCCGTGATGCAGGCCATGCTCACCGAGCCGGGCGCCCGCGCCGTGTACCTCTTCCCCACCAAGGCCCTGGCCCAGGACCAGCGGCGTACGCTGCATGGCCTCTTCTGCCCCGACCTGCTGCCGCCGGAGGCCCTGGCCACCTTCGACGGGGACACGCCGCGCCCGGAGCGGGCGGACGTCCGCCGGCAGGGACGGGTCATCCTCACCAACCCGGACATGCTCCACGTGGGCATCCTGCCCAATCACCCCTCGTGGGCGGCCCTGCTGCGGCGGCTGCGCTACGTGGTGGTGGACGAGGCCCATTTCTACCGCGGCGTCTTCGGCTCCCACGTGGCCGGGGTGCTGCGCCGACTCCGCCGGCTGTGCCGGGTCTACGGGTCGGAGCCGCAGTTCATCTGCTGCTCGGCCACCATCGCCAATCCCGGCGAGCACGCCCTGGGGCTGACCGGCCTCCCCGCCGAGGTGGTGGACGACGACGGCTCGCCGCGGGGACGCAAGGACTTCATCTTCTGGAACCCTCCCCTCATCGACGAGAAAAAGAGCGCCCGGCGCAGCGCCCACTGGGAGTCCACCGGCCTGTTTACCGAGCTGGTCAGCCAGGGCACCCGCACCCTGACCTTCACCCATACCCGCCGCCTCACCGAGCTCATCTACATCTACGCCAAGCAGCGCCTGGCGGAGGTCGACCACTCCCTGACGAAGCTCATCATGCCCTACCGCGCCGGCTACCTGCCGGAGGACCGCCGGCGCATCGAGCGGGAGCTCTTCGGGGGGAAGCTGCTGGGGGTGGTGGCCACCAACGCCCTGGAGCTGGGCATCGACAGCGGCGGACTGGAGGCCACGGTGCTCGACGGCTACCCGGGCAGCATCTCCAGCACCTGGCAGCAGGCCGGCCGGAGCGGTCGGGGGCAGGGGGAGTCGCTGAGCTTCCTGGTGGCCTGGGACAACCCCCTCGACCAGTATTTCATGCGCCACCCGGACTTCTTTTTCCAGAAGGGTTTCGAAAATGTGCTGGTGAACCCGGAAAACCCCTACGTCCTCCGCGCCCACCTGCTCTGCGCCGCCTGGGAGCGCCCCCTGGATGATAACGACGAGGCTATCTTCGGCCCGGCGATGAAGGTGGAGCGGGACTTCCTGGCGGGGGATGGGCAGCTAAGGGAGCGCCGCGGCCGGTGGTACCTGGCGCCGTCCATCGCCTACCCGGCACAGTCGGTCAATATCCGGTCGTCGTCCGGCGAGACCTACGCCGTCGTCGACGTGGCCACGGGTACGCTGATGGAGACGGTGGAAAGCAGCGTGGCCTTCTTCCAGGTGCACCCCGGCGCCATCTACCTGCACCAGGGGGAGGCCTACCTGATAAGCCGGCTCGACCTCACCAACCGCCTGGCCTACGCCGAGCCGACCGACGCCGGCTACTATACCGAGACCAAGGAAATCCACGACCTGCGCATCGAGAAGGTGCGGGAGAGCAAGGATATCGGGGCGGTCGGCGTCAACGTGGGGGACGTCGAGGTGACGGTCAACGTGGTTGGCTTCAAGAAGTACCGGCAGTTCTCCGAGGAGGTCATCGGGGAGGAGCCGCTGGACCTGCCCCCCATCACCTTCCCCACCGTGGCGCTGTGGTTCGATATCCCCCAAAAGGCCTTCGCCCGCATCGCCGGGGGCCAGCTGGACTTCGCCGGGGGGCTCCACGCCGCCGAGCACGCCGCCATCGGCATCCTGCCCCTGTTCGCGCTGTGCGACCGCAATGACATCGGCGGGGTATCCACCCCCCTCCACCCGGACACGGGGCGGGCGCAGATATTCATCTACGACGCCTACCCCGGCGGTATCGGCATCGCCGAGAAGGGGTACGACATGATAACGGAGCTGTGGCAGGCTACCCTCGATGTGGTTGCCGAGTGCCCCTGCGAGGACGGCTGCCCGTCCTGCGTGCAGAGCCCCAAGTGCGGCAACAACAACAAGCCCCTCGATAAAACGGCGGCGAGGGTGATACTGGAGGAACTTTTAAGGAGTTGATACATTTGGGGGTCGCCAATATCGATTACTTCCCGGTGATGGGATGCTTGTAGTGGAACGGCACGATATACTGGTCCGGGTACGGATGGTAAGCGGTAGGAGGCAAATCAGGCTTCACCGGGTCATACATCCGGCTTCCGGCATCGGGTGTCTTCAACCAGCCGTCCTCATAAGGTGTATAGAAGAAGCGATTGAAATGTAACTTCTTGAACATCCACTTCCCGTTTTCTTTGATATAGTCGTTTTCATAGACGCCATACCCCCAGCAGGCTCTCGGAGGCATATCCTGCGCACCAAAATTACCGACCGACATGAACAGACACTGGAATCTCCCCCTGGCCGTCCTGCCGTCCGCTTCAACATCAACGACCCCCTGAAGCTGCAAATGGCGGCCCATAATCCACCCGGGTGCCGGTTGTCCCTGGGCATGTAAAAAGAACCGTCTGGCCCCCTCTTTACCGAGAAACACGCCGCGGTTAGCTACTTCAACTGACTCGGCATCATCGGAGAACAGGTCTACCACCTCTTGCATAAATCGGCTATCGAGGTAGTATCCGTATATGTTCTGTAACTTTTTAATCTCCTTGACGTCATCCACTTCCCCGAGTTTGGTTTCCAGTTCTGCTATTTTTGCTTCCAGGTTCTTTATTTTCATTACCAGTTGCTCTACGTTCGCCATGAATACCTCTCCTCTTTTTATTCTTTCGTTCCCTGTACATTTTTTCCATTTCTTAAATGAACAAAGG
>MGNX01000044.1:0-2456 GCA_001796935.1 Chloroflexi bacterium RBG_16_60_22
TGCTCTATATTGCCGCCCATTGGGGTCTGGAACCTGATGTGGACGGGGTTGGTTACCTCGCCGTCCTTTGCCTGAATAGGGCCTCCAACTACCAATTGTGCATCGGAGGTTCGCATACCCTGGCTCAGGCTCTTATCAGAATAATCATGTCTAACGGCGGTATGATATGGGGTAGCCAGAGAATCAAGCGCATTGTTGTTAAAAATGGCGCTGCTACCGGTGTGGAGATGGAGGATGGCCGCATAATTGATGCCGGCAAGGCCATTATCAGCACCATCGACCCCATCCAGACCTTTATAAAATACGTTGGCAAGGAAAATCTCGAGCAGGAATTTATCGAGACCACCGAGAACTTCAAGTGGGAGCACTGGAGCTTGCTGACGGTTCATCTTGCCCTGGAGAAAGCCCCGGTCTTCAACGACCCTGAGATTAACAATGCCTGCGTCTATGCCCCGGTCGGCATTGAAACTGAGGAGGAGCTCCTGGGTTTGTGGTCCTCGATAGCTGCGGGTGAACTGGTAACTAAAGGCTTTAATTGCTGCTTCCCCTCTGTCCATGACCCCAGCCAGGCGCCGGCAGGCCGGCATACCGGCCTTATTTCTCAAATGGCCCCCTATAAGCTGAAGGAAGGTGCCGAAAAATACTACAGTTATTTGTTCAAAGAAGAGATTGCGGAGAGGTGTCTGGAGACATTACGGAAGTATGCGCCCAATATGACGAAGGAGAATATCCTCTGGACGGTTACTCATACTCCCCTCGATTTCGAAAACAGGTTTGCCGACATGGTAGAAGGCTCGATTAAACAGGGGGCTTACGAGCCGTTGCAGCTGGGTTTTCTCAGGCCTAATGAGTTCTGCTCTAATCATCGGACGCCGATAGGGAACCTTTACCTGGGCGGCGCCAGTTGCCATTCCGGAGGTTTGATAACCTTCGGCCCGGGCTACGGAGTCGCCAATAGTGTCGCCGAGGATCTCGGGGTGGAAAAGTGGTGGCCGGAGCCGGAAATCGTCACCAGGGCTCGCCAGGAAGGTCTGCTGTCATGAGGTTGAGGTCCACGGGTCTCGGCAGGACAGAAATGAAGGCGGAGCTGGTAAACATTAAAAAAGTGGATGACCTGGTAATATTTTTTGTTAACACCACCAGTCCCGTAAAATGGCGGACAAGGATGGGCTTTCAGGAGAGGGACTTGAGGGATTTGGCTCTGATGCTTTTAAAGCCTCGAAATCTGTTGTTTATTCTTAAGGCCATATTTTTGGGACGCAACGAAGTTCCTAGAACCGAAGATTTCTAGTATGGGGATAAATGAGATTTAGGTCGGCTGGTCTTGGACAAACGGAGCTTAAAGGCAGGATAGCGGACATGTCGCCGGTAGGAGAGGACCTGCTGGTGCTCCACATTAAAACGCATGACCCCGTGGAATGGCACTTGAGGGCGGCCCTGGAGCGTAAAGATATCCCGAAGGTATTAATATGGATGTTAAAACCCACGATTCTGTTTCACATTATCAGGACTTTATTTTATATCAAGAAGAACCCCCGGGAACTCGAGGATATTATGGATAAGTCCATATAGGAATACACCCGGAGAGAAACATATTGCAAAAGTGATAAATATTTTCCACAGGGTAAATATCCCGATATTTACCCAACCATAAAAACATTCAATTCCGCTCTTGGCATTCATATCAATGATGGATAGGGAACCTGGATTCTGGCCTTCGCCAGAATGACGGGAGGGGGAGGGAAAAAGGAGGCTCGCTAGAGTACTATTTATTCCCTAATACTCGTCGGAGCTGAAGTTCTTAATCTGCTCGTAGCTGAAGACCGGCCCGTCCCGGCAGACGTAGATTTCCCCGATGTTGCACCGCCCGCACTTGCCGATACCGCACTTCATCCGCTTCTCCAGCGTGGTTATCATCTGCTCCGGCGTGAAACCCAGCTTCTCCAATACCGGGAAGGTGAACCGTATCATCACCGGCGGCCCGCAGACGATGGCCACCGCATTCTTGGCGGACGGCGCCGTCTTCTCCGTGACCGCCGGCACGAAGCCGACGTTGCCCGTCCAGCCCTCCGCCTCGCGGTCCACGGTGGTGGTCATCTTCACCGTGCCGTCCTTCTCCCAGGCCTCCAGGTCGTACTTGAAGCAGAGGTCGAGCGGGCTGCGCGCCCCGTAAACGATATCGACGTTGCCGTACTTGTCACGGTTATCAATGACGTTCCAGATGAGCGACCGCAGCGGGGCCAGCCCGATACCCCCGGCCACGAAGACCAGGTTCTTGCCCGCCAGGTAGTCCAGCGGGAAGCTGTTGCCGAAGGGTCCGCGGAAGCCTATCTCCGCCCCCACCCCGAGCCGGTGCAGGGCGTTGGTGACCTTGCCCGCCCGCTGCACGGCGAACTCGTAGTGGTCGCGGCGGGTGGGGCTGGAGGAGATGCAGAAGGTGGCCTCCCCGACCCCGA
>MGNX01000044.1:2564-5454 GCA_001796935.1 Chloroflexi bacterium RBG_16_60_22
TCTTCTCGATAACGGCGATGTGCGGCAAATAGACGTTATTTTGAGCGAGGTATCTCTTGCGCTGGCTGATATCGCTGATGGCCATTACTTTTTCTCCGCTGCCGCCGGGGCCCCGGCGGGCAGGCTTGCCAGTATCTGCGTGATATCCCAGTTGACCGGGCACTGCCGGATGCAGCGCCCGCAGCCCGTGCAGGCGATGATATTGAACAGCTCGGGGTAGAAGGCGTACTTGTGGTGCACCTTCTGGCGCACCCGGCGCCACTTCTCCGCCCGGGGGTTCTCCGCCGGCATTTTGGTATAGAGGGGGAAGCTGCAGCAGTCCCAGTTGCGGTAGCGGGCCCCGCTGCCGCTCTTGAGCATCTCGTCGTTGATGTCAAAGCAGTAGCAGGTGGGACAGAGGAAGGTGCAGATGCCGCAGCTGACGCACTTGGCGGAAACTTTCTCCCAGAACTTCTTATCGTCGAACGAAAGGGGTATCCGCTTCCTGATTTCCTCGACGTTTATCTTCCGGGTCACCTTCGCGGCGGCGGCTGCTTTAGCGGCGTCGGCCTTCTTGGTGTCGTCCGCGGTGGCCTCGGTAACACCCTCCGCCCCGGCCAGGAGCTCTTTACCCTTATCGGTCACTTCCTCGATGACGAAGGCGTCGCCGATATCGGTCAGCATCATATCGACGTCCGCCGCCTCGGCCGGACCGAAGCCCAGCGAGGTGCAGAAACAGCTGTCATAGGGGCTGGTGCAGCCCATGCCGACGAGCACCGAGTTCCGGCGCCGGCCGAGGTAGTAATTGTCCTCGTAGGCGTCCTTGAAGACCATGTCGATGATGGCTGTCGCCCGGGCGTCGCAGGGGTGGATGCCGAAGAGCAGCTGCCGGGGCGCTTCGCCGCCCGCCGGCTCCAGGGTATAGCTGCCGCCCTCCTTGCGGAAGTCGAACATCTTCTCGATATTCAGCAGGAAGTTCGCCTTGGGGGGGATGACCGTGTTGCGGTTGCGGTCGAGGAAGGCCGTGTCCTGGCCGTCCCAGACCTCCATCCGGGACACGCCGCTCTTTTTAGAAGGCGCGAAGACGGTGAAGTCCTGCTGCCACTTAACGAGCAGCGCCGGGACATCCTGCTTCTTAATCTTTTTCATCTTACCGTATAAAGTCCTCGGCCTCTTCTGGCTGGTAGGCGGCCATCAGCGGCGGGGCCTCCTTGTCCGTGCCGGCCCGGTAGTGGAAGAGCTCGTCCACAATCTCTTCCATCTTCTTGCTCAGGCTGCGCAGGGGGATATTCACCGGGCAGGCCCGCTCGCATTCGCCGCAGTTGGTGCAGCGGCCGGCCACGTGTATCATCCGGATGGCCTGGAAGACGAGGTTGTCCTGCCACCGGGGCAGCGGCGATATCCACGCCGGCTCCGTCTCCTCGGAGAAGCAGCGGTTGCAGAAGCAGGCCGGGCAGACCTGGCGGCAGGCGTAGCAGCGGATGCAGCGGGAGAACTCGCTCTTCCAGAACTCCCAGCGCTGCTCCGGGGTCATCGCCTCCAGCTCTTTAATCTTGCTCCGGCCCAGCTCGCCATCGGTGACGAGGGGGCCGACCTCCCCGATGAGAAGGTCGTACTCCCTGGGGTCGGGCGGCTCACAGCTTAGGCAGTCGTCGGTGAGCACCTCTTTCGCCGGGAACTCCTTCCTGGCGCCGCCGATAGTGACCGCGGCTTTATCGCCCTGCCAGGCGATGTCATCAATCTCGTCACGGTCGAGGCCGGTCAGCTTTTCCACCTTGTCGAGGTCGATGATGCCCCCGCAGGGCACGCCGATGATGAAGACGTCCTCGCGGGCCAACTGCTTGTCCTGGATGAGGCTGACGATGGAGCGGGCGTCACAGCCCCTGGCGACGATGCCCGCCTTCCCGCCGACCTCCCCGAGGAAGACGCTGAGGTTGTTGTTGATGAAGGGGTTGATGACCAGGCGGTCGGTATCTTCCTTGTCCGAGGTTATCAGGGGTGTGGTGGAAAACTTGAGGCTGCCGGCCTCATAGCCGATGATATGGTTGACCCTGCCCTTTTCCAGCAGGTCCCGGGCTTCACTGCGCAGCTTTTGTTCCGTCTCGCTCATCGCTGAATAATCGGTTGGGGCTTATTTGCTTCAGGTCGGAGGTTATCTCCGTGACCACCTCGGCGAACTTCCCGCCCTCGGAGGCGGAGACCCAGCTGGCCTGGAGCCGCTCCGGCTCGACTCCCATATACTCCAGGAACTTCTTGGTGATGGACATCCGGCGGCGGGCGCGGTAGTTGCCGGTCTGGTAATGGCAATCGCCGGGGTGGCACCCGGATACCAGCACGCCGTCAAAACCCACCCTCAGGGCGCGGACAATCAGGAGGGGGTCGATTCTCCCCGAGCAGGGAATCTTGATGATTCTGATATTGGCGGGGTACTTCTTGCGGCTGGTCCCGGCCAGGTCGGCTCCGGCATAGCTGCACCACCGGCAGAGAAAGCCGAGTATCCTGGGTTCGTATTCCGCATCTTGAGTCATTTGAGTCCCGGGCCCGAAGTCTAACGCCACCTTAACTATAGCACAGACAGGCGTGAATTATCAAGGAGGCCACGTTACACCACCTCATCGCCGGTGGGGTCATGGATTGCCTTTCTCCCGGCCCGGAATGTATAGTAATGTTGTTATCACGATGAGGACCGCCGATTTCGACTACGCTCTTCCCGCCGCGCTGATTGCCCAGACGCCCCTCGAGCCGAGGGACCGCTCGCGGCTGCTGGTGCTGCACCGCCGGGACGGCTCCCTGGAGCACCGCCGCTTCTACGAGATTACCGACTACCTGCGGGAGGGCGATGTCCTGGTCTTCAACGATAGCCGGGTGATTCCGGCGCGGCTTCACGGGAGGAGGGAGGGCAGCGGCGGGC
>MGNX01000044.1:5470-10095 GCA_001796935.1 Chloroflexi bacterium RBG_16_60_22
GCTGCGCCGGGTGGACAGGGGGGTCTGGGAGGCCCTGGTGCGGCCGGCGCGCCGTCTCCTCCCCGGGGCCAGGGTGGAGATAAGCCGCGACTCATCAGCCGACCGCGCCGCCGGCATCACCGCCGAGGTCACCGGCACCGCCGCGGGCGGCCTGAGGGTGGTGCGCTTCTCCGACGAAGCGGCGCTGCTGGAGGCGGGGGAGATGCCGCTGCCGCCCTATATCCATACCCCTCTGAAGGACCCGGAGCGCTACCAGACGGTTTATGCCCGGGTGGCGGGCAGCGCCGCCGCGCCGACGGCCGGGCTGCACTTCACGCCGGAGCTACTGGCGGAAATCGGGCGGCGGGGGGTGCTCTGCTGCTTCGTGACCCTGCACGTGGGCCTGGATACCTTCCGCCCCGTCCATGAGGACGACCCGCGCCGCCACACCATCTACCGGGAGTACGGGGTGGTGAGCGGGGAAGTGGCCGCCGGGCTGGCGCTGGCGCGGCGGGAGGGCCGCCGCATCATTGGCGTGGGCACCACCTCCGTCCGGTTGCTGGAGCAGGCGGCGCTGGCCGGCAAACCCGGGGAGCCGGCGCCCTTCGAAGGCTGGGTGGACCTGTTCATCCTGCCGGGGCACCGCTTCCGCCTGGTTGATGCCATGGTGACCAACTTTCACCTGCCGCGCTCGACCCTGCTGATGCTGGTGAGCGCCTTCGGCGGCAAAGAGACCGTCGCCAGGGCCTACCGGGAGGCCATAGCCCGGCGGTACCGCTTTTACTCCTTCGGCGACGCCATGCTGGTCATCTGACCAGGACTACTCCCGCCGGAACCGCTTCTCCATCTCCCGGAGGAACTCCTCCACCTTGGGGGACAGGGGGCGTGGTTCGTCTTTTTCCTCTTCTTCCTCCCCTTTCCTCTCCCCCGCATCGCAGGTTTTTTCCAGCTGCTCGAGGATTTCCTGCATCTGGGGGTTGGAGGCCACCGTGGTGGAAAGAAACTCCCGCTGCCGCTCGGCCCTCTCCACGCTCCCCTGGTCCACCGGTACGCCGTAGAGCCGGGAAACAATCTCCTCGAGACGCAGCACCCCGATGTAGTCCTCGTCCAGCTCGGTGTACTGCGGCAGGTGCACAATCACGGTCATCGTCTCCACGCCGGAATCGAAGGCCCGCTGCGAGACCAGGGAGAGGATGGTGGTCGGCCCTTCGTAGTTGCTGGGGGTGACCCCCGCCCTTTCCAGCTCGGTCCTGGCCTTCTTTCCCTCCGCGCCGCCGGTGACCGGCAACGGCCGGGTATGCGGCACGAAGTCGTACATGCTGCCGAGGAGGCAGTACCGCTTGACGTCGAACTTTTCCAGCAGCCCCAGCACCGACTCCACGTAGGTTTCCCCGAGCATGTGCGGCTCGAGGAGATGGAAAAAGAGGAAGTCCGGCCCGTTCTCCTGCCGGCCGCAGGTCACGAAGGTATTGGGCACGACCACCTGGCGCCGGCCGCCGCTGCGGTAAATGACCGGCCGGTAGCGGGTGAAGTCGAAGTAGCTACCGGGGCGGGACAGCTCGGCGATACGCCCGCCGCCGGTATGCTTCTCCAGCCACGACAGCGTCAGCGAGCCGACGTTACCGGCGTCAATCCACGGTCGCAGTATGGCGAAGGCGTGGGTATCCTTCAGGTCCGGCAGCGGTTCGTTGACCTCGAAAGCGCCCAATCTCATATCTATATTGTAACGCGTCGGTCAACCCATGTAAATCGGGGCTTGACAGGTAAAGTCTGAGTTAGCTAAAGTGTCCGTGAACGTATCCGGCCGTTGATAGCGGTGAGTCTGCCCGCCGGGGAGAAACCCGGGGGCGAGGTGCGCACCTCAAAATAGCGAATAAATTTCCGGGAGGGAAAATGATAGTCGTCAACAGCAATAAAGTTAAATCGGAAGAGACCAGTGATGAAATCGTCGGCCGGGGGCCGGTGTACCGCAAGGCATTAATCGACGCCAGAGCCACGGGCGGGCCGGGCGTGCTGCTGGTCACCTTCGGCAAGGGGGCCAGGCTCAACTTCCACGTGCACGACTACGAGCAGATTCTCTACGTCACCGAGGGGAAGGGCATCGTGGCGACGCGGGATAAAGAGTACGTGATAACGCCGGGCACCACGGTCTTCATCGCCCCGGGGGAGGACCACTGGCACGGGGCCACCGCAGACACTTCGATGACGCATCTAACCGTCCAGAAGCCGGGGATAAAGCTGTCCCGGTAGCCTCAGGACAGGGCCTTGAGCCCGGCGATGATAGTAGAACGCGGCGTGCCGGGGGTAAAGACCTCGCAGACGCCGAGCTTCTTCAGCCGGGCTACGTCGCCGGGGGGGATGGTGCCGCCCACCACCAGCCTGATATCCTCCATCTTATACTTCCGGGCCAGGGCCGCCAGCCGCCGGACGTAATAGAGGTGGGCCCCTTCCAGGAAGCTGCAGCCGATGATGCGGGCGTCCTCTTCCCGGGCCGCCTTGATGATTCCCTCCGCCGTGTTGTAAAGGCCCAGGTAGACCACCGTGAAACCGGCGTCCTGGAGCCACTTGCTGACGATGCGGAGGCCGTTGCTGTGGCCGTCCAGGCCCAGCTTGGCCATGATGACCTTCGGTCTGGCTTTAGCGGTCATTAAATCTCCCGTCACAGGCGGATGGTAAAGTTCTCCGCCTTCCTCAGCGTATCGACTATCTCCCCGGTAGTGGCCCCGGCGGCCACCGCCTCCATGATGGGGACGAAGACGTTGGGCTTCTCCGGGGCGGCGGCCTGTTTATAGAGCCCCCCGAGGGCCCGGGCCGCCTTCTCCCCGTCCCGGTTCTTCCGGTAGTCCCGGATGTAGCGCTTCCGCTTGGCCTGCATGCCGCCGGACTGCCGGAAGAGGTTCAGCTTTACCTCTTCCCCCTCCTCCCGGAAGGCATTGACCCCCACCACCACCTGCTGCCCGCTCTCGATGCGCCGGCCGTACTCGTAACGGGCCTCGTTCACCTGCTTCTCCACCCAGCCCTGCAGGTAGCAGGCGATAAACCCGCCGTTGTCTTCAATCTTTTTCATCAGCGCCTCGATTTCCCCTTCGAGGCGGTCGGTCAGCCACTCGATGGCGTAGGCCCCACCCAGGGGGTCGGCCGTCTTGGTGACGTTGGACTCGTAGGCGATTATCTGCTGGAGGCGGATGGACAGCTTGTGCGATTCCTCGGTCGGCAGGGCGTAGCCTTCGTCATAGGACGTGGTGTGGATGGACTGCGCCCCGGCCAGCACGGCGGCCAGCGTCTGGATAGTGGCCCGCACGATGTTGTTGAGGGGCTGCTGGGCGGTGAGCCGCAGGGCCGAGGTCTGTATGGCCGCCCGGAACCAGCCGCTCCGGGGGTCTCTGGCGCCGAACCTCTCCTTGAGCATCCTGGCCCAGATGCGCCGCATCGCCCGCAGCTTGGCGATTTCCTCTAAAAAATCGATGTCCATGGCGCAGAAAAAGGCCATCCTCCCGGCAAAATCATCAATGCCCAGTCCCCGCGCCAGCAGCCGCTGGATGTAGTCCGCCCCCAGGGAGAGGGCGAAGGCGGCCTCCTGGACGGCGCTGATGCCCGTCTCCCTCATGTTGTAGGCGTTGATGTTGAGGATATTCCAGCGCGGCATGCGGCGGACGCAGTACTCCATGACGTCCAGCCCCACCCTGACAGCGGCCTCCACCGGGAAGAACCGTGCCACCGCCTCAATCGTCGGCCCTACCAGCTGGTTGAGGGCGTCGTTCATGATGGTGCCGATGAGCCGGTCCTCCGGGATGCCGCGGCGGCGGGCGGTCAGCAGGTACATGGCCGTCATCACCGCGGAGGCGGGGGGCTGCTCGATGATGGTGGTACTCACCCGGTCCAGGGGGATACCCTCAAACAGCTGCTCCATGTCCTCCAGGGTCGAGAGGGATGTCCCCGCCAGGCCGATATCGCCCTCGGCGAGGGGAAAATCGGGGTCGAGCCCCAGGTGGGTCACCACGTCCGGGTTGCAGTTCAGGCCGGTCTGCCCCTGCCCCAGGAGGAACTTCATCCGCCGGTTGCTCTCCCCGGGCGTCCCGAAGCCGCTCTGCTGCCGCCGCGTCCAGAAGCGCCGGCGGTACATTTCCCGGTGGATGCCCCGGGTGAAGGGGTATTCCCCGGGCGGTCCGTCCGCCCGCCGGGCGTCGGCGGCGGTATAGAACTCCTTGAGCTCGATACCGGAGAGCGTCATGAAATCAGGCGGCCTCTCCCCGGCGAGATAGGCATCGTAGTTTTTCCCTGGCTCGGGCACGGTTCAGTTCCTCCTGGAATCAGATTGTTACCGGGCGATGGCGTTGGGTAAATAGAGGGCGATCTCCGGGATAAAGATTAAAATAACGACGCAGACGATAATGGCGACCAGGAAGGGGAAAATGCCGCGGAATATCGTCTCCAGGGGCACGTCCGGCGCCACTCCCTTGATAACATAGACGTTAATGCCCACCGGCGGGGTGATGACCCCCATCTCGCCGACGAGCACGATAATCACCCCGAACCAGATGGAATCGAACCCCAGGCTCAGCACCAGGGGATAGAGAATGGGGATGGTGAGGGTTATCAGGGCCAGTGAGTCCATGAAGCAGCCGCCGATGAGATAGCCGAAGATA
>MGNX01000044.1:10217-14883 GCA_001796935.1 Chloroflexi bacterium RBG_16_60_22
GATGAGGAAGACCATCGCCGTAATCCGCGTCGTCTCGGCCAGGGAGTCGAGGAACCCCTTCAAGGTGAGCTGCCGCCGCGCCAGGGCGATAACCAGGGCCCCGGCGGCGCCGGCGGCGCCGGCCTCGGTGGGGGTGAACCACCCCACGAACAGTCCTCCCATCACCAGTATAAAGAGAAGCAGCATCTCCACGATTCCGGACAGGGAGCGCAGCCGCTCCCCCCAGCTGGCCTTGCCACCGGCCGGGGCCAGGGCCGGGTTGATGCGGGTGATAATCAGGATGGTAATGCCGAAGAGGATAGTCAGCAATATACCGGGCAGTATACCGGCGGCGAAGAGCTTCCCGATGGACTCCTGCACCATAACGCCGTAGATAATCAGGATGGTGCTGGGCGGGATGAGGATGGCCAGGCTCCCCGCGGCGGCCACGCAGCCCGTGGCCAGGGACGGCTCGTAGTTATACCGCTTCATCTCGGGCAGGGTCACCTTGCCCATGGCGGCGGCCTCGGCGTTGGTCGAGCCGCACATGGCGCCGAAACCGGCGCAGGCCACGATGGTCGCCAGGGCCAGCCCGCCGCGCAGCTGGCCGAAGAACTTATAAGCGGCATCGTAGAGGCGGCTGCTCATCCCGGAGTAAAAGGCTACGGTGCCCATGAAAACGAACATGGGGATCACCGTCAGCGAGTACGAGGAGAACATCGCCCAGAAGTCCTTGGTCAGGAGACTATAGGCGGCGGGCACCGAGGACACGTAGGCAAAGCCGGCGAAACCGACCGCCGCCATGACGAAGGCCACCGGCATGCGGAGCAGGAAAAGCAGCACCAGGACGATGACGCCGATAAGGGCGATGGTTGACGGGCTCACCCCTTCACCGCCCGGGCCATCGATTTCATAAGGTCGACGAGCACCACCAGGCAAAGGAGGGCGCTGCCGAAGGCGATGGCGTAGATATAGGGGTAATAGGGGAGCAACGCCGTCATCGTCGTCTCACCGGCGACCCGCATGTTATTGGCGTACACCATGCTCCGCCAGGTCACCAGGATAAAGATGCCCGCCCCCAGAATACCGGTGAGGATGCCGATAATCCCCTGGACCCGGCCGGGTAAGCGGTCCATGAGCAGTTCCACCTGGATGTGTCCCCGGTTCACGGCACAGTAAGCCAGGGCAAAGGCCACCAGGGTGGCCCCCATGAAGCTGATATAGTCAAACGTCCCCGCAATGGGGTGCCCGAAGATGCGCAGCAGGATATTCCCGGCGGCCAGCAGCATCATCGCCACCACGCCGGCCCGGGCAATCCAATCGGCATAACGACTTATCAACTGGACGATACGTTCAAATGAAGCCACGTAAACCAGTCCCTCAATGGAATCCCCCCGGAGAGGGTATCAGCTATCCCGGCGGCAATCCGCCGCGGGAAACCCTCCCCGGGGCTCTTACTGTTCTGTTTTCCGGTGCGCCGGCCCGCTAAGGCTTAAACGGCGCGTAGGTCATCTTGTTATACTTCTCCACGATACTGGCCGCCGCATTGGCGATTTCCTCGCCGGGGAGACCCTTGGCGTTCAGGTCCCCGACGTACTTGGCGCGTATCGGCTTGAGCAGCTCTCTTAGCTTGGTGACTTCGGCAGGAGGTAGCTCAAAAATCTGATGTCCCCCGGGTGAGGCCTTGGCGACATCAAACCCCTTCTGCTGCTGGTACTGCCAGATGGCGCCGGCATCCTTGACCGCGCCGGCGGCCGCAGCGCCAAACGCCGCCTGGAGGTCGGCGGGCAGGGAGTTCCACTTGTCCAGGTTCAGGGCAACCCAGAAGAACTCGGAGTAGAAGTAGGGTACGGAAGTGGAATACTCGAAGATTTCGGCGTGCTTCCAGCCATCAAGTGTCTCGGGCGGGGAAACGAGGGCATCGATGAGTCCCTTCTGCGCCGCTTCATAGACGTCACCCATCGGGATAGCTACGGGGTCGCCGCCCACCGCTTTAACCGCATCGATACCGGCACCGGTGACCCTGATTTTAAGACCTTTCATGTCTTCCACGGTACGGATGGGCTTGTTGGAATGTATATAGCCCGGCCCGGTGGCAAAGAGATAGAAAACGTGGACGTCCTGGAGCTCCTTGGGCTTGAACTGGTTGTAAAACTCCCAGATGGCCCCGGCCGCCGCATCGGAGTTGACCGGCGGGGCCAGTCCCGGCTGGTTCATCGTCAGAATCACCGGAAAGCGGCCGGGAGAATAGCCGAAGGACGAGATGCCGGAGTCGGCGATGCCGGTAACCACACCGTCATAGAGTTCCGGCCCGGCAAGCAGGGTACCAACGGGGAAATACTCGATATTAAGCTTGTACTTGCCGCCGGAGGCATCCTCCACCATTTTGAAGGCCCGCGGAAACTGGTCGACGTGGGTGTAATGAGTGTTAGGCCAGATGCTGGCAAACCCCAGCTTGACCGTCTGTGCCTGGGGAGCCGGGGCTGGAGCGGGCGCCGGGGCGGGGGCGGGGGCTGGCGCCGGGGCGGCCTTACCGCAGGCAGCCAGCAAAGACAGGCTGACCAGGACGATTATCAGGAGACTGAAAAGGACTCTCTTTTTCACGGTTTCACCTCCTCAAGTTTTTGAGTTTGGCCGTACTTGACGTGTACCCTCACATAATCTCACCTCCCGTGCTGGACTCAAGGCCATTCCGCCACGCGGCCGTGCTTCAGCCGCCGCGGAAAGAGGGACATGATGTCCCTATCTATGGGATTACTCTTATTGTAAATGAATATACGTAATTGTCAAGGCCGGACAGGGGGAAATGTTTAAAATTATTAATCGATGTCGGATAAATAGATACAAATATCGCATTTTGATAGTTATCTGCGATTCCGCCTATCAACCCCTCCTGGCGACCCCCTGCTTTGCCCCAAATGTCATTCTGAGGAACGGAGTGACGAAAGAATCCCTACCGCTGTAGACCCTTCGCTACGCTCAGGGTGACATGGATAAAGTACTTTTAGGGCAAAAACGCGACCCTCCGGGGGTGTGTTTGCGTATTTCCGGACTGGCGTGAAATAATTAAAATCAGCGAAGCCGCCCGGATAATGTGAGAGAAGATGACAGATAACCGGACCGTGAACAAATCGAGGGTGGCGCTGGTAGCCTGCGCCGACTATGACCAGAGGCGGGTGTACCGGGCAATGAGCCGGGGACTGGAGCTCGTCGGGGGTATCTCAAGCTTTGTTCAACCCGGCGAGAAAATCCTCATCAAGCCGAACGTGCTCTTCGGCGTTAGTCCGGACCGGTGCGTCTGCACCCACCCGGAGGTGTTCCGGGCGGCGGGGCGGCTACTCGCCGGGGCCGGCGCCAGCCTGACCTGCGGCGATTCCCCCGGCTTCGGCGGCTGCCGGGCCAACATGGCCCTGGGGGGCCTGAAAAAGGTGGCCGACGAGCTGGGGATACCCCTGGCCGATTTCGCCCGGGGCCGGGCCGTCACCCACCCCGGGGCGCTCCTGACGCGGCGCTTCGTCATCGCCAACGGCGTGCTGGCCGCCGACGGCCTGGTGAGCCTGCCCAAGCTGAAAACGCACGGCCTGACCCGCTTCACCGGCGCCGTCAAGAACCAGTTCGGGTGCGTACCCGGGCTGATGAAAGGCCCGCAGCACGCCCGCCTGCCCGACCCCTTCAAGTTCGCCACCATGCTCGTGGACCTGAATACGCTGCTCCGGCCGCGTCTCTACATCATGGACGCCGTCATGGCCATGGAGGGCAACGGGCCCCGCAACGGTAGCCCCCGGAAACTGGGCGTCCTGCTGCTTTCCGCCGACCCCATCGCCCTGGACGCCGTGGCCTGTAAAATCATCGACCTGGACCCCGCTTTCGTGCCGACCTCCGCGCCGGGCGAGAAGGCAGGGCTGGGGACCTACCACTTCGAGAATATCGAGATGGTCGGCGACGCTATCGAAGACTTTATCTGCCCCGACTTCAACGTGGTCCGGAAGCCTCCCCTGCCGGCCAGCGGCGGCCGGATGGCGGCTTTCATCAAGAACCGGACGTCCGCCCGGCCCGTCATCAACGCGGACCGGTGTACCCGGTGCGGCGCCTGCGTCCGGCACTGCCCGGTGACCCCCCGGGCGGTGGACTGGCGGGGCGAGGACAAGCGCCGCCCGCCGTCCCATGACTATAACCTCTGTATCCGCTGCTTCTGCTGCCAGGAGGTCTGCCCGGAGGCGGCCATCTCCGTGAAAGAAACACTGCTGGGCAAAATCATCTTCAGGTGATACAATTGGTTAACGGAAAAACCGGCACCCCGGCGCGAGGAGGTTAAAATGGACACCGATACCGGCATCTACCGCGAGCTACAAAGATACCTGGACCGGCTGCCCTCCGGGTTTCCGGCGGCGGCTTCCGGACTGGACATCAAGCTGCTACAGCGCTTCTTCACCCCGGAAGAGGCCGCCCTGGCGATGCAGCTCTCCATGAAGCCGGAACCCCTCCCGCGCATCTTCGGCCGGGTCAGGAAAAACGGGATGTCCCTTGAAGAGCTGAAAAGGATGCTGGACCGGATGCTGCTCAAAGGGACCGTCCTGGGTTTTAACGAGGGATACGACGAGACGCATTACAGCAACGCCGAGTTTACCGCCGGGGGTATCTATAACTTCCAGGTGGACCGCCTCAGCCCCGACCTGATTCAGGACTA
>MGNX01000045.1 GCA_001796935.1 Chloroflexi bacterium RBG_16_60_22
ACTTCAAGAAGATAAACCAGACGGTGAAGCAGCTCATGGATATCGCCCGGCGGGACATCCACGGGGAGGGCTTCCCGGCGGACGAGGCGGCCTACTACCTGGAGCTCTTCGGCGACGGCGCCCTGGCGGGGCAGGTGGTGAGGTCGGAGAAGGTGCAGCTCGATGGCGAGGCCGACGTGAAAAGCATCTGCGCCCAGTTCGGCGGCAAAGGGAAAATAACCATCACCAACCTCATCCTCAACGCCCTGGTGCCCATGCCGCACTTCGAGCTGACCCGCTCACCGCTGGCTTCGGAAGACCCCTCCGGCGCCCTGAGAATGGAGCGGGACGTCTTCTGGTCGCCGCAGACCGGCTATAAGAAGACCCCCATCTTCAATAGAGAGCAGCTGGTGGCCGGCAACCGCGTCAACGGCCCGGCCGTCATCGAGGCCAAGGACACCACCTACGTTATACCGGAAGGGAAGTCCTATTCCATCAGCGAATATTCACACGGCGTTCTTGGGGAGGTATAGCGATGAAGAGAATACCCATTACCGAGACGGTGGAGATTGACCTGGACAAGGAGATGTGGTGCTGCAGCCAGTGCCACGCCGAGATACACCCGGCCCGGGAGCCCTACGTCAAGGGCTGTCTGGTCTACGAGAGGCCGGCCGCCGAAATCTACGGTCCGGCTATCCCCGTAAAGTCCAACTCCGCCTCTATTTCCTACGCCCCCCAGCCGGACTTCATGAGGGTGGTGGAGTTCTACTGCCCGGAGTGCGGCTCCCTGATGACCGTCCAGTACCTGCCGCCGGGCCACCCCATTACCCTGGAAATCGAGCTGGACATCGATAAGCTCAAGAAAAAGCACGCCGGGTCGTCTAAATGAACTCAAAAACCGCCTTCAGGAACACCTTTAAACTGCTCAACGGCGAAAGGCCCGTCTACGTACCCTTCGTTTACGGGCTGGCCGCCCGGATAAGCCAGGTGCCCCTGGAGGAGATGGTGATGGATGCCAGCTACTATACCGGCGCGCTGGAAGAGGCCTGCGGGCTGCTCCGGTACGACGGCATCGTCACCGGCTATGATGCCACCCTGGAGGCCGAGGCCTTTGGGGCCGAGGTGGAGTGGCCGGGCGACTACGCCGCGCCGAAACTGAAGCCGGACAGCCGCCCCGGACTCAGGGAGGTGGACCCCGCGGCGAGCCCCCGCATCCCGGTGCTGCTGGAGGTCACCAAGCGCATCGGCATGTCCCGCGGCAAAGATGTCGCCGTCATCGGCGTGCTCACCGGGCCGGTCTTCCTGGCCAATCTGCTCACCGGCGGCCAGGACGGCGCCGCGATGACCGCCATCCCGCTGGCGGGAAACCTGCTCATGAAGCTGGTCAAGAGCCTCGGCGACCTGCGCGTGGACGCCGTTTTCTTCCGGGAGGACATCCCCGGCGCCGACTATCCCGGGAGGCTGGCGGCCCACCAGGCGCCCTATACCGCTGTTTATAACACCCTCTTTAACCTCGTCAGGCATTATAACGCCTTCCCGGCGGTCATCCTCAAAGACATACCGCTGGACGATATTACCGGACTGCATAAGATGATAGCCCCCGGCGGCTTTATCCTGCTGGGGCAGCGGCTCGACGATGCGGGCCTGGCCCGCGTGCGGGAGTTTTCCGCCTCGCTGAAGGCCGCCTTCGGCCTGCCGCTGCCGGTGGCCGAGCCCGACCTTTTGACGGGCCAGTATGACATCATCAGCCGGTTCATCGGCGGCCACAAGCCGACGGGGCTTTTTTACGTCAGTGACGGCGAGATTCCTGAAGATACGCCCCTGGAGACCCTTCACGACCTGGCGGCGAAAATTAACCGCGCCTGAATAGTTGCGCAGGAGGCACAGGATGGGATACATCGTTAACGTTGATGTCGGCGGTACTTTTATGGACTTCTTCGTGGCCAAGGGGGGAGACTACCTCACCACCAAGGTCCCCACCACCGCCTACGAGCTGGGGGTGGGGTTCGTCCGGGGGCTGGAGGAATGCGCCGAGAAAGACGGCAAGACGCTGGAGCAGTTCCTGGCGGAAACCGATGTCATCAAGTACTGCACCACCATCGGCACCAACATCCTCATCGAGCATACCGGGCCCAAGCTGGGGCTTATCACCACGCGCGGGTTCGAGGATACCATCTTCATCGGCCGGGGACGGCAGTGGGCCGACGGCCTCCAGCTCGCCGACGTCCAGGACGTTACCACCATCGCCAAGCCGGAGCCGCTGATTCCCCGCAAGCTCGTGGTAGGCATCCGGGAGCGCATCGACTACGCTGGCAACGTCGTCATGCCGCTGGTCAAGGAGGACGTCCTGGAGCAGCTCCGCTACCTGGTGGACAAGGGCGTGCGCGGCTTCGTCGTCAGCCTCCTGTGGTCCTTCGTCAACCCCGTCCATGAAAGGCAGATAAGGGCCATCATCGAGGAGGAGTTCCCGGAGGTGTACCTGGGTAACATGCCCATCATCCTGTCGTCGGAGATTTCGCCCAAGGAAGGCGAGTACGTCCGGACGATGACGGCCATCGTCAATGCCTATATCCACATCGGCTTCGTGGAGCAGATATCCGCCCTGTGTTCGGACCTGCTGGACAAGGGGTACAAGAAGCCCCTCCTCCTCTGCGATAACGTCGGGGGGTGCGCCAAGGTCGCCCGGACCAAGGCCATCGCCACCTACGGCGCCAGCCCGGTCAGCGGACTCTGCGGGGCGGCCCGCCTCTGCACCAGCGTCGGCCTGCCCAACGTCGTCTTCTGCGATACCGGTGGCACCAGCTTCGACGTCGGCCTCATCACCGACGGCTCCATCACCCACTACGACCTCTACCCCACCGTGGACCGCTGGCGGACGCAGCTGACCGCCATCAAGATAACGTCAATCGGGGCCGGCGGCGGCTCCATCGCCTGGCTCAACCCCCTGCTGGGTAACCGCCTGGAGGTCGGCCCCTCCAGCGCCCGCTCCATGCCCGGCCCGGCCTGCTATGACCTCGGCGGGGAAAACGCCACCGTCACCGATGCCGACGTCGTGCTGGGCTACGTCAACCCGGACTACTTCAACGGCGGCAAGTTCAGGCTCAACAAGGAAAAGGCGGTCAACGCCCTGAAGGATTTGGGGAAGAAATCGGGCTGGGACGAGGTCACCACGGCCATGATGATTAAGAAGGTCATCGACGCCAGGATGGGACAGGAGATATTCAAAGAGGTGGCCCTCAAGGGCTACGAGCCATCGGACTTCACCGTTTTCGCCGGGGGCGGCGCCGGACCGGGCCACTGCTGCGGCGTGGCCGCCGCCGGCGACATGAGTAAAATCATCGTCCCCCCGATGTCCTCCGTCGCCGGGGCCTACGGGGCCTCCACCCTGGACGTCGTCCATACCTACGAGAAGTCGCGCAACACGCGGCTCTTCGACTACGCCAAGGGGACCTACTTCAACGACTACGCCTGGTTCAACTCCATCGTCGAGGAGCTGCGGGAGCTGGCCATCAAGGACATCGTGCTGGAGGGGTTCAAAGAGGCGCAGGCCACTTTCCGCCTGGAACTGGAGATGAGGTACGGGATGCAGTGGCGCTATACGCCGGTAGAATCGCCCCTCCTGCTGGTGCACAGCGAGGAAGACGTTAAAGCCATCTGCGACCGCTTTACCGAGGAGTTCAGCCGGATGTACTCGCCGGAAGCGGCCTTCCCCCAGGGCGGCGTTGAGGTGGAGACCTACCGGCTCTTCGTCTACCTCAAGCTGCCGCACTTCGAGCTGACCCGCACCCGGTCCGTCGGGACGAAGTCGGCCGGGGACGCCCTCAAGGGACAGAGGGAGGCCTACTGGGAAAAGCTCGGCGGCTATAAAAATACCAGTATTTACCAGTGGGACCTGCTCAAGGGCGGCAACCTCATCGAGGGGCCGGCCGTTATAGAGTCGGACAACACCACCGTGGTCATCGAGCCGGGGTGGACCTTCTCGATGGCCCCGGAGCTCTACGGGATTATCAGCCATAACCACCATTAGTCACCGGCCGGACATGAATACGAAAGAGGAGGGTGGCCATGCCAGGGGCAATAGATTATGAGATAGGCAAGAGACTACACCCGGAGCCTCCCACCAGGGAAGAGCTCGATAACATGAAGGACATCGAGCCCACCTCGGCGGGCATTTTCCTCCACAAGCTCCACACCATCGCCTCGGAGGGCAACGAGACCCTGGTCAAGCTGGGCGCCAGCACCGGCTGCCGCTGGGGAGACACGGCCTGCGCCATCTATACCAGGTCCGGCGACAGCGCCGTCTGCGCCTCCGGCCTCTACTTCCACTCGGTGCTGGGCTCCACGGACGTAAAATACATCATGAAGTACTGGCTCAACGACCCCAGCGTCGGCGTCAAGCCGGGGGACGCCTTCTTCTGTAACTCCCCCTATATCCGCGGCACCCACCCCCCGGACATGGGTATCTACGCGCCGATTTTCTACAGGGGCGAGCTACTATGCTGGATTGGCGCCGTGGTCCACACGGGAGAATGCGGCGCCTGCGAGCCCGGCGGCATGCCCACCGGCTCCCGCAGCATGTACGAGGAGGGCCTCCAGGTCCCGGCCCTGAAAATCGCCGAGAACTACCGGATGAAAGAAGACGTCCTCAACTATTTCAACCACATGGTCCGCGACCCCCGCGCCCTTACCCTGGACATCAAGGCAAGGATGGCCTGCCTCAGAGTAGTCGAAAAGCGCCTGACGCCCGTCATCGAGAAGGCCTCCCCCGGGTACTTCACCGGCGTCCTCCGCTACGTCATCCAGGTCACGGGGGAGGCCGCCCGCCAGCGCATCAGCACCTGGAACGACGGCACCTACCGCTTCGTCCAGTTCATCGACACCGTCGGTATCCTGCACGCCCTCACCAAGGTGGCCGTCAAGCTGGAGAAAAAGGGAGACCACCTCTACTTCGACTATGACGGCAGCTCGCCGGAAGTGTCGGACCGCGTGGCCAACTCCCCGGGCTCCGGGGTAATCGGCGTGAACACGGTCTACCTGCTGGGCCACCTCTTCTACGATTTACCGCATAACTCCGGCATACTGGAGCCGATGTCCTTCAGGTTGCCGGACGGCAGCATCGTCAACGCCAGCCGGGAGTCCCCCAAGGCCGGCTGCGCCTATGTCCACGAGGCGGGTTCCCTGTCCGTACAGTACGTCCTGCAGAACGCGATTTACGCCACCTCCCCGGAGCGTACCGAGTGCGCCGGCAACCGCGGGTTCGATACCCTGTCTTACGGCGGCGTCAACCAGTACGGGGAGCCCTTCGCCGACGCCGGCGCCGAGATGAACGGCATCGGGTTCGGCGCGCGGAGCTACCTGGACGGGGTGGACGTGGCCGGGGCCTACTTCGCCCCGCTGACCTCCGAACCGGGCGAGGTGGAGAGCCTGGAATCGCATTTACCCTTCCTCTACCTCTACCGCGGCTTCCACCAGGACAGCTGCGGCCACGGCAAGTACCGCGGCGGGGTGGGCATGGACTACGCCGTCAAGGTCCACGCCGTCCCCAGCACCGCCCTGGGCACCTGGGGCTTCGGCTCGCTGATAACGCTCACCCAGGGCCTCTTCGGCGGCTACGGCGTCCCGGCGCTCCCCTTCCTCACGGTGAGGGGCTCCAACCTGGACAATATGCTGAGCCACACCGACCCCGCCATCCCCAGCTCCGCCCGGATGCTCTACCAGGACCAGGCCATCCAGGGCCATTACGTCCTGAGGGGGTACCCTTGTGTCGCCGAGCCCACCAGGGAAGGCGACCTCGTGGCCGGGGGCACCGGGGGCGGCGGCGGCTACGGCGACCCCATCAACCGCGACCCCGCCCTGGTCATGAAGGACCTTCAAAATGGCGTCATCTCTCACTGGGCGGCCCGGAACGTATATAAGGTGGTTTACGACGAGAAAAGGCTGGCCGCGGACGCGGAAAAGACGAAGGCGCTCCGCGATGCCGAGAAGCAGGACCGGAAAAAGCGGGGTAAGAAGTTCGCCCGGTTCGAGAAGGAGTGGCTTCAAAAGAAGCCCAGCGACGAGGTAATCGAGTACTACGGCACGTGGCCGGAAACCAGATACGAGTCATTCTCCTATTTCGGCCAGTGGCCCGGGGTGAAAAAAGGTGATAAATAAAATCGTCGGCAGCGCCCGGGAGGCCCTGGCCGATGTCTTCGACGGCGCCGTGATACTCTGCGGCGGCTTCGGGTGCGTCGGCGGGATGCCGGCGACGCTTTTCCGCGCCCTCGCCGAGGTGCCGGCCAGGAACCTGACCCTGGTCGGCAATGCCCCGGTGCTCGGCGTCCGGGCCCAGAAGGCGGCCGCCCGCACCATGCAGGTGCCGGACTGGTTCGCCGACGGCGAGCTGCTGCTGAAAAACGGCCAGGTAAGCAAGCTGATTGTCTCCGTGCCGGCCATGGCCATCTACCGCCTGGAAGAGCCCTTCCCCATCGTCAAAGCCTTGCAGGCCGGGCAGGACATTGAAGTCGAGCTGGTGCCCCAGGGCACCCTAGCCGCCCGGATGAAGGCGGCCAGGGCGGGCATCCCCGCCTTCTATGCCCGCCCGGGCACCGGCACGTTCCTCCAGAAGGGGAGGGAGGTGCGGCGGTTCGACGGTAAGGACTACCTGCTCGAGGAAGCCATCCGGGCCGACTTCGGCATAATCTGGGCGCATAAGGGCGACCGCCACGGCAACCTGGTCTACCGGGGCACCTCGCGCAGCTTCAACGCCACCGTGGCCGGGGCCGCCAGGGTCACCGTCGCCGAGGTCGACGAAATCGTCGAGCTGGGCGCCATCGACCCCGAGGCCGTGGCCACCCCCGGGATATGGGTCGACCGCATCGTCAGGAGGGCCGTATGAACATGCCGAAACACCGGCTGGACGAGCAGACCATCGCCATGCGCGTCGCCAGAGAGTTTCAGAACGGCATGTACGTCAACCTAGGAGGCGGTATTCCCACCCTGGCCGCCAACTTCGTCGCCGAGGGCCGCGAGGTCGTCTTCCACACGGAGAACGGCGGTCTGGGCTACGGCGGCATCGCCGCTACGGAAGAGGCGGACTGGGATATGTTCAACGCCAGCTTCCAGCCGGTGACCTACGCCCCCGGCATGAGCTTCTTCTCCCATGACGAGGCCTTCGATATGATACGTGGCGGTAAAATCGACCTCTCCGTGTTAGGGGCCATGCAGGTCTCGGAAAAGGGCGACCTCGCTAACTGGGCCATCGGCAACATGGCCGATTATAACGGCGACGTCGTCGCCTGGATACGGACCGGACGCTTTCCCCCCGGCATCGGCGGGGCTATGGACCTGGCCGCAGCGGCCAAAAAGGTCATCGTGGCCATGAAGCATGTCACCAATAAAAACGAGCCCAAGATTGTCCGCAAATGCACCTACGAGATTACCGCCCCGCGCTGCGTCTCCCTGATTATCACCGATATCGCCGTCATTGAGGTCACGCCGCAGGGCCTCGTCCTCAAGGAGACGGCCCCCGGCTTCACCCCGGAAGACGTCCAGGCGGAGACCGAACCAATTTTAAAAATCGACCCCGCCCTCAAGGAAATCCAGCTATAACCAGAGTATCCTAAAATATTATTCTGAAGGAGCGCTACTAACTTGTCATTCTGAGGGAGCGCTACTATTTTGTCATTCTGAGGGAGCGCAGCGACCGAAAGAATCCCGGGGCGGAAGGGTAAAAGATGACGGAAAAACAGGCAAGGAGTACTTCATGAAGACCAGAGTCCCCTTCCGGGAGGGGCTTTTCGAGGAGAAGGGCGGTAAGGGGGCACTGCTGGGCGCCCGCTGCCGCTCCTGCGGCCAGGTTATTTTCCCGCCGGCGGAGGCCTGCCCCAACTGCCGGGGCAAGGACCTGGAGACGGTGCGCCTGGGCAACAAGGGCAAGCTTTACACCTACACCATCGTCCACATGAAGGCCGAGCACTTCGCCCCGCCCTACGCCGTCGGCTGGATTGAGCTGCCGGAGGGGGTAAGGGTCTTCAGCCAGGTCCGGGGCTGGCAGGAACAGCCCCTTGAGACCGGCATGGATATGGCCCTGAGCTTTGAAAAGCTCTGGGAGGAAGGGGACAGGGAAGCCATCGGGTACGTCTTCCGGCCGGCCGGGAAGGGAGGAGCTTGAGACCATGAGAGAAGTCGCCATCATCGGGGTGGGCAGCACCGTTTTCGGGAAGCTCCCGGATAAGCTGCCCTACCAGCTCGGCGCCGAGGCTGCCCGCGCGGCGTTGCAGGACGCCGGGGTCTCGCCGGAGGATATCCAGTTCGGCTACTCCGCCACCCTCTACGGGGGCATGGTCATCGGGCAGGCGGTCCTCGGCGAGGTCGGTATCACCGATATCGAGCTGACCAACATCGAAAACGCCTGCGCCGGCGGGGCCACCGCCCTGCGCCGGGCCTGGTGGGATATCGCCTCCGGCCTGTACGATATCGGTATCGTCGTCGGGGTGGAGTCCATCTCCACCAGCCCCATCGCCGGCAAGCCGATAACCCCCGCCCCCGGCGACATCACCGGGGCGCTGGGCATGAACATGGTCGCCCGGTTCGCCCTGGCGCAGCGGCGCTACATGGACACCGCCGGCGTCTCCCTGGAGCAGATTGCCCGGGTATCCGTCAAGAACCACCATCACGGCTGCCTCAACCCCTACTCCCAGTACCGCAAGGAGCTGACCGTCGAGGAAATCCTCGCCTCCCGCCCCATCTGCGAGCCGATTACCCTGCTGCAGTGCTGCCCGGCCTCGGACGGGGCCGCCGCGGCGGTGCTCGTCGCCGCGGACAAAGCCAAAAAATATACGGGCAAGCCCGTCTTCATCGCCGCCTCGGTAATCAGAAGCGGCGACTACTCTTTCCGCTGGAAGGACATGACCTTCTCGGACATGACCGACAAGTCCGTCCGCGCCGCCTACGAGATGGCCGGACTGGGGCCGGAAGACATCGACGTCTGCGAGCTCCATGACGCCTTTGCCGTCAACGAGCTCCTGCACTACATCGAGCTGGGATTCTGCCAGAAGGGCGACGAGGTGCGGCTGCTCATGGACGGCGAGACGGCCCTGGGCGGGCGGATACCCGTCAACACCAGCGGCGGGCTCCTCTCCAAGGGGCACCCCGTCAGTGCCTCGGGGGTAGCCCAGGTAGCCGAGCTCGTCTGGCAGCTGCGGGGCCAGGCCGGCGAACGCCAGGTTTCCGGCGCCAGGGTCGCCCTGGCCCATGTCATGGGCGGCGAGGTTACCGGCCTGGAGTCCGGGGCGGTCGGCATCCATATCCTGAAAAAATAGTCAACGAACCGCAAGGAAGTATTATTCAGTATTGGTTGGTAATGTCATTGCGAGCCGGAGGCGAAGCAATCTCTATAAATGTTTTAAGATTGCTTCGTCGCTGCGCTCCTCGCAATGACAGCTTAATCAACCAGATGAAAAAAGAACCCGCGAGGAGGGCGAAATGGATAGAGTCAAGGGCAAGGTAGCCATCGTTACCGGCGCCGCCAGCGGACTGGGCCGGGCCACCGCCACGCTGCTGGCGCAGGAAGGCGCCCGGGTCATCCTCGCCGATGTCAATCAGGCCGGCGGTAAAGAAGCAGTCGCGGAGATAAAGTCACGCGGCGGCGAGGCCGCCTTTGTCAGGCACGACGTCACCAGCGAGAGCAGCTGGACCTCCCTCATGAAAAAAGTCCTGGCCGATTACGGCCGACTGGACGTCGCCGTGAACAACGCCGGGGTCATGATTGTCAAAGAGGTGGAGAACATGACGCTGGAAGAGTGGCGCCGCCTGATGAGCGTCAACCTGGACGGCGTTTTCCTGGGCACCAAGCACGCCATCAACGCCATGAGGAAAGGCGGCGGCGGCTCCATCGTCAACATATCGTCGGCGGTGGGCCTCATCGGCACCTTTGATAACACCTCGGCCTACATCGCCAGCAAGGGCGGGGTCCGGCTGTTCACCAAGGCGGCGGCCCTGGAGTGCTCCAAGGCGGGCCGCGATTACAATATCCGCGTCAACTCCGTCCACCCCGGCATCATCGAGACACCCCTGACCGCGGCCATGCTGAAAGACCCCCAGCTGCGGAAAAACATGGAGATAAACTACCCCATCGGCTTCCCCGGCCAGCCCATCGACGTGGCCTACGGCGTCCTCTACCTGGCCTCCGACGAGTCCCGCTTCGTCACCGGCTCGGAGCTGGTCATCGACGGCGGCTGGACGGCCAAGTAAGGCTCAGGCCTGCCTCCGCCGTCCTCTTAGCCGCTACGGCTTTGTCCTGAAAGCACTTTACCAGATGTCACTCTGAGCGCAGCGAAGGGTCTGGAGGCGTTGGGGATTCTTTCGTCACTTCGTTCCTCAGAATGACATTTAGGGCGGGGCACCGCCTCTCCCCGCACCCGGATACGTGCGGGTCGCTTTATCATGCCTAAACAGGGTGTTATACTTGGAAAAGACAGGGCATTATTTCATTCCAGACTACCTACCGGATGGGATAAAATAATAGGGAGTTATTATGAATATCGCCGTAATACCACTTATTTCCTGCATCGTCAGCCTCATTTTTGCCGTTACCGTCCTCGACCAGTATTTCGCCAGGAAAAAGCCCTACCAGCTCATCTGGGCCATCTACAGCGCCTGGACCTTCTGGCGGCGCCGCATCCTGCCTCACCGGGTGGTCTCCAATATCCTCGTCGCCGTCGGCGCCATACTGCCGGCCTTCGGGGGACTGCGCATCCGGATCGGCGGCGGCATCAACCTCTTCTACGTTTTCGAGCTGCTGGGTATCATTATCATCTTCACCGGCTTCCTGAGGAGCCGGGAGGTGTTCGGTGTTTACCGCGTCCCCCTCGTCCATGGATTCCAGAGAATAGCGGGCGGTTAAACCCGGCCCGGCAACAAGCGGTGATGGCCACGGCGGCCGTCAGAATTATTGACTTCTGGGAAACGGCATGATGAAACCGGAACGCGAACCACGGTGGTTGACCTGGAAAAGACTGACCCTCTGTGCCGTCATCGCTTTTACCCTGGCTGTCTCATGGGTGGCGCTGGACCGCGACGGCGCCCGCGCCCTCGATGAGAACGCCTGCCTCGCCTGTCACGGCACCGAGGGGCTCTACAAGACCAACGAGGCGGGGGACAAGATATCCCTCTTCGTCGATGAAAAAGCCGTGAACACGGCCGCCCACCGTTATATCGACTGCACCACCTGCCACACCGCGGCGCCCCACGACGTGGCCACTCCGCTCACCAAGCTCTCCCTGGCGGAGAAGTGCGGCACCTGCCACAAGTCTGAATACAAGTTTCATCTTCAGAGCATCCACGGCCAGCAGCTCGTCCAGGGTAACCCCGACGTGGCCACCTGCGTCGACTGCCACAGCCCGGAGGGCAACCCCCACAGCGTTATCCGCGTCCTGGAGTACAACGCGCCGGCTTATAAAAAAAACATCGCCGAAACCTGTGCCAAGTGCCATGATAATAAGGCACTCATGGCGGACTACGGCATCGTGGAGAAGGTCTACGAGTCCTTTATGCGCAGCTTCCACGGCAAGGCGATAGACCTCGGGAATTACCAGATAGGGCAGCTGGACGTGGCTACCTGCACGAACTGTCACGGTTACCACGACGTCAAGAGCGTCAATGACCCCACCTCTCCGGTGGCGGGTATGGACAATCTGTTGAAGACATGCCAGCAATGCCACGTCGATGCCGGCCCCCAGTTCGTCGCGGGTTTCCTGGGGCATAAAGAAGCCTCCACCGAGCACGTCCCCGCCGCCCACTACACGGAGATAATCTTCAGGGTTATTTTAACCACCGTTATCGCCTTCGGTGCCGTGGTGGTAATCGCCGCCATCGTCAGGTTCTCGCTTAAGAGATGGAGGAAATAAGCATGGCTACCGTCGCCCAGGCCATTAACCGGGAACAAGCGGAAGACAGGATTAAGCGCTTTGACGTCCACCAGATAGTCCAACACGCCGGCCTCATGGTCAGCTTTATCCTGCTGGTCCTCACCGGGCTGCCGTTAAAATTCTCCAACCTCGGCATCAGCCAGTGGTGGGTGGGGATATGGGGTGGCCTGGAGGTCACCCGCGCCACCCACAGCTTCGCCGCGTGGATGATGGCCGCCGTGTGCTTGTACCACGCCGGCTACCTGATTTATACTATCCTCGTGCTGAAGCGGCCCTTCCCCGTAAAAATCGTCCCCGGCCTCCAGGACGTGTTCCAGGTTATCGAGGAGATAGCTTATTACCTGGGGATAAGGAAGCAAAAACCGCTCGTAGACCGTTTTAACTGGAAAGAGAAGTTTGATTACTGGGCCATTTTCTGGGGGATGCCGGTCATGTTCATCTCCGGGTTCATCTTGATGTATCCCGTCTTCATCACCAGCTTCCTGCCTGGCTCGGTTGTCCCGACGGCCCTGGTGGCCCACAGCGACGAGGCCATGCTGGCGCTGGTCTGGATTGTCCTGGTGCATGTCTTCTTCAACCACTTCACCCCGAGCCATTTCCCCATCAATACCTCCATCTTCACCGGCAAGGTTGACCGGGAGAAGTACCGCGAGGAGCATGCCCTGGAGTACGAAAGGATGTTTAACGCCGGGAAGCCGGAAACGGAGGTGAAGCCTTGAGACATCTGCGTGAGATATTTGACGACTGGTTGACACGGGCGGCCGGTATCGTCTTCGTGCTGACCGTAGCCCTGGTATTCTTTAACATTTACTCGGACCTCCCCGAACAGTACCCTGTGTTCGGCGTCTTCAACTTCGGCATGGTGCCGGTCCTTTTCGTCGTCGGGGGGATAATCTTCTTTCTGGCCATCTTAAGGAGCTAAATGACGGAAGCAACGCCTGATATCAGAAACCGCCACCGCAAGAAACTCTTTTTCCTCATGTTTGCCGGGGCGATAAGCATTATCCTGCTCGTCATTGGCGGCTACCAGCTCATGGAGTTCACGGACTCCACCGATTTCTGCGGTCGCCTCTGCCACCAGGTGATGTACCCGGAATATACCGCCTACCAGGCCTCTCCCCATTCCCGGGTGGCCTGCTCGGAGTGTCACGTCGGTTACGGCGGCGGCTATCTGGTACGCTCCAAAATCAGCGGCATACCCCAGGTCTGGGCCGTGCTGACCAACAGCTACCCGCGCCCCATTCCCACCCCGGTCAGCAACCTGCGCCCCGCCCGGGAGACCTGCCAGCAATGCCACCGCCCCGAGCGGTTCGCCGGCGACCTCGTGCGCACCCACACCACCTACGACGAGGATGAGGCCAATACGGAGCACGTGGATACCCGCGTCCTCAGGGTCGGCGGCGGCGAGCTGGAAACCGCCCGTGACATCCACTGGCATATCGCCGCCAATGTCTGGTACCTGGCGCTTGATAAAGAACGCCAGAATATCGCGTGGGTGGGGGTGGAAAACCCTGACGGCAGCCTGACGGAGTACATCGACGCCGCAAAAGAGGCGGAGGTAACTCCCCAGCGCCTGGCGGAGGAAAAACGCCTGATGGACTGCGTTGACTGCCATAACCGGGCCACCCACGTCTTCCG
>MGNX01000046.1 GCA_001796935.1 Chloroflexi bacterium RBG_16_60_22
GCCACCGTGGCGGCCGCCCTCGATTACCGCCGCCGCACCGGTAAAGGACAGATGATAGACCTCGCGCAGAATGAAGCGTCGTTTCAATTCATCGCGCCCTATCTCCTGGAATACGGTGCTAACGGCCAGGAATCGACCAGGTGCGGTAACCGGCACCCGGACGCGGTACCGCATAACGCCTATCCCTGCCGGGGGGACGATTCCTGGTGCGCTATTGCCGTATTCACCGAAGGGGAGTGGCAGGGCTTCTGCGGCGTCATGGGAAACCCGGCCTGGACGAAGGACGCCAGGTTCGCCACCTTTTCAGGCCGCCAGGAAAGCGAAGAGGAGCTGGACAGGTTAATCGGCCGGTGGACGGTTAACCACACTGCCCGGGAGGTAATGGAGCTGATGCAGGCCGCCGGGGTGGCCGCCGGCGTGGTAAAAAAGGCGGAGGACATCCGCAACGACCCTCAACTGCGGGCGGCCGATTTCTTCTGGGTGATGGACCACCCGGAAATCGGCGAGTACCCGCACCTGGGGCAGCCCGCCACGCTGTCAAAAACGCCCGCCCGCCCGCGGATGCCGGCCCCGCGCCTGGGCGAGCATACGGAATATGTCTGTAAGGAGTTCCTGGGCATGTCCGGTGCCGAATTCGACCGGCTTCTCGTGGCCGGCGCCTTCGGCCTGTAACGGGCGAAAAGCACGGTGAGGTTAGCCCGGCGTCCTGCCGCTCCCCGACGGCTGGCATAATAAGCCCGTCAGGTCCGATATATCATCGAGCGTATCCAGCGCCGCAATCGTGTCTAAGATTTGCCGGGCGTCCCGCGGAGAGAATACAAGCTGCGCGCAGTCCAGGAACTTCGTTTGCAGTTCCTCCACCGTTAAGGGGTTTTCGGGGTCGCCCCTGGCCGCCTCGACCAGCCGGGAGACATCGGCCCCGTTCTTGAGCTTCAGCACCACTTCGACTCTCCCCCGCATCGAATCGGCCGGCCCCGAGCCCATCTCCGGCGGATGGACGTATTTTACCCTTCCAAACATCTCCCGGATTTCGGGGTCCCGGACCCGCTGGTCGGTGAACTGCGCCAGCCCGACCTCTTTATCGGCCAGGGCTACCGCCATGCAGTACTGGAGGCTGAATTTGCCTTCCAGGGCCGTTCGGGGCATCGAGTGGATTAGTACCCGGGGGGTGTGGGAGCTCGTCCGGCATTCCACTTCGGCCACGTCGCCGGCGTTGATGTTGTTCGCTTTGACCAGGTGGAGGATGGCGTCGATACAACCCGCCGTGGCGCGGCAGGACGGGTACAGCTTGATTATCGGCGGGTTCGCTACTATCTCAAAGGGAGCGCCCAGGTTCCCGGTTACCTCGCCGGGGTCGGCGGCCGCGGTCCCGCCGAAAACCTTCACGTAGCCAAAGGGGCTTTCCAGTATATGACGGTCGGCGGTAAATCCCTGGCGGGCCAGTGAAGCCGCGAACACCCCGTTACGGGCGGCGTTCCCCGCGTGCAGCGGCTTGGTCATGGTGCCGAAGTTCTGCCGCAGTCCGCCGGCCAGGGAGGCGGCAATACCGAGCGCCATGCTCGTCTGCGGAACATCCAGTCGCAATATCCTGGCGGCGGCGGCGGCCGCCGCCAGCGTGCCGACGGTAGCCGTGCCATGCCAGCCCACGTCATAATGTGCCGGGCCCAGTCCCGTACCCATCCGGCTGCCGACATCGTAGCCCAGGATATACGCCAGCAGGGCCTCTTTTCCGGATATCCCCTCGCTCTCCCCGAGCGCCAGGACAGCCGGCAGGATTACGGTGGTCGGATGGCCCAGGAAGGTCTCGGCGCAGTCATCGTAGTCGAGGGCGTGCATCATGGTGCCATTGGCCAGGGCCGCTTCAGCGGCCCTCGTTTTAAAGCCTCTGGCGATAACCGTGGCTTCGGGGGTACGTTCTCCCTCGCCGATGTAATCGGTAATTATCCGGCCGACGGGGCTATCGGCTCCGGCAAGGCACGCCCCGATGCCGTCGATAATGCTCGTCCTGGCGATGTTAATGGCACTTGCGGGCAGGTCCCCATACACCGTATTTACGATGAAATCGGCGAGAATGCGCGTCGGGCTCGCGGAGCTTTTCATGTGTATTTCACTCCCGTGGCTCGTCCGGTGACGATTCTCAGATTCCCCGCCCCCCGTCGACATCCAGGGCAGACCCGGTAACCAGCGAAGACTCATCCGAGGCGAGGAATAAGGCCGCATACCCGATGTCTTCCGGCGTGGTCAGGCGTCCCATCGGAATAGTCGCCAGCGTTTTCTTCTTGAACTCCTCCACGTCCGCGCCCGCCGGGAAGAACTTCGGCAGCATGGGCGTGTCCGCCGCCACCGGGTTAATGACGTTAACCCTGATGTGCGGGGCGAACTCCAGGGCCAGCGCCTTGGTGAGGAGAATAACCGCCGCTTTTGAACTGGCATAGGCCAGGTTGCCCGGCCGCGGCCGGACGCCGGAGATGGAAGCCAGGTTGATGATGCTGCCGCCCCCGGACCCTTTCATGACGGGGCTGGCGTACTTCGCCGTCAGGAAAACGCTCTTGACGTTGACCGCGAAAACGCGGTCCCAGTCCGCTTCGTCCACCTCGGTAATAGGCATCGTACGCTGCGGTATCCCCGCGTTGTTAAACAGTATATCGATTTTCCCGAAGGCGTCTTTGGTCACTTTGACCAGGTTTTTAACCTCGGCAGCCTTGGAGACATCCGTATGGACAAAGATTGCTTCGCCTCCGGCGGACTTAATCGCCTTCACGGTATCCTTTCCGCCGGCGTCGTTGATATCGGCCACGGCTATCTTCGCCCCCTCCCTGGCAAACAATATAGCGGAACCCCTCCCCAGTCCGGAACCTGCCCCCGTAATGATGGCCACCTTATTCGCTAGTCTCACCGTGTGCACCTCTTTTTTCTAAAGAATAAACGCTGACATTATATCATAAACAGTTACCCGCCGTGCTTCCTTATCAACGGTGAAGCCCTTGTGGTAGAATAGCAGGGACATATCATGGCAACAAGGACAGGTGACGGCAAACCCGGAAGGGCTTTTTCCGGACTGAGAGTCGTTGATTGTACCGGGGGGATTGCCGGCCCCTATTGTACCAAGCTGCTGGCCGACTTCGGTGCCGGGGTAATCAAGGTCGAGCGGCCGGGTGAGGGTGACCCCACGCGAGGCATTGGACCCTTTGCCGCCGACGACCCCGATAAAGAAAAGAGCGGGGCCTTTTTCTATCTCAATACCAGTAAGAAAAGCATTACCCTCAACCTCGAGAAAGAAAAAGGAGTCCGGCTATTCAAAGAGCTGGTCAAAGAAGCCGATGTCCTGGTGGAAAACTTTAGACCGGGCGCCATGGACGGACTCGGCCTTTCCACCGACGTGCTGGAAGGGCTTAACCCCGGCCTTGTCGTGACCTCGGTATCATACTTCGGGCAGACCGGTCCCTATCGGGACTACTGCGCCACCAACCTCACCGTCTCCGCCCTGGGTGGGGTAATGTCCACCATGCGGCCGGCTACCCGGCCGCTGGAGAGGCCGGTGGTGGCGGGCGGTTTTCAGGCCGAGTATGCCACGGGGGTGCTCAGCTTCATAACTACGGTGGCGGCGCTCATTAACCGGGGCGGCACCGGCCGCGGCGGGCGCATCGATGTATCGGCTATGGAGTGTATTGCCAGCACGCTGACGGGGCACCTCGCCGAATATCCCTACCTCGGCCTCAGTAGAAGGACCAATCCCTTCGCCATTCACGGCTACCCCATCGGGTACAGCGTCCCCTGCCAAGACGGGTGGATAAGCCTGACGCCGGGAATCGGCGGGGCGCCCAATATCCCCCTGCTCATCGAGAGGCCGGAGCTGATGGACGACCCCCTCTTCACGCAGCCACGCGCGCGCATGGCGGCGCCGGACAGGTTCGACGGCGTCATGGCTCCCTGGCTTAAAGACCATGATAAATGGGAGATAACCGGGAAAGCCCAGGAACTCCGCCTGGCTTTCACGCCGGTACTCAGCCCGGGAGAGCTCCTGGAGGACGAGCAGATAAAGGCGAGGGAGTTTTTCGCGCGGGCGGAACACCCGGTTATGGGCCGGGTGACCTTTCCCGGTGCCCCGGCGAAGCTGAGCGGGTCCCCGTGGCAGGCCGGACGCGCCCCGCGGCTGGGGGAGCACAACGGGGAAATATACGGTAGCCTGGGCTACTCCGGGGAGGATATCTCCCGGCTGAGGGCGGAAGGCATCATTTGACGGTGAGGGGGTAACATGACCGGGTTATTAGACGGCATACGGGTCCTCGACCTGACCATGGTCTATGCCGGGCCGGTCTGCACCAGGATACTGGCCGACCTGGGGGCGGAGGTCATCAAGGTGGAGTCCGTCCCGCGCGCCGACGTCTTTACCCGCGCCAATGTCTATCCTGAGAATGAGCCCGGTGAGAAGCCCTGGGACAACGGCGGCTTCTTCCATACCCTCAACGCCGGCAAGCGCGGTATCTCTCTCAATCTCGGCACGGAAAAAGGCCGTGAACTGTTCGTGCGGATAGTCGGAATAAGCGACGTCGTCATCGAGAATTTCTCTCCCAGGGTCATGGACAACTGGGGACTGGGCTACGAGGAGTTGAAGAAGATTAAGCCGGATATCATCATGGCGTCGATAAGCGGCCTGGGAAACTACGGACCTCTCAGGGACTATTACATGTATGTTCCGGGCATGGAGGGGATGAGCGGGCTGACCGATAACACCGGCTACCCGGATGGTGAGCCGTTGCTCTCCGGCCATGCCTACGGCGACTGGGTTACGGGCGCCACCGCGGCCGCGGCCCTGATGACCGCACTCTACTATCGAATGGTAACCGGCCAGGGGCAGTATGTGGATATCTCGGGCCGGGAGGCGGTCGCCTGTCATCTTGGGGAGATAATCATGGACTATACCCTGAACGGGCGGGACAGGACGCGCGCCGGTAACCGGCACATCTCTATGGCGCCGCACGGCTGCTACCGCTGTCAAGGCGAAGATAGCTGGGTTACCATCGCCGTGGAGAACGAAGAGCAGTGGCGGCAGTTCTGCCGGGCCATCGGCAGCCCGGCCTGGACGCAAGACGCCAGATTTGCCGATGCGCCGGGTCGACGGAAGAACCAGGATGACCTTGACCGGCGGGTCGAGGAGTGGACCGGGCAGCGCGGCCATATTGAGGTCATGCGGATACTCCAGGAGGCCGGGGTCCCCGCCGGCGCCGTACTGAACATGAAAGAAGTGAATCTCAACCCCCACCTCGTTGAACGCGGGTTCTTCCAGGTGATAGACCACGGCGAAGGGACCGGCCGCCGGCCGATTGCCCGCCTGGTCCCGGCCCGGTTCGGCGGCATGGACGGCTTGCCTCCGGGAAGGGCCCCCCGGTTTGGCCAGGACAATGAGTATGTGTTCGGCTCGTTGCTGGGACTGTCGGCGGAGGAGATTGAGGCACTGGCGCGGGAGAATGTGGCCGGGAGCCGCCCCGCCTTCCCGCCGGGGAGACCGTGCCGTACCGACCTGGTAGCAGAGCAGGGGGCCGGCTGGTTCGACCCCGATTACCTCGGCGAGCTCAGAAAAGTGTACGGTGATGACCTGGGACGGACCGACCCGAAACAGATGAAATAAATAGAGGTGATAATCGTGGCGGGAAAAGAAGCTGGAATGCCTGAGGCCCGTATCACGCCGGAAATGCTGGACGAGATGCGTGCGAAACTGGGGCTGAGGCTGCGCACCGATGACTCGGTACACAATGAAGAGGCCACCAGAATGGCGATATTGAAGTTCACCGAGGGCATAGGCGACCCCAATCCGCTGTGGAGAGACGCCGGATACGCGAAGAAAACACGGTATGGCGGCATCGTAGCGCCCCCTTCGTTCATCTGGGCGTGCTTCGCCCAGGTACAGTTCGGCTGGAGGGGGTTGGGAGGGTTCCATTCCGGCTGTGACGTAGAGTTCATCAGGCCCGTATACCTGGGAGACAAAATCACCCCG
>MGNX01000047.1:0-16113 GCA_001796935.1 Chloroflexi bacterium RBG_16_60_22
GGCGCTGAGCCGGGAAACGCGGACCGACCGGCCGGGATAGGCCTTCACCAGGCGGTCGGCGATATTTTTGGCCCATTCCGGCTGACGGGCATGGAGGACGGCTATCTCCTCCGGTGAAGGGTACCCGGTGAGGCACTGCTCCAGCCTGGCCAGGGCTTTGGCCTGATTGAAGAACATGCCACGACCGCGCACCTTGCCGGCCTCGTAAATCTCCCCGACCAGCTTGAAGCGGAGCACCGTGCCGAGCCGGCCGAGGAAGAGGTGCCAGCCGGGCAGGGACAGGCGGCGGCCGCCGAGCAGGTAATGGATATCCGCAATCATGCCGACGATATGGGTACGCTTGATAGCCTGGCCGGCTGCCTCCATTACCGCCGCAAGGTTCGCTCCCTCCCGGGCCGCCCGGGCCGCGGCCATGACCACGAAGCCGCACCCCATGGATACGGACCGGGAATCGAGCACTTCCACCGGGCAGCCCTCCGGCGCGTAGCCCCTGGCCACCGTGGCGGCGTTGATGGCGCCGCTGTAGCGGGGGGAAAGGTGGATGGAGAGGATGCCGTCGGCCGCGGCGGCCAGCTCCTGGTAGACCCTGGCGAAATCGCCGGGGGAGGGGATGGAGGTCCGGGGCAGGCGCCGGCTGCGGCCGAGCTTCTCGTAAAACTGGTCGGGGGTGATGTCAACGCCGTCGCGGTAGGTCTCGTCGCCCAGGCGGATGTAGAGCGGGACGACCGTGATGCCCAGCTCCCGCACGGTCTCCGGCGGGAGGTCGGAGCTGCTATCGGTAACGACCTTCACGACCATGGTGACGACTCCGGCTGGGGGCCGGTTATTACCCTGTAGGCCGCTCCCGGCGGCCTGGCTGTGGACGGACGATAATCATGGAGGCCGCTTCCCGGCCGATAGCCCGGGACTCGCCGTTGACCTCGACGCTCATGGTGCCGTCGAACGGCGCTTTTTCCAGCACTTTGAAAGTGGCGCCGGGGGTAAGATTGAGACCGGTGAGGTAGCGCAGGAAATCCGGGTTGCGCTCGACGATGATATTCAGCACCCGGGCGGACTGCCCGACCTCCAGGTTGGCCATGGTGATGCCGGGGCTGGCGGGTCGCTTGATGTTTTTCTCCGGTATCGGGCTGCCGTGGGGGCAGACCTCCGGGTTATCCAGAAACTCGGCCAGCTTGTCCGCGACGAGGTCGGTCGTGGCGTGTTCCAGGCTGCAGGCGTGCTGGTAGACTTCCTCCCAGCCGATGCCCAGGTTGCGGTTAAGGAAGACCTCCCAGAGGCGGTGCCGCCGGGTCAGCCGGATGAAGCGTTGCCGGCCCTCATCGGTGAGGCTGGCGCCGCCGTATGGGGTGTACTCGACGAGTCCCTTCTCCGCCAGCCGGCGCAGCATCTCGCTCACCGAGGCCAGGGATACCCCCATGCTCTGCGCGATGGACGTGGTGCTGACCGGGTTCTCCCGCTCCTCCAGCGCCCCGATTGACTCCAGGTACTCTTCTACCGTCAGCTGGCTCACGATAACTCCCCGAACGATACTTCTATGATAATTTTAGGGTAATTATTCGGGTATGTCAAGTATTGACAGAGGACATTCTAATAAATAGATTAGGACAACCTTGACTTGAGCTGGGGGCTCTGATATAATCTTGTGGGAGGCAGGCGTTTTATGGTTATCAGGCCGCTGAGCCAGCTGGGGCCGCCGGAACGGGGCAGGATTATCCGGGTGGGGGGCAGCGGGGAAATACGGCGGCGCCTCCTGGACATGGGCATCGTTACCGGGTCGGTGGTGGAGGTGCAGCGGGTGGCGCCGCTCGGCGACCCCGTGGAAATCAGGGTGAAGGGTTATGACCTGGCCCTGCGCAAGGAGGAGGCCGAAAAAATCCAGGTGGAGCTGACCGAGGGCGTGATTTCCCGGACGGCCGCCGGAGAAAAGGTCGTTATCGTCTCCGTCAGGGCCGGCTGGGGCCTGCAGCGCCGTCTGGCCGACCTCGGGCTGACGCCCGGGACGGAAGTTACGATTATCAGCGGCGGCCGGCCCGGCCCGGTCATCATCGAAGTCCGCGGCTCGCGGCTGGCCCTGGGGCAGGGGATGGCCGGTAAAATCGTGGTGAGGCCGGAGGGGGTCATCACCGAATGACCAGGAAGTCGATTACCATGGCCCTGGCCGGTAACCCGAACTCCGGCAAGACCACTGTTTTCAACAACTTAACCGGCGCCCGCCAGCACGTCGGGAACTGGCCGGGGGTGACCGTGGCCAAGAAAGAAGGTAGCTGTACCTTTCAGGGCCACCACGTCAAGGTGGTCGACCTCCCCGGCGTTTACAGCCTGACGGCCTACTCCCAGGACGAGGTCATCGCGCGCGACTACGTGGTGGACGCCCGTCCGGACGTCGTCGTCGACGTGGTGGACGCCTCCAACCTGGAGCGGAACCTCTACCTGGCCGTGCAATTGCTGGAGATGAAGGCCGGCCTGGTCATCGCCCTCAACATGATGGACGTGGCCCGGTCCCGCGGCTACGTGATTGACGTCACCGAGCTTTCCCGCCTGCTGGGCACGCCGGTGGTGCCGATGGTGGCCGCCCGGAACCAGGGGACCAAGGAACTGCTGGAGACGGTGGTGGGCGTGGCCGGGGGTGAAATACCGGTAGGCGGTATCAACCTCCAGTACGGCCAGGACATCGAGGCGGAAATCGCCAAGCTGGAGAAACTCGTCGATGGTAATTTCCCGGCGGGGCAATACCCGCCGCGGTGGCTGGCAGTCAAACTGCTGGAAGAGGACGAGGAGATAGTCAGGAAAATCAGGCAGGCCGGAGTTGGATAGTCAGGTAGTAATCCAGGCCAGGGACGAGAGCCTGGCCCATTTGCGGAAGGTCCATGGTGACGATGCCGAGACCCTGATTGCCGATGCCCGCTATGGTTTCATCAGCGGACTGATGAGAGACGTCCTGGAAAGGCCGGCCGTCGAGAAGGTGACCGCCACCGACCGTATCGACCGTTTCATGCTCAACCGCTGGCTGGGCATTCCTCTCTTCCTGGCGATTCTCTTCGCGGTTTTCCAGCTGACCTTCGTCGTCTCGGTGCCCCTGATAAATCTCATCAACGCCGGGTTCGACTGGCTGGGTGAGCCGACCTCCCGCATAGCGCCGGCCTGGCTGGGCTCGCTCATCACCGACGGCGTGTTCGGCGGGGTGGGCGCGGTGCTGGCCTTTATCCCGGTAATTTTCCTGCTCTACGTGGCGCTGTCCATCCTGGAGGATACCGGGTACATGGCGCGGGCGGCCTTCGTCGTCGACCGCCTCATGCATAAAATCGGCCTCCACGGGCGCTCCTTCGTCTCGCTGATACTGGGCTTCGGGTGCAACGTCCCCGCCATCATGTCCAGCCGCACCATCGATAACCCCCGCGACCGCCTGGTTACCATACTGGTGACGCCCTTGATGTCCTGCGGGGCCCGGCTGCCGGTCTACGCCCTGTTCGCCGCCGCCTTTTTCACCGCTTACCAGGGGCTGATAGTCTTCTCGATGTACGGCATCGGCGTCATCCTGGCCATCGGGCTGGCCTGGTTTTTCCGCAAGAGGCTCATTTCCGGCGAGAGCGGCCACTTCGTCATGGAGCTGCCCCCTTACCGTCTCCCCACCGTAACCGGGGTGCTGGCGCATGTCTGGGACAGGGTCTGGGCCTTCATCTCGCGGGCCGGTACCATTATTTTCAGCGTGGTCGTCCTCATCTGGCTGCTGAACTACCTCAATATCCTGGAACAGATAGGAAGGGCCGTCGCCCCCGTGTTCAGTCCGGCGGGGTTCGGCCAGTGGCAGGCGGCGGTGGCGTTGATATTCGGGGTGCTGGCCAAGGAGACCATCGTCGGGGCTTTCGGGACGCTCTTCGCCGCGGCGGGAGATACCGGCAGCCTGGGGCAGGTCATCGGCAGCGCGCTGGGCTGGACGCCGCTGGTCGCTTTTGCCTTCATGGTCATGATTTTGCTATATGTCCCCTGTGTGGCCACCATCAGCACCATCAAGCGCGAGACCGGCTCGTGGAAGTGGACGCTGTTTACCATCGGGTACACGCTGGCGCTGGGCTGGACGGTAGCCACCCTGGTATACCGGGTCGGCCGCCTTTTCATATAATCGAATAGTCATAGAGATGAATACAATAGCCGGGGAATTATCATGCTGGCGGAGATAATGAAAGCCTTCCGGGAGACCGGGAGGCCGCTGGACCTGAACGAGCTGAGTAAAAGCCTGGGCGCCGAGCGGAGTGCCGTGGAGGGAATGCTGCAAACACTGGTGCGCCAGGGCAAGCTCCGGGAAATCAGCCCCGGCTCGGAGGACTGCATCCATTGCGGCGGCCGCGCCGACTGCGCCCGTTGGCAGTCGGGCCCGATGGGCAGGGTCTACGAGCTGCCGGAGAATTCCCGGTAAAAGGAGGTGACGCATGTCAAAGACGGATGATAACCTGAAGATTGCCTTCGCCGACGAGAGCCAGACCAACATCGAGTACCTGGCCTACGCCCAGAAGGCGATTGACGAGGGCTACGTCGAGGTGGCCCAGCTCTTCAGGGAGGCGGCCGGCGCCGAGGTAGTGCACGCTTTGACTCACCTTAAGGTCATGGACGTGGTGAAGTCCACCCGGGAGAACCTCAGGGAGGCCGCCGAGGGTGAGAGCCTGGAGATAATGTCCATGTACCCCAAGTTCATCGAGGAGGCGGAGGGGGAGGGGAGGAAAGAAGCGTCCGAGTCCTTCCGCATCGCCTTCGAGAGGGAGAAGCACCACCGGGACATGTTCCGGCAGGCGCTCAAGCGGATGTCGGCCTGAAGGCTGAGCTGAATTGACATAACGATATTCTGACGATACTATTGTATATGCAGAATAAAGACATGTCCGACCTGAATCAGCGCATCGATACCCTCGCCCGCTGGATGCTGGAGGCGAAGTACCCGGTGGTCTTCACCGGCGCCGGCGTCAGCACGGAGTCCGGCCTGCGCGATTTCCGGGGTCCGGACGGGCTCTGGACGCGGCGTGATAAAGGGCTGGCCACCCCGCAGCAGGACTTTACCGGCGCCGGGCCCAACGCCGGTCACCGCGCCATCGCCGAGCTCCAGGATTTAGGCCGGCTGGCCTTTCTCATCTCCCAGAACGTGGACAACCTGCACCTCAAGTCCGGCATCCGGCCGGAGCGACTCGCCGAGCTGCACGGCAACCTCACCAAGGTCCGCTGTACCGATTGCGGGTTCAAGATGGACCGTTTCGAGGACCAGGCGGCGTGTCCCCTCTGCGGCGGCAGGCTGGTCTCCACGGTGGTCAACTTCGGGCAGTCGCTGCCGGCCAAGGATTTAGCTGAATCCTACGAGCATTCGCAGAAGTGCGACCTTTTTATCGTGGTGGGCTCCAGCCTGGTGGTCTATCCGGCGGCGGACATGCCCCGGGTGGCGCTGCAGGCCGGGGCGAAGCTGGTTATCATCAACCGGGGCGAGACGCCCTTCGATGAGTACGCCGGCCTGCGTTTCTCCGAGGCCATCGGCCAGGTGCTGCCGCCGGCCTTGGTGCGGCTGAAAAGCCTCCTGGGGCGTATCTAGCTGGTTGTGATGTCATTCCAGAGAAGGCTGGAATCCAGGGTAGCCGCGGGGTTCTGGATTCTGGCCTGCGCCAGAATGACAATACTAGTACTCGCGCCAGTCAATCACGGTGCTCGCCCAGACCCGGTTGATTGATGCCTCCAGCACCGCCTGGCGGGGCGCGGGGATATCCAGCAGGTGCGGCAGGGCGGGCTTGTAGAGCTTGCCGAGAAAGGGGCACCGCTTGTGCAGGAGTGCCAGCGTATTCCTCGCCCCGCCGAAGACGATGTAGTCCAGCTCCTTCACGTGCGGTTCGAGCTGCTGGCGGGTGTGCTGGCAGACCCGCGTCAGAAAGACCTCTATCTGCTTGTCGCGGTGCCGCGCGAAACGCTGCGCCGACGAGCCGCCCTGACGGTGCCGCCCGTGGACGAGGCCGGTGCCCACCTTGCTGTTTAGCAGCTTCTCACCCTTGCAGACCCCTACGGCAAAGGCCCCCAGCCGTACCAGCACCAGCGCGAAGAGGTAGTCGCGCCGCAGCGCCGCCACCAGCGGCTCGGTGGTCAGGGTTTCCGCCAGGAGCTTTTCCGAGACGGGAAAGGGCGGCAGGATGAGGTACCTTATCACCGGGCTCCACAGGATGACCGCCCCGGTCCGGGAAGGGCCGGCCAGCTCTAACAGTCGCGCCAGGATATCCGGCGGCGCGGGTATTTCACTGATGAGACCCTCGATATCGGCGGCCGGCAGGAAGGGCGGCAGGTAAACGGAGAGGACCTTTTCGCCGGGTTCGCTGGCCAGCGAGCCGAGGAATTCCAGCATCCTGGTCCGGCCGAGGCTCCACCGTCCCGATACCAGCGCCAAGGCTAGCTCCCCCTGCCGGGTGGCTTTCGATAGTTTTTCATGCCTCTCCTAGAACCTGACGATGGTGGCGCCGTCGCCCCCCTCGTCACCGCCGCCGGAACGGAAGGACTTCACCAGCGGGTGTGAAGCCAGGAAGTCCCGCACGATGTTGCGCACCGTGCCCGTGCCGATGCCGTGGATGATGCGGGCCTCCTCGAGGCTGGACTGGGCCGCGCCGTTCAGGTAGTTGTCCAGCGCCCATTCCACCTCGTCGGCGCGCTTGCCGCGCAGGTCCAGCTCCCGCGGCACTCTCCGGACTTCCGGCCGGCTCACCGGGCCGCTGGCCGTTTCCGGGGGCGCCGACGTCTTGATGACGCTGTCCAGGCCCAGCCTCATCCGGGTGCGCCCCGCCTCCACCTCCACCTCCCGGGAATCTTCCGATACCGACAGCACCGTGGCCGTCAGCCCGGCGTCCTTCACCCGGACGCTGTCTCCGGTTCTGATGACACTGGAATCGCTTTCCCCCTCTTCGCCCACGCGGGGCTGCCAGGTCCCGGCGTCAAGCTGCTCGCGCACCCCCGCCAGGGAGCGCCGGGCCTGCTCCACGCTGGCGGCCGACTTCTCTTTCCGCAGCTCCGCGGCCGCCTGCCGGATTTCCCGGTGCAGCTCTGCCGCCTCCCGCACGATGGCGTCCCGTGCCTCCTGGATGGCTTTCCTCTCCTCGGTCTTGAGACGCTGCAGCTCATCGGTCAGCGCGGCGTTACGGCGGGCGAACTCGTCCCGTTCGGTGGTGAGGTGGCGCTGGAGGGCCGCCAGCTTCTGTTTCTCCTCCATGAGGCCGGCCAGCAGCGTTTCCAGCTCCAGGCTACCCCCGCTCAGCCGGCTTTGCGCGTCGGTGATTATCTCCTCCGGTATGCCCAGGCGGGCCGCCGTGGCCATGGCGTTGCTGCCGCCCGGTATCCCCACCGTCAGCCGGTAGGTGGGCGTCAGCGTGGCGGGGTCGAACTCCAGCGAGGCGTTCTCCAGCCCGTCCGTGGCGTGAGCGAAGGCCTTGAGGTCGCTGTAGTGCGTCGTGGCCACCGCCAGCGTGCCCCGGGCCAGGAAATAGCGCAGGATGGCCTGGGCCAGGGCCGAGCCTTCGGCGGGGTCGGTGCTGGTGCCCAGCTCGTCGAGGAGCACCAGGCTCTTCCCCGTGGCGCCCCGGATGATGCGGACGACGTTGCCCATGTGCCAGCTGAAGGTGGAGAGAGTCTGCTCGATGCTCTGCTCGTCGCCGATATCGGCGAAGATGCCGTCAAAGAGGGGTAGCTGGCTTTCCCCGGCCGCCGGTATCGGCATGCCGGCCTGGGCCATCAGGCTGAGGAGACCGATGGTCTTCAGCGTCACCGTCTTGCCGCCGGTGTTGGGGCCGGTAATCAGCAGCACGGAGAAGTCCCGCCCGATTTCCACGGAGAAGGGCACGGCCTTTTCCCCCAGCAGGGGGTGGCGGGCTTCCACCAGCCTTAGAAACGTTCCCGGGGCTTTTTCCTGGGCGGGGTCGGTGATGACGGGCTCAGTGGCCCTAGTGCGCCGGGCGTACCTGGCCTTGGCCAGCACCAGGTCGAGCTCGGCGGCCAGCTCGATGCTCCGCGTGATATCGTCTTTATGTGCCCCCACCTCGGCGCTGAGCAGACGCAGGATGCGTTCGATTTCATGCCGTTCCTCGATGGCCAGCTCGCGCAGGGCGTTGCCCAGCCCCACGGCGACGGTCGGCTCCACGAAGACAGTGGCCCCGGTGTTGGAGATATCGTGGACGATGCCCTTGATGTCATGGCGGTTTTCCACCTTGACGAGGATGACGTAGCGGCCATCCCGCTCGGTGATGACTTCTTCCTGGAGGATGCGCTGGCCCCGCGGCGACCTCACGATGGCCTCCAGGCGCTCCAGTATCTGCCCGCGGGTCTCCCGCATCTGCTGGCGGATATTGCCCAGGGCGGGCGAGGCGGTGTCCATGACCTCGCCGGAGGGGTCGATACAGGCGGCGATGTCCTTTTCAATCTGGCGCAGCTCGGCGATGCCCCCGGCGATATCCCAGAGCCGGGGGAAGTCGGCCCTGACGCCGCCGAGGTAGCGGCGCAGCTCGTGAAGGGCGGCCAGCGTCTGCTGGACCTCCAGTAGGCTCGGAGGTTCCAGGATGCCCTGGAGGGACGCCATCTTCACCGTTTCCCGCACGTCCAGCACCCCCCCGATGGAAAAACCGCGGTCGAGGGTCAGCAGCGAGCGCGCCTCCGCCGTCTGGCTGAGCAGCCGGGAAATCTCCTGGTAGTCAGCCTGCGGTCTCAGTGACGTGGCCAGCTCCCGGCTGGCGGAAAACGAGGTGTACCCGGCCAGTATCTCCCGTATCCGGGGAAACTCGAGCATCTCCAGGCTTTTTTCGTCCATGGCTGTTATATTATAGCATGATAAATGCGGTATGTTTATCAATGGTGGTAATCTTCTAACCCCTCTTTTTCATCCCATTTCTGTCATTCCGGCGAAAGCCGGAATCCAGTTTTACCTTACCCCCTGACCCCCTCTCCAAACTCCAGATGGTACTTCCCTCTAAGATACTTTGTTTGGAGAGGGGGATATATTGGAAAAGAGGGGGCTAAGCCCCCTCTTAAACACCCTCAAGCCGGACAAAACTGACGAGCGTCCTTATTTGACTCTCCTCCGGCAAAGCGCTAAACTTTTTTCAGTCAGACGTTCAGGAAGGAGGCAAACCTATGCCGTTCGTTACGATAAGGATGATTGAAGGAAGGGGCGTTGAGAAGAAGCGCGGACTGGTCAAGGACATCACCGATGCCGTTGTCAAGAACATCGGGTGTCCGCCCACGGCGGTGCACATCGACATCGTGGAATACAGCCAGGAAAATCTGGCCCAGGCCGGGACGCTCTTCAAAGACCGGAAATAGCCGCCGCGGAGGTAACCTTGAAAGTCCTGGGTATCATGGGCAGCCCGAGGATAAAGGGCAATACCGACCTGCTTCTCGATGAGGCCCTCCGGGGGGCGAAGGAACGGGGGGCGGAGGTCGAGAAAATCATCGTTGACAAGCTCAACATCGGGCCGTGCAAGGAATACTACGCCTGCCTCAAGGACGGCAACTGCATCATCCGCGACGAAATGGACGGCATCTACCCTAAAATTCTCGGCGCTGATGCGGTTATCCTGGCCACTCCCATCTTCTTCTATACCGTCAGCGCCCAGGTCATGACGCTTATCAGCCGCTGCCAGGCGCTCTGGGCAAGGAAATACCACCTGAAAAACCTGGATATCCCGGTGAAGAAGGGCGCCTTCATCGCCGTGGGGGCGACCAGGGGAGCCAAGCTGTTCGACGGGCCGAAGCTGACGGCCCGGTACTTCTTCAAGGCCATCAACGCCGACTACTCCGACGAGCTGCTCGTCCGCGGCGTGGACCAGCGCGGTGAGATTAAGGAACACCCGGCCGCTCTCACCGGCGCCTACGAACTGGGTAAAAGGCTCGTGTCCGGCTAACCCGCCAGGCGGTCGCCCCGGACTCCGATGGTCACCTCGTTGAAGGGAACGACGTTACCGCTGGCCAGTATAGCCTGCCTGGCCAGGTGCACCAGGCCGGAGCAGCAGGGCACCTCCATGTGCACCACCGTCAGGCTCTTCAGCCCGGACTGGCGCAGCAGCACGGTCAGCTTTTCTAGGTGCGCCGGGAAGTCGTCCAGCTTGGGACAGGCCACCAGTAAAGCGTGGTCTGCCAGGAAGTCCCGGTGAAAATCGGCGCAGGCAAACGGCACGCAGTCGGCCGCCAGCACCACGTCGGAGTCTTTGAGGAACGGCGCCGTCGGCGGCACCAGGGTCAGCTGCACCGGCCAGTGTCCCAGCCTCGACTGTAGTGCTGATGCCGGTGTCTCCACGGTCGGGGAGGGGGTCTTCGTCCGTCCGGCGAACTCGGTGACGGTTTCCGCCGGGCAGCTGAAGCCCGTATTACCCTCTGCTTTTAGGTGCGCTTCCACGGCGGCCTCGTCGAACTCATCGGCGGGCCTCTCCTCGATGCTGATGGCCCCCTCGGGGCATCCCAGGCAGTTGCCCAGGCCGTCGCAGTACTTCTCGCTGACCAGACGGGCCTTGCCGTCGATGATAGCCAGGGCGCCCTCGGCGCAGGAGATGATGCATTCCCCGCAGCCGGTACACCGGTCCTCATCGATTTTTACAATGTTCCTGACCGTCCCGGTTACCATGATTTACCTCGCTTACTTCTGGTTAGTCCAGGCCCTTGAGGGCTTTCCACCGCTCCTCACCGAGACACTGCTTGGCCGAGGGGCACCACTCGATGCAAGACGGCGTCTGCTCTTTATAGACGTATTCCCCGCACTTCCGGCACTTTATCCGGAGCTCGTCAGAGAACATTTCCACCTCATTACCGCACTTAGGGCACTTGTACAGGGCAGCCCGCAGCTTCCTCATGTCCTGGCCGGGGCACCTGGTATTCATGATAACTACCTCCTGGTTCTGGCTTCAAGGTACATATCCAGTATATTATAGCAGGTAGTGCTGCCAGCTACGACTTAAGTCACAAAAATTTGACTAGATAACGCGCCGCGTGTTATATAATGGTAGCTCCCTCTCTAATTGCCTCCCCGGGCCGGGCCGCGGCCGAAGATATAATATAAATGTGGAGGTCGGTCAATGAAAATCACCGGAGTGGAATGCATCCCCGTCTCCATAAAGTTCGCCAAGCCGATGGTCATGTCCGGCGGGGCCGCCACCGGCGCTGACGCCGTAGTCGTCAAGATAAACACCGATGAGGGTGTGACCGGCGTGTCCGAGACCGGCGACACGTCAATGTGGTACATGGGTGAGAGCCAGGACTCCATCATGTTCAACATCACTAAAATCTTCGCGCCGCAAATCCTGCTCGGCGAGGACCCCTTCAATGTCGAGAAAATCGTGGCGCGCATGGACAAGGTCGTCAAGGTCAATAACCAGTCCAAGGCCGTCATCGATTACGCCCTGCATGATGTCATGGGCCGGGCGCTGGGAGTCCCGGTGTACAAGCTGCTCGGCGGGCTTTCCAACGAGAAGATACCGCTGGGCTTCGTGATGTCCTCGGGGACGCCGGACGAGGTGAAGGCGGAGGGCCGGAGCCTGGTCAAGACCGGCTTCCGGTGCCTCAAGCTCAAGGTAGGCTCACGGACGCCCGAAGAGGACGCCGAGATTATCGCGGCGCTGCGCCAGGAGGTGGGCGCCGGCATCAAGATTATGATTGACGCCAACGGCGGCTGGCACTATCACCAGGCGCTGCGCTGCCTCAAGATGGTGGCTGAATACGATATCTTCGTTGCCGAGCAGCCGGTGCCGTGGTGGGATATCGAAGGCCTGGCCCGACTCCGCCGCAAGGTGGAGATGCCGGTCTTCGCCGATGAGGCCGCCGCCGAGCTCAACGACCTGATTAAGCTCATCCAGGCCGACGCCGTGGACGGGTTCTTCCTCAAGGTGCCCAAGGCCGGCGGCATCCTCAAGTCGCGCAAGTGGGTGGCCATCGCTCAGAGCGTCGGCCTGAGCGTGATGTGCGGCTGCATGATTAACTCCGGCATCGGTGCCGCCGTCGAGGCACATTTCCTGGCCGCCACCGAGTGGATGGGCCGGATTGAGCAGGAGGCCATCGGCCCGCTCAACCTCCATAACCTGCCGGATACGGTCACTAACCCGCCGAAGAATGACCTGGCCGTTAACGTCCCCCGGTACGAGGGGGGCTTCCTCTATCCGCCGGAAGGCCCCGGCTTCGGGGTGGAGCTGAACGAGGCGGCCGTCAGGCAGTTCGCCACCCCCGGCAAGAGCCCGGTCGTCATCGGGAAATAGCCGCCGGGCGGGCGGACGGTCGGGTTGACAACATTATATCGTGTGGTATTATAATGTGACCATGCCGAAAAGGAACGCCCGTTCCAGAATGCGAAACGCCCGCCCCGGTACGGAAGGCCATCCGCCTGTCGTCAAGTCCATCTATCGCGCTGGCAATATCCTTCTCTGCCTGAGCAACGGCGTCAACACGGTGACGGACATCGCCAACCGCTGCCAACTCAGCAAGTCCACGGTGCACCGTCTGCTCAAGGCCCTGGAGGAGTCGTACATCGTCTCGCAGGACCCCCTCAACCACCGCTACTTCATCGGGCCGATGATTACCCGGCTCTCGTCGCGGCCGCAGAACACCCACGAGTACCTCATCACCGGCGCCCTCGAGGAGATGAGGCGTCTTTCGGACGTGTCCGAGGAGACGATAACCCTGAGCACCATGACCGGGATTCAGTACGTCCACCTGAGTGAAATCCAGAGCAAGCATGACCTGAGGGTGACGGAAAAGGGCCGGCGCATCCGGCCGCTGTTCATGGGGGCCACCACCAAGGTGCTGCTCTCCCAGCTTAACGACGACAAGCTGAGGATAGCCCTGAAGAATGTCAAGATTGACCGGGTTACCAACCATACCGTCACGGACAAAGAAGTTCTGATGGCCCAGTTAAGGGAAATCCGGCGGCAGGGCTACGCCGTGAGCCGCGGCGAAGCGGTAGAGGGAGCCCTCTGCATCTCCGCCCGGGTGAAGGATTACGTCCTGCCGGTGGCCCTGAGTATCGTGGGACCGGAGAGTCGCCTGGAGTCACAGGTTGACGTTCTCATCAAGGAGCTGAGCGCCAGCGCTGACCAGATTTCCCGGAAGATTGCCGGTATTTTCCGGGCCAGGGAGGTGCTGCCTCTCTCCGGATGAAGATGGAAGATTCACGCGCGGAGACCAACGCCATCGAGCAGCTGGCGGCCAACGTACTGGAGACGCGCTTCGAGAACTTTGACGCGGCGACGCTGCAAAATGCCCGGGACCGCATCATCGATACGGTGGGGTGCCTGATTGGCGGCTCCGGAGATACCGGCAACCCGGAGCTGGTCGGACTGCTGCGGGATACCGGCGGGAAGGAAGAGGCCACCGTGCTCGTCCACGGCGGCCGGTTGCCGGTAGGCAGCGCGGCCATGGTCAACAGCATCATGGCCCGTTCCTTTGATTTTGAGCCGGTGAGCCCCCTGGTGGAGGGAGTCAACACGCCGGGGCACGTCAGCGGTACCACGGTGCCGACGGCCATCAGCGTCGCCGAGCATACCGGCGTCGGCGGCCGGGAGCTGATGACGGCCCTGCTCGTCGGGGACGACGTGGCGTCGCGTCTGCTGGCGGCCTCCGGTTTCGGCTTCACCCTGGGCTGGGACGGCACCGGCACGGTTAACGCCTTCGGGGCCGCCGCCATCGCCGGCCGGCTGCTCGGCCTGGACCGTCTCCGGATGAGGAACGCCTTCGGCATCGTTCTCAACCAGGTGGGGAGCACCTTCCAGATAATCTGGGATGGCACCACCGCCTTCAAGCTTCCCCAGGGACTGTCCGCCCGCAACGGTGTCTTCTCCGCCCAGCTGGCAAAAATCGGCTGGACGGGGCCGGCCGACCCTCTGTTCAGCCAGTTCGGCTATTACCAGATGTTCACCGAGGGCTGCCAGAAGCCGGAGTACCTGACGGAGCACCTGGGGAAGAGGTATTACTCCGACGGCACTTTCAAGTCGTACCCCTGCTGCCGCATTCCCCACGCGGCTATCGACTGCGCCCTGGCGCTGGTGAGGAAATACGGCGTCAGCGCTGATGACATCAGGGAGGTCAGGCTCGACCTGGCCCAGGGCGGCATCGACCATATCTGCGGGCACCCTTTCTGCATCGGGACCTTCCCGCACGGCAACGCCGCTTTCAGCTACCAGTACGTGGTGGCCACGGCCCTGTTGAGGAAGGCCGTCAGGCCGGAGCACTTCACCGCCGCGGCGATACGCGACCCCGAGGTAAATGCTTTCATCGGTAGAATCAAGCTCGTGGCCAGTCACGATGTCAGGTTCGAGGCCGCCCGGATGACGCTTCATATGAAGGACGGCCGGGAGCTTACCGGGTCGTGCGAGATAGCCAGGGGCGACCCCCGAGGCAACCCGCTATCCCGGGACGATTTGATTGCCAAGTTCTGGACGAACGTGGATTTCTCCGGGAAGATAAGCCGGGAGAAGGCAGACTCGTTCCTCAAGATGGTGGAGAAGCTGGAAGACCTGGACGACGTGAAGAAGCTGGTCCGGCTGCTGGTGGCCTGAGCCACGGTTAAACGCGGCCCCTACTTCCCCCGCTGCACCAGCTCCACGAGCACGTTTTCCGCGGCGCCCGGGTGGATGAAGGCTATCCGGGCGGTCGGCAGGGTTATCGGCTCTTCGTTAATCAGCTGCTTTCCCCTGGCCTTCAATGATTTCAGCTCCCCGGCAATGTCGTCGGTGGTGAAAGATACGTGGTGCAGGCCGCCGCCCCTCTCCTCGAGGAACCTGGCGAAGCTGCCCCCGGGTTTCAGCGGCTGGAGGAACTCCAGCCGGATATCGCCGGCGGCCACCAGGACGGCCTTGAACTCGCCGGCCGGCCCTTCCATCTCCTCGACGACCTTGAAGCCGAACATCTCGGAGTAGACCTTCAGGGCGGCGTCGGCGTCTTTAACGACGATGGCGATATGGTCGATTTTCCTCACCATGACTCTCTCCTTCCTTATATATGAAAGTTCGGTTTTTCCGTGATTCATTTATCGTGTCACCCTGAGCGCAGCGAAGGGTCCAGGGGCGGAGGGGATTCTTTCGTCGCTGCGCTCCTCAGAATGACATTTAAAATAATCCTCAGAATGACATCAAAATTATCCTCGGAATGACATTTAAAATAATCCTCAGAATGACATTTAGGGTGAGATAAGTTCAGAACGGGAAGATGGGCGGCAGCTCGCGGACCTTGTCCCGGGTCAGCGTCTCCGGCATTTTCCCGGCGAGCTCTTCCGGCGTCCACCGGCCGTCCTTACGGATTACCTGCGCCACCGGCGGGGGGTCGGTGTAGATGCCGATATGGCCGTGCCAGACCTCGAAGACGCAGCCGTTGACGTTGTCGGCGGCCTGGCTGGCCAGGTAGACGACCAGGCTGGCCACGTCCTCCGGCCGGTTAAGCTCCAGCATCTGCTTTACCCGTGTTGCGGCGGCCTTTTCCCCCCACATCCTGGCCCAGGCCTCGCGGAGGCCCTTCTCCTTGACCAGCTCCTCGAAGCCCCGGGTGCCGGCCACCGGCCGTATGGCATTGCAGGTCACCCCGTAGCGCCCCATGTCCCGGGCCACCGTGCGCGTCAGCCCGATGATGCCCTCCTTGGCGGCGGAGTAGCTGGCCTGTCCCATGTTGCCCAGGCCGGCGTGGGAGGAGGTATTGATAATCCGGCCGTAGCCCTGCTGTTTCATTATGGCGCAGGCTTGGCGGGTGCAGTAGAAGGTGCCGTAAAGGTTGGTCTTCATCACGGCGTCCCATTCATCGGCGCTGACGTTATAGACCATGCGGTCGCGGGTGAAGCCGGCGTTGTTCACCAGCACGTCGAGTCGCCCGAAGTTGTCGATGGCCGCCCGGATTATCCTCCCCGCCCCCTCCTCGGTGGCGACGCTCTCGTAGCTGGGCATCGCGGCGCCGCCGGCCTGCTTTATCTCCCCGGCCACCGCGTCGGCCGGCTCCGGGGATGTGCTGCTGCCATCGATATTCGTCCCCAGGTCGTTGACCACCACGGCGGCGCCCTGCGCCGCCAGGCCGATGGCCTCCGCCCGGCCCAGTCCCTTGCCGGCGCCGGTGACCACGGCGACTCTTCCTTTTAATAGCTCCCCCATGCCCGAC
>MGNX01000047.1:16123-19414 GCA_001796935.1 Chloroflexi bacterium RBG_16_60_22
GGTTTTTGTTGGTAATGTCATTGCGAGCCGAAGGCGAAGCAATCTCTAATCCGGAGTAAGAGATTGCCGCGTCGCCCGCCTCAGGCGGGCTCCTCGCAATGACAGTCTAATCAATCAAATGCAGACAGAACGCCGCTCCTTAAATGATGACTTTCTTCTCTTTGAAGGCCGTCAGCTCGTCCCAGGTATAGCCGAGGAGCTCGGTGAGCACCTCCTCGGTGTGCTGGCCAAGCTCGGGCGCTGTTTTCCGCAGGCTGGGCGGCGTCTTCGAGAACTGCCAGGGGGGCATGATGGCCTTGAGTTTTTTCCCGGAAGGGTGGTCGATTTCCCGGTAGTAGCCGTTGGCCCAGGGGGTAGGGTCGGCGGCGGTCTCCGCCGGTGTCCTGACGAGCGTCCAGATGATGTCCTCCCGGCCGAGTCGCTCGGCCCATTCGTCCCGTGGTCTGGACTTGAAGGCTTCGTCCAGTATCGGAATCAGGGCATCGTGGTTTTCCATGCGTTTCTCGTGGGTGGCGAAGCGGGGGTCTTTCTCCAGGTCGCAGATATCCAGCGCCCGGCAGACGCCGGACCAGTAGCGGTCGCCCTGGATACAGGCCAGCTGCACCCACTTGCCGTCGGCGCACTCATAGCTGTTGAAGATGGGGTTGGAGGCGTCCTTCCGGGAGACCCGCGGATACTCCAGCCCGGTGGCCAGCACCGAGGACAGGACGATGCCCATCGACCATATGCCCCCGCCGAGGAGGGAGGTGCAGACCTCCTGGCCCTCGCCGGTGCGCTCCCGGTGGAACAATGCCATCAGGATAGCGCAGGCGGAGTACATACCGGTGGTGTTATCGCCGAAGCCGGGCAACTGGAAGGCGAGCGGCGTGCCCGGCTCCCCCAGTGATGCCATGACGCCGCTGCGTGCCCAGTACCCCACGAAGTCGTAGGCGCCCACGTCCTTCTCCGGCCCGTGGACGCCGTAGCCGCTGAGGTGGGCGTAGATGATTCCGGGGTTTATCCTGGCGATGGTCTCGTACTCCAGGCCGAGGCTTTTCAGGGCATGGGGGCGGAAGTTGCACACGAAGACATCCGATTTTTCCACCAGCTTGTAGAGAATCTGCCGGCCCTCCGCCTGCTTTAAATCCAGGGTGATGCCCTTCTTGTTGAAGTTATAGAACTCGAAGACGTAGTTGATATCGTAGACCGGCACGTTGCCGCTGATTTTCAGGATGCCGCGGGTCTGGTCGCCGCCCTCCGTCCGCTCCACCTTGATGACCTCGGCGCCCATGTCCGCCAGGATGCGGCAGCAAACGGGGGCCAGTCCGGCCTCGCTGACGTCGATTACCCTTATCCCTTCCAGAGCCATCTTCATATCGCGCCTGCCTCTTATTATTTCAGCATTTGCCGGTATTATCATCGTCATTGCGAGCGAAGCGAAGCAATCTAATATCGCCGGGATACGGATTGCTTCGTCGCTGTGCTCCTCGCAATGACGTTCACTTTTCGTTGCCGACGATAAAGCAGCTGCAGACGCCCGTCCCGGCGTTGCCGCCCAGGTTGTGGGTCAGGCCCAGGCGGGGGTTCTTCACCTGCCGCGGCCCGGCCTTGCCCTGGAGCTGCTTGTAGACCTCGTACATCATCCTCAGCCCGCTGGCGCCGAGCGGGTGGCCGAAGCACTTGAGGCCGCCGTCCGTGTTCACCGGCAGCGCCCCCGCAAGGGTGAAGGTACCGGCCTCGATGTCCTCCCTGGCCCGGCCCCTCGGGCTGAAGCCCAGGTCTTCGTAGACAATCAGCTCGTGGATACTGAAGCAGTCGTGCACCTCGGCGCAGCTTATCTCCTGGCGCGGGTCTTTGACGCCGGCCTCGGCATAGACTTTACGGGAGCCGAGGACGTTCTCCTCGATGTGAACGAAGTCGTAGTCCTGCATCATGGCGCCCTGACGCGCCCCGACGTTTATCTGGAGACCCTTGATATAGATGGGGTCGGCCCGGAAGTTTCTGGCCATGTCGGCGCGGGTGACCACGGCCGCCGCGGCGCCGTCGCTGACCCCGCAGCAGTCGAAGAGTCCCAGCGGCCAGGCGATAATCGGGGCGTTCATCACCTGCTCGACGGTCAGCTCGTTCTGGAAGTGCGCCTTGGGATTGAGACTGCCGTTATGGTGGTTCTTCACGGCAATTTGCGCCAGCAGCCGCTTGCCCTCCTCCGGCTTGAGCTTGTAGTCGTGGAAATAGCGCGTGGCCAGGTAGGCGAAGGACGCCGGGGCACTGTAGCCGGGACCGATGCCCGAGCTACCCTCGGAGTTGTCCCCGACCACGGCCGGGCCCTTGACGCCCGTCTGCCCGGAGTCCTTGAGCTTTTCCACCCCCACCGCCAGGGCCACGTCGCAGACGCCGGCCGCTACGGCGTAGCTGGCCGCCCGCAGGGCCTCCGACCCCGTGGCGCACATGTTTTCCACCCGGGTCATCGGGATGTACTGTAATTGCAGGGGCGCCAGGGTGATGGCGCTGAGGCCGGAGAACACCGTGCCTACCCAGGCCGCCTGGATGTCCTTCGGGCCGATGCCGGCGTCCTCGAAAGCCTCGTAGGCGGCCTCGACGATGAGGTCCTCCACCCCCTTGTCCCACCGCTCCCCGAACTTGCTGCACCCCATCCCGACGATGGCCACCCTGTCCTTGATACTTTCCATGCTCTGCCTCCTGGGGTTATTCCGCCGGCCGGGCTTTCCAGAAATAGTTGACGAGGCCGCGGAGCTGGTACATCTTGCGGAAGGTCATCGCCACCGGCATGCCCACCCTGACTTTATCGAGGTCGCAGTCGGTAAGCTCGCAGATGAGCCGGCCGCCGCCCTCGAAGTCCACCACCCCGTTGACGCCGGGGGGATTGAGGGTGGGCTGGAGCTGGTCGATGGCGTAGCTGAAGAGCCTGCCCTTCTTATCGGAAAACTTGTAGTCCTCGAACCGGTCCCTGGCCTGGCAGTTGACGCATACCCGCAGCGCCTGGCCTATCTGGGAGAGCTGGGGGGTCCCGCAGGCCTGGCACCTGACCCCGTACAGGGCGGAGATTACCTTCCGCTCCCGCCACCGGTTCTGCAGTGACAGCGGCGAGCGCTCCGGCAGGGTGGAAGCCTCCGCCGGCACCAGGCCGCGCCAGGTGAGGTACTGCCCGTAGCTGATGGGTGTCTTGCCCGCCAGCTTGTCGGATATAATCGGGTGTTTCTGTATTTTTCTTATTTCGTCGGTGACGCGGAGGACGAAGGCATCGGCGCCGTCGCCGTAGCCGGCCAGCAGAATACGGTCGCCGGGGCTGGC
>MGNX01000047.1:19441-33273 GCA_001796935.1 Chloroflexi bacterium RBG_16_60_22
GCATCAGCAGCGGCGACGCCGTACCGGTGTTGCCGATGTCGTTATAAAGAGTGTCCTGCACCTGCGCTTTGTCCAGCTTGAGCCGCCGCGCCAGGGCGGCGTGCTGCCGGGCATCGGCGGCGTAATAGACTACTCTGGCAAAGTCCCCGATAGCCAGCTTGTATTTTGCCAGCAGGCCGGAAATCACCGACTGCATCGTCGGGAGGTAGCCCGCCTCGTCGATGAACCGGCCTTCGGCGGCGCGGATAAAGGTCTCGCCCTCGATGCGCCAGTAATCGGTGAAATCGTTGAAAATAGAGTAGCTGCCCTCGACTTCGGCGATGACGCCCTCCGACCCCACCATCAGGGCGGCGGCGCCGTCCCCGAGGGTTTGTTCTAGGGTACCCCTGGCGGCGGCCGGGCGGGTGTCCCCGGCAGCGACGATAACATTCTGCGCCGAACCGGCCCTGACCGCATCGATGGCCGATTTCAGGGCGATGGCCGGGGCCCGGAGGGAGTCGGTGATATCGGCGGTATGGCACCCGGCGGCGAGGTCGGCGGCGCTGGCCACGATAGCGGCCGACTGTTTTTCTTGATAGGGGGCGGTGGTCGTCGCCAGCGACAGACCGTCGGCTTTTCCCCCGCTCCGCCCCAGGCAGTCCAGCGCGGCCGCCACGGCCATGGTCACGGTATCCTCGTCGTAGCCCGCCACCGCCTTCGCGCCCCCCGCGCTCCGCCCTGCCCATGCTTTAGCGATTTCTTCACGGTTCAGCCGGTAGATGGGGAGATAGGCTCCCACCGACGTAATACCTACCATTTTCAGGCCTTCCTTTCTCCCGGAGCGGGCGCGTTTAGAGGCGAGCAGCAGGATGCTTAAAAGCGCGGCAGGACCGCCGCCCGCCGGCAGATGTAAACATATTATGACGTAGCATGTCCGCGCGTCAAATGGGAGAAGCCACGGGAGCCTCGGATTTAATGACGTATCGCCGGTGACCGGGACTATTCCGACCTCAGGGCGTCGATGGGGTTGAGGCGGGAGGCGTTCCAGGCGGGGTAGAACCCGAAGAACAGGCCGATGCCCACCGATACGGAAACAGCCAGGACGACGATGTCCGGCGCCACCAGGGTGTTCATCACGCCGAGCCGGTTGATGATATAGGATATTCCCCATCCGGCGATTACCCCGATAATGCCGCCGGCGAAGGTCAGGAAGGCCGCCTCGATGAGGAACTGGCCCCAGATATCACGCTCCCGGGCGCCCAGCGCCTTGCGGATGCCTATCTCCCGCGTCCTTTCCAGGACGGAGACGAGCATGATGTTCATCACGCCGATGCCGCCTACCAGCAGGGAGATGGCGGCGATGGCCCCCAGCAGCAGGGTCATCGTGCCGATGGCCTCGGAAAGGGTGCTGGCGATTTCCTCCGTGGACATGATGTTGAAATCGTTATCCGCGGCAGGGGAGAGATGGTGACGGGTGCGCAGGAGGGAGGTAATTTCATCGATGACCGACTGGTTCTTATCGGCATCGCTGACCGTGATGGCGATGGAGGAGACGATGCGGCCGCCCTGGGCGGTGCGCGGCTGGGCGACCGTCTGCTGCATGGCGGTCAGCGGGATGTAGATGGCGTCGTCCGGGGAGCCGAACATGGCCCCCTTGCTCTGCAGGACGCCGATGACCCGGACGATAATCGTCCCCATGCGCATCTGCTGCCCGACCGGTTCGGAGCTGGGGAAAAGGGTCTCGGCGACGTTGGAGCCGAGCACGGCTACCTTGGCCCCGCGCTGGTATTCGTCCGCGGTAAAGAAGGAGCCGCTGGCAATCTTGAGGTTGTTTACATTCATATATTCCGGGGTGGTGCCGGTGACCTGGGAGTTCGTGTTCTTGCCGCCGACCACCAGCTGAAGGTTGCTGTTATATGACGGGGCCACGGCGGCGATGTTGTCGATTCGTTGTGATATAGCCTCGGAGTCCTCTATCGTTAGCGTCTGCGAGATGCCACCCCGGATGCCGCCGAAGGTGAAGGCGCCGGGGCGGACGGTGACCAGGTTCGAGCCGAGGTTCTGGATATTGGAGAGGATTTGGGCCTCGGCGCCCCGCCCCACGGACATCAGGGTAATCACGGCGCCGACGCCGATGACGATGCCCAGGATAGTCAGGAAGCTGCGCAGTTTGTGGGTGATGACGCCCGTCCAGGCGGTGGTCAGGGGGTCGAGCCATTTCCTCACGGCGTTTCCTCCGAGACGACCTGCCCGTCCATGAGGTTGATAATACGCTGGCAGTGGCTGGCGATACCGGCATCGTGGGTAATCATAATCAGGGTAATGCCCTGCTCGGCGTGCAGCGAGGTCAGGATGTTGATTATCTCCTGGCCGGACTTGCTGTCCAGGTTACCGGTAGGCTCGTCGGCGAGTATCAGGGGGGGATTTTTCACCAGCGCCCGGGCGATGGCCACGCGCTGCTGCTCGCCGCCGGAAAGCTCCGTGGGGCGGTGGCCGGCCCGCTCACCGAGGCCGACCCTGACCAGGGCGTCCGTGGCCTTCTGGCGGTCGCTGCCGCCGACGTACCTCATGCCGAGCTCTACGTTGGCCAGCGCCGAGAGACGCGGCAGCAGGTTGAAGGTCTGGAAGACGAAGCCGATTTTACGTCCCCTGACCTGCGCCAGCTCGCCACTGCTGAAGCGGCTGACCTCGCGGTCGTCCAGGTAGTACTTCCCGGAGGTCGGCTTGTCCAGGCAGCCCATCAGGTTGAGCATGGTGGACTTCCCCGAGCCGGAGGGCCCCATGATGGCCACCAGCTCGCCCTGCTTGATATCCAGGTTTACCTCCCGGAGCACGGTCAACTCCCGTTTGCCCATGGGGTAGGTCTTGGTGATGTTCTCCAGTCTGATCATCGGCGGCGATTTCCTTAGCGGCGCGGCACTGGACCGAAGAAGGGCATGCCTCCCCGGGGCGCCGATGACGAAGTTGACGTCACCACCGTGCCCTGCGGGACGAGTACCTTTTCTCCTTCTTCCAGGCCTTCGGTAATCTCCGTGTGCTGCCAGTCGCTGATGCCGGTCTGCACGGCGCGCTTCTCCGGAGCGCCGGAGGCGGTGACCACCTGTACGTAGCTCCGGGTCCCTTCATGGGAAACGGCGGCATTGGGTACCAGCAGGGCATTGGTCCTCTGGGCCACGGTGATGCTCACGGTGACGGTCAGTCCTTCTCGTAGCTGGAAATCGGCCGGCAACGCGCCCGAGACCTGGCTCTGTGCCGCCTGGCTGCTCTGCCCGGACACCGCTCCCGAAGGCGACGTGAAACCGGCGGGAGGTCCCTGTTTCATCAGCTCCTCGGCCTGTGCCCGGGTCATGCGGCCCGCTTCAACGGCCCGCTGCAGCGGCAGCGGCAGTTCTCCTGAGGCGGTATCCGCCGCGGCCGGCGCTCCGGTCGACGGCTCTTGCGGGAGAGCCGCTTCAACCGGGTCCAGCTCCACCCTGACAACATAGTTGACCACGCCGGATTGTATGGTGGCGGTGGGGGCGATGTGGGTGACTTTAGCCGGCAGCTTTACCCCCGTCAAGGAGTCAGCCTGGACATAGGCCTGCCCGCCCAGCTTCACCTGGAGGATATCCATCTCGCTGACGAGAATATCGGCCTCGAACTTGGCAGGGTCGGCAATCTGGACGGCTACCGTGCCCTTGAGGACTTCATCTCCGCCGGCCACTTTGACACTGGTCACGAACCCGTCAAACGGGGCCTTAATCTCCGGGCTCTTGGCCCGGGCTTTTTCCAGGGCTTTCCCGGCATCGGCCAGGGACTTTTCGGCGTCGGCCAGTTTCCCCTGGACCAGGGCAAGGTTCAGTTCCTTCAGGGAAACGTCCGCGGCCACTTCACTCAGGTCTTCCCGGGCGTTCGCCAGAGATATCTCGGCGGCCTCCACCTGCTTCTTCTTGAGGTCAAGCTCGCGGCTGTCGTAACCGGCGATGGTGTTATCGAAGTTCGCCTGGGCGGTGTCCAGCCTGTCCTTGGCGCGCTCGAAGGCCAGAAGCCAGTCGTCTACGCTGATATTCCCCGATTCTTTGAGGGTCGTGTTGACATACAGGTACCAGGCCTTGGCCTTGTTCAGTTCGGCGGTTACCGCACTTAAATCGGTAGCGGCAATGCCCGCCGTCAGGGTATTTTGCGCCTGCTGCAGGCTTATCTGGGCGTTGAGTACCGCCAGGCCCTTGGTGGTCTCGGCGTCACGGGCGTTTTTCAGGTTCTGCCCGGCGGTCTGCAGGTTAATCTGTGCCTGGGTGAGGTCGCGCTCCCGGGCAGTCACCGCATCCTCCAGGTTACCCAGTTCGTCGGCCCATTCTTCCGTGTCCAGCGTGGCCAGAACCTGCCCCTCCGTCACCGTGTCCCCGGCCTCCACCAGCACGTTTTCGACCGTTCCCTTCGCGTAGAAGAGGTCGATGGGCAGGTCCTCGGTGTGGGACAGGGCCAGGTTGCCGGCGGCCGTAATCTCCAGGGTAAGGTCGCCGCGGGTTACCTCGGCCGGCTGGCCCTGGGATGCGGCGGCTTCATCCTCCCCCGCGCCGCAGCCCGCCAGCAAGACGGTGAGAATTCCCAGGACAGTTATCACCAGGGCTATCTTGAAGACCTTCATTTTTATCTCCTGTTTCCCCTCCCCGGACGGGTTCAGGTTTATTGCCAACCAACAGTATGTCAGGCCATTGTTAAGCAAATATTAACACTACGGCGTATTATGCGGAAACGGGCAGGGTAAAGGTGAAGGTGGTCCCGTGCCCCGGTTCGCTCCGGACCTCGATCGTGCCACCGTGTGCCTCCACCATGCGTTTGGCGATGGTCAGCCCCAGGCCGCTGCCGCCGGTGGCGCGGGTGCGGGACCTGTCCACGCGGTAGAACCGTTCGAAGATGAAGGGCAGGTCCGCGGCGCTGATGCCCTCGCCGGTGTCGGTCACGCTGACATAGACCAGGCCGGCCTCGTGCCGGGCCCTGACCGTGATACGGCCTTCCGGGCCGGTATGCACCACCGCGTTGTCCAGGAGGTTGTGCAGGACCTGCCTGATGCGGTGGGAATCGATATTAACGCCCGGCAACCCTTCGGGAAGGTTGGTCGAAATATTGAGGTGCTTGGCGGACGCCTTGGGCTGCAGGGAAGTCACGGTCTCCCTGACCAGACGGGAGATATCCTCCGACTGCCGGACCAGGTTGAGCTCGCCGGCATCTGCCAGGCTCAGCTCCTGAAGGTCCTTGACCAGCCGCGAAAGAGTGGACGTCTCTTCGCTGAGGGAGCGGATAGCGTCTTCGTCCGGCTGAATAACGCCGTCGCGGATGGCCTCCAGGTAGCCGCTGAGGTTGGAGAGGGGCGTCCTCAGTTCGTGAGCGACGTCTGCCACCATGCCGCGGCGGAGTCGCTCGTTGCGTTCCAGGTTATCGGCCATGGTGTTGAAGGACTCGGCCAGCTCGCCCACCTCGCCCTTGTCCCGGGAAGGCACCCTCCGGGAGAAGTCGCCCTTGCCGAACTGCCGGGCGGCGCCGGTCAGGGCTTTGACGGGTGCCAGGATGCGCCGCGATAGCATGAAGGTCAGCAGGATGGCGATGGCGATGGCCAGCAGGCCCCCCCAGAGGAAGAAACGCCCGATGGTGCGGTAGGTGATTTGCATCGAGGCACGGGCGATATCCCGCGATTCCCCGTGGCTGATATAGAGCCTCCCGATATCGGCACCCGCCGGGCCCATCGTTCCCATAATTCCCGGCGTGGCGGACATGGGCACGCCCGGAGTTTCCGTCTGGTAGGTCACGCCCAGGAGCTTCTCGTCGGAATCGGCCACCACCGTGCCGTCGTCCTCGGTCAGGATGATGCGGCGTCCGTAGACATCGCCCCACTGGACCACCAGCGGCTGTATCCCCTCCCAGCTCCCGGCGAAAAAGTAGTAGCGGGAAAGGTCCATCGCCACCCGCCGGTCCTGGGACTGCTCCAGGCGCTGTTCGAAGCGGCTGATTTCGCCGCGGGTGGTATGGTAGGTGAAAAAAAACACCGAGCCGATGATGACGATGATGACGATGGCGAAGGCGGCCAGCAGGCGGAAGGTGAGGCTATGAAACACCGTTGTCCTCCAGGAGCTTGTAGCCGGCGCCGTACACGGTCTTGATGAACCTGGGGTGGCGGGGGTCCGGCTCGAGCTTGCGGCGCAGCTTGAGGATGTGGACATCGATGGTGCGGTCGAAGCCGTCGAAATCAAAGCCGAGCGCCTTCTCGATAATCTGTGCCCGACTGAACACGCGTCCCGGTTCCTTGACGAGCGCCCCCAGCACCTTGAACTCGATGGGCGTGAGGTTCAGCGACCTTCCGTCAAGGTAGGCCTCGTGCTTGAGAAAGTTGACGGTGAGGGCGCCGTGCTCGATTTTCTCCGGTCCCCTTTCACCGGGGAGGCGGCGGAGCACCGCCCGTACCCTGGCCGCCAGCTCCCGGGGACTGAAAGGCTTGGTCACGTAGTCGTCCGCCCCGGTGTCCAGGCCGGCCAGGCGGTCGTCGTCGGTGGCGCGTGCCGTGAGCATGATGATGGGGACATCGGACTCGGCCCGGAGGACGCGGCATATCTCCAGCCCGTCGATGCCGGGCAGCATGAGGTCCAGTACGATAAGGTCGGGGTGGCTCTCCCGGGCCAGGCGCAGGGCTTCGTTGCCTTCGTAAGCGGTAAGGACACGGTAGCCGTCCCGGTTCAGGTAGAGCTTGACCAGCTCCACTGTCTTGACGTCATCGTCAACTACCAGGACCCTTTTCCCCATCATCGCCGATGTCCTCAGACCCGTTTCCAGCTTCCATCTAATGTTATAACACAAATATTAAGAAATTGTTAATTGGGGTAAAAGGGAGGGAGGGGGAAAATCCCCCTCCCGTGGTTGATTCCTGTTCTGTTTTCCGTGGAATATGCCGGTTATTACTGGGTGGTATCCGGCGCTTGCCAGCCGTTGAAGCCCGGGCCGGGTCCGCCGCGGAAGCCGCCGAAGCCGCGGTGCCCGCCGAAGGCATGCATGCCGGGCCCAAACGGGCCGACATCCGGTCGGGACTGGACCCAGTCTTCCCACGCCTTGAGCTGGTCCTCGGTTATTTTACCCTCGTCAAGGAGCTTCTGCTTGAAGGCTTCGCGGGCTTCAGTCATCAGCTCTTGCCTGGCCTGCGTAAAGGCGTTCTGGAGCGCGTCGGTATCGAGGGCCTCTCCCGTCTTGGCCTCGTAGATGGCCGCTACCCTTTCCGTGAAAGCCGCGCCGTTGGCCGGGCCGGTGCCGTCTCCCGTATTAGCCAGGACCACCCCTCCGACGGTCCCGGCCAGTGTGACGACCGCCAGTAGCGCGATGATGATAACCTTCTTACTTTTCAACATGTTTTCTACCTCCTTTCTGAGAACAGCATAACAGACGAATATTAAAAACCGGTTAATATTCACCGGAAGCACGGAAGTTTTTCAAGGGTGTATGGAATAGTTCTCCACGGCCGTTCCAGGTTAGCGGCGGCTGATTCTTAAAAAGAAGTGAGGCCGGAGCATGGCCGGACCGGCCTCACTGATGCTGTAATTACCCTGTTTTCAGGTTTACTTGTAGTCCTTGATCATCTGCAGCATGTCGTTAAAGACAGCCCGGGCACTGGAGCGACCGGCGGCTTCGGTATCGGCTATCCATTGCTCTTGCATCGGTTTAAAAAGGTCATACCATTGCTGTACTTCTGCTGGTGTGGCGTTATAAATCTCGTGCCCCATTTGTTTGGCCTGGTTGATGGCTGCCTGCTGCACGTTGAGCTTGTCCTGCAGGTCGGCCTCCCGCCAATCTTTAGCAAAATCCAGTACTATCCCCTGGATATCAGCCGGCATGCTGTTAAAGGTATTCCGGTTCATCACTACGCCGATAGACTGCATCTCAACGCCGCTATCCCCTATTACCGTATGGTATTTGAATAGCTCCATGAGGCCAAAGTCGTAGAGGGCGTTCCAGTGGATAAGCATACCCTGCTGGAGATTTCTCTCCAGGGCCGAGTACCACTGGGGTACACCCACATCAACGATAGCCGCGTGAACGCTGGCCAGCCGGTCAACCATCATGGGATTGGCGTAAGTCTTGACGCCGGCCATGTCCGCGGGACTCTTCACCAGGTGAAACTTATCGGTAGTGTGCATGTGTTCGGCCGGCAGCTTGTGTATGGTCAGAGTAAAGGCATCCCCGTATTCTTTATCCATTTCAGGGTATTTAGCCATCAGTTTATAGTATATTTCCGTACCGGCTTTCATGCTGGGCATGCCAATACCGGGTAAATCAATCACCCGGTTCAACTGGTGCTGCTTGCTGCCGAAGGAGCCCAGGACGTAGACGGCCATGTCAGCCAGCCCGGCTTCGACACCGCGGTAGGTGTCCGTCGACGAGAGCAGGCTGGCCGCAAAGAATAAATCAGTTTTCACCCTGCCCCCGGTCCGCTCCTCGAGGACCCTGGCCATTTGCTGGGCAATCTTGGCCCGGCCGGTAACGGATGGTCCCCAGTCAGAATACCTGAGCTTATATACTTTGGCTGGAGCGGGTGCGGGTGCCGGAGCTGGTGCCGCCGGTATCTGTGGCGTAATCGTCGTGGGCCCCTGCGGGGTAGACGGATTCAGAATCGTGGCCTGGCCGGGGGCTGGCGCCGGTGCCGCCTGGGAGCAGCTGGCAAGAATCATTCCTGCTAACAGTATCAACAATAATGGTATCAGGGCTAACCTCTTCATTTTTCACTACTCCTTTTGAATTGATTGGTTAAACTGAAGCCCAAGATTTCTCATCGATAATAAATCCGATTTACATCACCTCCTGGCTTGTTGGAAATAATATTAATAAACTGGTGTTACCGGAATAAATATGAAAAGCGAAAACAGTCCTTACAATTTTTTAATTATAAGTTCCGCCCTGTGGAATGTCAAGCCTTTATTTTACCTCAGGCCGGTCCGGAGGGCGGTTGTGGTGACATTAAGAATTCCAGGCGGGGATTTTAAATACCGTAAAGAATAAAAAGAATGAGGCTGGAACTTTAAGGAAACCAGCCCCACTCTATCAGTCCTTGAGCAGCTTGCGGTCAGTCAGACCGTCTTTTTACTTGTATTCCTTGACCATCGCCATCATGTCGTTGTAGATGGCCCTGGCGTTGGCATACCCGGCTTTCTCGGAATCGGCGATCCATTTCTCATGGATGGGTTTGGCCAGGTCAAGCCACTGCTGCTGCTCCTCCGGGGTCAGCGTAACGACCTGGTTCCCCAGCTTCTTGGCCAGGTCTATCCCGGCCTGAATGGTCTTTGGGTCATCTTCCCGGTACTTGCTGAACCACTCGGTGCTGGTGTCCAGGACGATTTTCTGCAGGTCGGCCGGCAATTCGGCAAAGGAGTCTTTGTTCATGATGTAGCCGAAGGTCTGCATCCCGGCGCCGCTTTCACCGATGAGGGTATGGTACTTCATCAGCTCCGTCAGGCCGAACGAGTAGATGGCCAGCCAGTGAATGAACATGCCTTGGATGAGGTTCCTGTCCAGCGACAGGTACCAGTCCATGACGGCCGGATTGACGATGGCCACCCCGATGCTACCGAGGGCATCGGACCAGAGGGCATTGGCGTAGGTCTTGAGGCCGGCGGCATCCGCGGGGACCCTGACCAGGCGGAACTTGCCGGTGGTATGAATGTGCTCGGCCGGGAGTCCGCGCATGATGAGCGGGAAGACATTCCCGTACTCTTTGAGCATCTCCGGATATTTTGCTCTAAGTTTCTCGTATATTTCCTGCTGGGCTATCTGTCCGGGGATGCCGGTGCCGGGCAAATCGATGACGCGGTTAATCTGGTGGATGCCCGGGTTGGCGCCGAGAACGTAGAGGGCGACATCGGCCAGTCCGGCCTCGGTGCCGCGGTAGGTATCGGCGCGCTTGAGCAGGGACTCGGTGAAGAAAGTGTCAATTTCAATCCGCCCGCCGGAGCGGTCTTCGATAACCTTGGCCCATTCCTGGGCTCGCACGCCGATGTCTATCTGGGCCGGGCCCCAGTCATTGAACCGGAGTTTGTACACTTTTGCCGGGGCCACGGCCGGCTTCGGGGCCGGGGCGGCCGGTATCGACGGTTCGATGACGATGAATTTACCCTGCTCCGCCGGTTTCGGGGCCGGGGCGGCCGGTGCCGGGGCGGGCGAAGGGGCCGCCTGCTTGGCACAGCCGGCCAGGACCGTGCCGACTAACAGAATCACTACCAGTGATATCAAAATGAGTTTTTTCATGTTACATCGCCTCCTTTATATGATAAAAAGGTACGTTGAGAAATTTGCGGTAGAAGTGATTGCAAAGATGATGACTGTTCTTCACCTCCTTTCCCAACCTCGATGCTAGACAGGGGTCTCCGGCTCTGAGAGTAGAAGCTCCTCAAGGTTATTAAGGGTATCCTGCGGCGATAATTTTATGCGTCTGATTGAACATTATAGGGGCTTGAATTCAAGGTTGTCAAGGGTTTTGGAACTGCGGTTCCGAGGGGAAAAAACGCAAATTCGGTTTCTCTTCCCGGAAGCCTGATGGCGGCTCGTTTGAGACGCCGCGGGGAAGGCGAAAAAAAGTGAGGCCGGAACATGGCTGCCCCGGCCTCACCTTGCCTGTGTCGTGTATTAAGGGGTACTGGTTACTTACCTGCCTTGATCATCGCCATCATGTCGTCGTAGACGGCCCGGGCGTTGGCATACCCGGCCTTCTCGGAATCGACTATCCACTGCTCGTGGATGGGCTTCAAAAGGTCGAACCACTGCTGCTGCTCGGCGGGCGTGGCCTCATAAATCTGCTGGCCCATCTGCCCGGCCTGGTCGATGCCCATCTGCTGGACCTTGAGGTCCGACTCGTTGCCGATGTTCTGGTACTCTTTGCCGGTATCCAGGACAATTTTCTGCAGGTCGGCCGGCAGCTCGGCGAGGGCATCGCGGTTCATGATAACACCCATGGTCTGCATGCCGACGCCACCCTGGCCGATGACGGTGTGGTACTTGAACAGCTCCATGAGTTTCATCCCGAAGAGGGCGTTCCAGTGGATGAGCATTCCCTGTTGCAGCCCGGTCTTGAGAGAGTTGTACCACTCCGGCACGCCCACGTTGATGACAGCCGCGCCCACGGTGCTCAGCTGGGGCGCCATCTGGGGGTTAGCGTAGGTCTTGAGGCCGGCCATGTCCGCGGGGACCTTGACCAGGCGGAACCTGTCCGTGGTGTGCATGTGCTCGCCCGGCATCTTGCGCATGATGAGCGGGAAGGTGTTGCCGTATTCCTTTTGAAATTCCGGATATTTATTGTAGAGTTTCCAGTAAATATCCGTACCGAGAGGCTGGCCGGGCAGGCCGGAGCCGGGCAGGTCGATGACCCGGTTAATCTGGTGGTAACCGCCAAGGGACCCGAGGACGTAGAGGGCCATTTCGGCCAGTCCGGCGTCAACGCCGCGGACGGTATCATCGCGCTTCAGCAGGGCCTCCGCCCAGTAGAACTCGACCTTGAGCCGGCCGCCGGAGCGTTCCTCCATGGCCTTGCCCATGGCCATGGCCACCGGGGCGAGGGGAGAGGAAGATGCACCCCAGTCCGAATATTTAAGCTTATAGACCTTGTCCGGGGCCGGGGCCGGTTTTGGTGCCGACGGTGCCGCCGGTGTTTGAGCGGTAATGGTCGTGGGCCCCTGCGGGGTAGACGGATTCAGGGTCGTGGCCTGGCCGGGGGCTGGTGCCGGCGCCTGCTGGGAACATCCGGCCAGAATGATGGCGGCAACAAAGATTACCGCAATTGTTATGGCTACTAATTTTTTCACTAAGTGTATCACTCCTTTCAGTTACTGTAATCGTCGGGTAAATTCTGATTTTAGATATCAGGCAGACTGGTATTTTTTATACTTTATCACCCCCTCTATTTTTAATGTTAAAAAGGATTATTAATCCTCCGTAATTTTCTTTTCAGGTTATCGGCGTAGCGCAGGAATTGTTGAGTAACATGATAAAAAAGGTCGTATATATCTTTAAATTATAAAAGTTCGGTTTTTCTGGTGTCAAGGGTAATTATGGCGTTATCCTCAGAAGCTAAGGAGAAGCGGGCAGGTAAAGCATGGGTTGGCGCGGGTATTTATCGGGGTGGCTGGTTATCAGAACATGGTTTGCGGCAGGAACAGGGAGAGCTGCGGGACGGCCACCAGCAGGGCAACGTGAAGTATATCCGCGATGACAAAGGGCACAATACCCCGGAAAATGGTACCCAGCGGGATATCCGTAACACCGCCCAGGATAAAAACGTTCATGCCGATGGGCGGCGTGATTAAGCCGATTTCCATGATGCGCACCATTATCACGCCAAACCATATCGGGTCAAATCCCATGGCCAGAATGGCCGGGAAAATGACGGGGATGGTGAGCAGTATCGAGGAAAAGATGTCCAGGAACATGCCGAGAATAATATAGACGAAGATAATACCGGTCAGGATCACGTACCGGGACACGGCCATGTTGGAAACTACCTCGCCGAAGACAAACGGCAGCTTGCTCTTGGCCATGAAGTTGGCGAAGATGAAGGCCCCCACCACCAGGACGATAATCATGGCGGTGGTCGCCAGTGCCTGGTTCAGGGCGGTAAGCAGTCCACGCCCGTTCAGTCGGCGCATGGCCACGGTGATGACCATGGCCCCGAACGCGCCGATGGCCCCGGCCTCGGTGGGGGTGAAGATGCCGCCGTAGATGCCACCGATGACCAGCAGGAAGAGGGCCATTACCGGCCAGGTGTTCTTCAGGGAGTAAATTTTTGCCTTAAACGGCGATGAAGTCCCCTTGGGACCCAGGCTGGGATTAAACAGGCACATGATATAGATGGTGACGGCGTAGAAAAGGACCTCCAGGATACCGGGGATGATGCCCGCCATGAACAGCCGGCCGATTGATTCCTCGGTGAGGATGGCGTAGAGGATAAAGCCCAGGCTCGGCGGTATCAGGATGCCGATGGTGCCGCCCGCGGCGATGATTCCCGTGGCCAGCCTGGGGTCATAGTTGTACCGAATCATCTCCGGCAGGGCCACCTTGCCCATGGTCACCACGGAAGCGGCGCTGGAGCCGGTGATGGCGGCGAAGGCACCGGAAGCGAAGACCGTGGCGATGGCGAGTCCCCCTCTCATACGCCCGAACCACTTGTAAGCCGTATCGTATAAATCGGAACTCAGGCCGGCATCGCCGACGACGATGCCCATGAGAACGAACAGGGGCAGCGCCGAGATGGGGTAGAAGCTGATGCGGGAGAAGGGGATGGTGCCCAGGACTATCCCGGCTTTATCGAACCCGGTCAGGACAATCAGCCCGGCAAAACCGATGAAGGCCATGGCGAACCCTATCCACATCCGGGCGAACAGCAGGACCACCAGGGCCAGTATGCCGAAGAGTCCGATAATTTCCGGGCTCATCCTTTGGCCGCCTTTTTGGAAAACTCTATTAAGTTGGTTATCAAGACGAAGCAGAGCAGAAAATAAGCAAAGGCAATCAGCCAGAAGAAGGGCCAGTGCACAATCTTGAGCGTGTCAGTACCGATGCCTCTTTCCATCATGTAAAATGCCTGCGGTATATTGTACCAGAAGATGAGAGCCGCCACGGCGAGGCTCATGAGGCAGGTAACCGTGTCAAATATCCCCTGAACTCTGGGGGAAAAACGGTTAACCACCAGGTCCACCTTGACATTAATCCTCCTCACCGCCACCCAGGCCAGCCCCGGATAGACCATGATAATCATCAGCAGCTCGGTAACCTCCAGGCTCCCCTGGATAGGCTTGGTGAAGAAGAAGCGAAGGACGACGTCACTCACGGTCAGCAGCATCAGCCCGGCCAGC
>MGNX01000048.1 GCA_001796935.1 Chloroflexi bacterium RBG_16_60_22
GGCTATCTCTTCCGTGACGAGGTCGAACGAGTGGTTAATAAAAACATCGCAGGCTGACAAGGCGGCCTTAACGACGGGGGGGAACCGCCAGGCGTGGGCCCGGGCCGGCTCATCAATCCAGAGCACCGAGGCATTGGCGCCGCGCACCTGAACGCCCGCCTGAATCCAGGCTATGGCTTCCTCGTCAACGAGGTTATCGCCCCCGTAAAGTCCGTCAAGCTGCGCCAGAATCACCACCTCCTGGCCCGGCTGGATTTTGGCACAGTGTTCCAGCAGGTCACTGATGGCGATGGCCGCCCCTTTTGGAATACCGATCTGGCTACTCATGTGACACGTCCCCCTAATAAAAATCCGCCCGGGCGGAAGAAAACGCTACTGCTACCAGGATTATACGTGGCAGGTAATTTACCTGTCAAGCCCGCAGGAGGGTGACCTCACTTGTTTTTCAAGCTGCCACTCGTTATAATGGACGGTATCGGAAAGGAGACCGCCAAATGCCATCTTACGCCTACTTTGAGAAGAAGTTCGTCCCGCTGGAAGAAGCTAAAATCGGGATTATGACCAATTCCTTCCACTACGGCACCGCCATCTTCGAGGGCATCCGGGGGAACTGGAACGCTGAACAGAAGCAGACCTACATCTTCCGCCTCCGTGAGCACTACGAACGACTCCAGGACGGGTGCCGGGTGCTGAAAATCGCCCTGCCCAACGCTATCGACGAGCTCTGCCGGCTAACCGTGGAGCTGGTGGCGAAGTGCGGCTTCCAGGAAGACGCCTATGTCCGGCCGGTGGCCTATAAAAGCTCCCAGGCGCTGGGGGTGCGCCTCCATAACCTGGAGGACGGTTTCTTCGTGCTCGTGATACCGTGGGGGCCTTACCTCGACGTGGACAAGGCCCGTTGCTGCGTTTCATCCTGGCACCGCCCCCAGGACAACGTGATACCGCCCCAGATAAAGGCCGCCGGCATCTACATCAACAACGCCCTGGCCAAGACGGAGGCCCAGAGCAACGGTTTCGACGAGGCCATCATGCTGTCACCGGACGGGCACGTCTCGGAGGGGAGCGGGGAAAACCTCTTCCTGGTGATTAACGGCCAGCTGGTGACGCCGGCCAGCTATAACAATATTCTTATCGGCATCACCCGCAACACGGTCATCGAGCTGGCGGAGAAAGAGCTGGGCCTCAAGACGGTCTACCGGTCCATCAGCCGCAGCGAGCTCTATACCGCCGACGAGTGCTTCCTGACCGGCACGGCCGCTCACGTGACCCCGGTGGCGGAGATAGACCACCGGAAGATAGGCGACGGGGAAATTGGCGAAATCACCGCCAAGCTGCAGGAAATCTATGCCAGGGTCATCCGGGGCAACCACCCCAAGTACCTGGACTGGTGCACCCCGGTCTATAAGAGATAGCGCCGGCCTCAGGACACCTGCCGGACCACGGCAATGACCCTGCCTTGAATCTCCACGTTATCCGGGGCGGCGTAGAGCGGCTGCATCTGGCTGTTGGCCGGCTGGAGCCGGACGCGGTTGGGCTCCACGTAGACCTTTTTCAGGGTGGCTTCTTTTTCCGCCCGGAGCCAGACGGCGGCCATCTCGCCGTTCTCCACGGCGCTGACGTGCTGCATGAGCACGATGTCCCCGTCGTTGATGAGGGCGTCCACCATGGACATGCCCTTGACCCGCAGGGCGTAGACCCCTTCCCTTCCCCGGGTCAACTCTCCGGGGACGCCCATCGTCTCCGATACCGCCGCCACGTCCCAGGTATCGGGGGCTGGTACGGGTATCGGCTCACCGGCGGCAATCTGCCCGATAACGGGCACGGGCACCAGCCCCCCGGCCGCGGTGTTGCGGGTGAGCAGCCTGATGCCGCGCGAGACATCGGCATGGCGCTGGATATACCCCTGGCTCTCCAGGATTTTCAGATTATAGTCTACTACCGATGTCGAGCTGATATTGCAGGCGGACTGGATGTCCCGTACGGAGGGGGGATAACCCCTGTCCGTGAGAAAACGGTCGATAAAGCCGATGATGCGCCGCTGCTTGTCCGATATCTTTTTCATGCCGGTCCCGAAGCGAACACCTGTTCTAGAAATAATATATACCGGAATTGTTCTTTTGTCAAGAGGGGTTGGTAATATCATCGCGAGCCGAAGGCGAAGCAATCTGTATGAATGTTTTAAGATTACTTCGTCGCGGCGCTCCTCGCAGTGACGGTTTAATCAATCAAATACAAACAGAAAGAAAAAATATAGGAAAAGCCAGTCCCTACCGGCCTTCGGTGCCGTTGCAGGCGTCGGGATGCCCGGCGGCCAGGTTCTCCAGGGCCAGCTTATCCATTTCAAGCTGTACCGGTATGGGGTAATCGCCGGTGAAGCAGGCCAGGCAGAACCTGTCCCGCGGCAGGTCCACCGCCTTAATCAGCCCCTCGATGCTCAGGTAGCCCAGCGAATCGGCGCCGATGAACTCGCAGATTTCCGGGATGCTCTTCTGCGCGGCGATGAGCTCACGGCGCGTCGCCATGTCCACCCCGAAGAAACACGGGTACTTAATCGGCGGCGCACAGATACGCATGTGAATCTCCTTGGCGCCCGCCTTGCGCAGTATCTTCACCACGCTGGGGGTCGTCGTGCCGCGGACGATGCTGTCGTCAACGACCACCAGGCGCTCTCCGTCCAGCACCTGGGGCAGCGGATTGAACTTCAGCTTGACGCCCAGGTCCCGGATACGCTGGTCCGGCTCGATGAAGGTTCGCCCGATGTAACGGTTCTTAATCAACCCTTCGACGACCGGGATGCCGGACTCCCGGGCATAGCCGGTGCCGGCCGCCGTAGCCGAGTCCGGCACGCCCATGACCAGGTCGGCGTCAACCGGGTGCTCCCGCGCCAGGCCGGCACCCATGGCCTGCCGGGCCGGGTAGAGCAGCCGCCCGTTAATCAGGCTGTCCGGCCGGGCGAAGTAGATATACTCAAAGATGCAGGCCCCCCTCCGGCGCGAATCCCCGGGGAAGCTGGCCACGCCATTCTCGTTAATCTGGACAATCTCGTCAGGCTCAATCTCCCGGACGAACTCGGCGCCGATGTGGTTCAGGGCGCAGGTCTCGGAAGCAATCACATGGCCGCCGTCGACCGTCCCCAGGCACAGGGGCCGTACCCCGAAGGGGTCGCGCACCGCGAACAGCTCCTTCGGCGTCATGATAGCCAGGGAATAGGCCCCCTGGAGACGGCGCATGGCGTACCTTATCTTGTCCACCCAGTCCCGGTCCGGGGAGGAGATAATGAGGTTGGCGATAACCTCGGTATCCGTGCTGCCGCGGAACGTGTAACCCTGACCGGCGAGCTCCTCGTAGAGGTGGGTGGCGTTGATGACGTTGCCGTTGTGGGCGATGGCCATCGTGTTCGCGGCGCCGTTGCCGACCAGAATGGGCTGGGCGTTATCCGGCCGGCTGGAGCCCGCCGTGGAGTAGCGGTTATGGCCGATGGCGATGTGTCCGGTGAGCTGTTTGAGAGACTCCTCGTTGAAAACGTTGGACACCCGGCCCATGCCGGTGAAGAGGCGGATTTTACGGCCGTCGGCGGTGGCGATGCCGGAGCTTTCCTGGCCGCGGTGCTGGAGGGCGAAAAGGGCGAAAAAGGTAAGGCGGGCTACATCCTCATCAGGGGAATAAACGCCAAAAACGCCGCAAGACTCGTGCAAGGAAAACCTGCCTTATAGTTAGTCTTGATTATCCCTCTATTTTAATTATAGAACACCGCCGGAGGCGGGTCAATCAATTATGAGGGGGATTACCCCGACTTCAGCCAGTCGATAATGGCGTTGACGGCCCTTTCCTCGCGCCGCAGCCGGTGGCCGGCCCCCTCGATGATGACGAGCTTCCGGGGTTCCCCGGTCCTGGCGTAAAGCTGGCGGGCGTGTTCCACCGGCACCGTCTCGTCGCGGTCGCCGTGGACGAGCAGGAGCGGCCGTGGTGCGATGCCGGCCACGTGGTCGAGCGGCGTCACCTTTTCCAGGTCGTCGAACCACCCCTCGACCGACGGCGGAAAATCGGCGTCCCTGATGGCGCCGATGCGGCGGTAGCGGTCGATGACGGACTGCGGCCCGGCCTGCGTGAAAAGCCCGAAGTGGGCCGGGCAGGCGGCAGCCGCCACGCCGGATACCCGCGCGTCATGTGAGGCGACGTACACGGAGACGGCCGCCCCGCCGCTGAAACCGACCAGGGAAAAGCGGGACCTATCGAAGCCGCCGCGCTCCCAGAGGAAATCGATAACCGCCCGGAGGTCGCGGGTCCAGGCGAAGATGTCGAGGTTGCCGCCACTGTCCCCCGTCCCCCGGAAGTTGAAGATAAAGACGGCAAACCCTTCGCCGCCGACCCTCTCGGCCAGGGCCGGATAGCCCCCGTCACCGGGCTCGGGGGGATTGCCGGAGGGCACGCCGTGGCAGATACAGGCCAGGGGGTATTCTCCGGCGGCATCGGGCAGGAAAAGCTGCCCCACGATGGAGATTCCGTCCACCTGCAGGACGTGGTAGTCCTTAAGCAATTATCATCACTTTATGCCAATATAAAGTAGACTAAATACTCCGCCCGACCGCTGCGGCGATGGGCCTGAGTTCTTCCATCAAGGCAGAGAAGTTTTCCAGCGTCAGCGATTGCAGTCCGTCGACGAGGGCCTCCTTGGGATTGGGGTGGACCTCGATGAGCAGCCCGTCGGCACCGGCGGCCACGGCCGCCTTGGCGATGGCCGGCACCAGCGAGTAGTGCCCGGCGGCATGACTGGGGTCGACGAAGACCGGCAGGTGGCTGTTTTTCTTCAGGACCGGGATAGCGGAGATATCCAGGGAGAAGCGGACACTGTCTTCAAAGGTACGGATGCCCCGCTCGCAGAGAATGACCTCGTTGTTGCCCCCCGCCAGGAGGTAGTCCGCCGCCAGCAGCCACTCGGTAATGGTGCAGGAGAAGCCGCGCTTCAACACCACGGGACGGCGGCTCTTGCCGGCATTGGTGAGCAGGGCGAAATTCTGCATGTTGCGCGAGCCCACCTGGAGCATGTCGGCGTAAGAGGCCACCAGCTCGACGTCCTGGGGATTGACGACCTCGGTGACCACCGGCATACCGAACTGCTCGCGGGCCCTGGCCAGCAGCTCCAGCCCCTTCTTCTGTAGCCCCTGGAAGCTGAAGGGAGAGGTGCGGGGCTTGAAGGCTCCGCCGCGCAGGACGGTGGCCCCGGCCTTTTTCACGGCTTCGGCGGCCTCCATGAGCTGCTTCTCGCTCTCCACGGCGCAGGGACCGGCGATAACCACCACCCTCTCCCCGCCGACTTTCACCCCCCCGACGCTAAAACGGGTGTCCCGGGGGCGGAACTCCCGGGAGGCGAGCTTGTAGGGCTTCATTATCCGGGTAACGCTCTCGACGCCGGGGAGCACGGCGAAGATATCCGTGGGTATCTGGCCGGTATTGCTCCCCAGCAGCGCCACCACCACCTTGTCCGTGCCCAGGTTCAGCTGGACGCCCAGCTCCAGCGACCTGGCTTTCTCCACGACGCCATCGACTTCTTCCTGGGAGGCGCCGGTCTTCATCTCGACAATCATGTTATTTTATGTTCACTCCTTCACGGTACTAAAAAGACCTGATGATTTGATAATACTAGAGACGTTCTCGGGCGTCAAGGGAGGTTTATCCGGCTTTTACCCGCTTTTTCGACGGTTTTCTAGGCTTCTTCCTTGATGTACTTGCCGCCGGTGACGGTGGTGAAGTGGAAGATGGGGCGGTCGATGCGCTTGAGCACCATCGGGCAGTGTTTCATGCCCGCCGGGACGAAGAGCATGCAGCTTTTAGTGAGGACGTGTTTTTCGTCTTCCAGCCAGAACTCAATCTCCCCGCCGAGGTCGTAGGGGTCGGCCGGGTTGTTGCCGAAGAAGCCGATTATCTCGTCGGTGTCATGGGAATGGGGCACGGACTCGAGGCTTTCGGTAGCCTTGAGGTACCAGGCGGTGTTCATGTGGAAGGCCCCCTCCACCACGTTTTTGTCCATCCAGAGGATGCGTTTGGCGAACTTTGAATAGCTCTCGGCAATCGCTTTTTTCTCCGGGGGTTCTTTCAGCTCCGTGACGATATATTTGTCGGTCCTGCCCATGGGCGCACCTTCCTTTAATGATGTATTTCCAGCTAATGCGGGTATGGATATATTGTAGCACTTTTTGTCATTCCCGCGAAGGCGGGAATCCAGAGGAGGGGTAAGGTGGCTGGGCTATTTGTCTACCTCACCCCCTGTGTCCCCCTCTCCAACCAGCTACACTGTGCTAACCTTTAAATAATCTGGTTGGAGAGGGGGATAAATTATTAAGAGGGGCTGCCGCCCCTCTTCGCGGCTACTCCCCTCGGGGGGAAGAGTAAAATCCCCCTTTTTCAAAGGGGGACAACGCTTCACAGACGGTGGGTCGTCTCCCTTTCGTAAAGGGAGATTGAGAGGGATTTCTCAGTGCCCTAAGCCCCCGATGCCCCGGGGGCGGTCAGGGTGGGAATAGGTAACACCCGAGGGGATGGGCTTAGGAGAAAGGTAAATCGTGTTGCCATACACAAGGGCAGGGTGTAGGATAATAACGATAATCTCCGTTCAGGGGTGCGCTTTGATTCATAGACTTGACATAAAAACAGGCTCGCGGGTGGAGTTCCAGGATGTTACCGCCACAGTCAGGGAAATCGTCGGGGGGAGCGGGGTGAAGAACGGCGTCTGCTACGTTTTCGTGCCGCACACCACGGCCGCGGTGATGGTCAGCGAGCACGCCGACCCCTCCGTGGTCGAGGACATCGCCGCGCAGCTGGAGTTGATGGCGCCGCAGCATGACAGGTACCGGCACCGGGAGGGCAACTCGCCGGCTCATATCAAGGCTAGCCTCATCGGCGACTCCGGGATGCTGTTCATCGAGGACGGCAAGCTGGTGCTGGGGACGTGGCAGGGCGTCTTCTTCTGCGAGTTCGACGGCCCGCGGAGTCGGCACCTGCTGGTCAAGGTCGTGCCCGGTTAGCGACTCAGCGGAAAATAAGCCGGTAGGCCATCACGTCGAGCATTCCGTGTAACCAGGCCAGTAAGTCCTTCAGGAAGACCATCTGACTGACTCCGCCGACGGTGACCCTTTAAAAGTCCTGTCCCGGCCGGGCTATCCGGTAGAGCCCGCAGTAACGGCAGCGACTGTAGCGCTGCCGGACACGGTAGAGTCCTTTCCGTCCGCACCGGGGGCAGAAGCCGAACTTCAGGGTGCGGCCGGTTTTTTCCGTTTTTACGGCTT
>MGNX01000049.1:0-5737 GCA_001796935.1 Chloroflexi bacterium RBG_16_60_22
CGGGGGAGGGTTCGCATGGACAAAGACAGAGATTGCCACGTCGCTGCGCTCCTCGCAATGACAGGGGGGAGGGGTTAAAACGAATGAGATTCTTCGCTGCGCTCAGAATGACAAAGATGGGGGCGGGGAGGATAGCAAAATATGCAGGCCATCGGCCTGTACCTGGACCGGAAAGCGCGGCAAGAGGGCCGTGTGATATAATCTTTCCCAACAGAATATATTTCGGGAGGTGACCATGAAAGCCTTAGCCTGGTACAGCGTCGTTTTCAGTATCCTGGTAATCATCGCCTTCATCCTGTTCCTGGTCGGCGTCATCGCGGAACCGCCGTTCACCACCTCGGAGGCCGTTGTCTGGGCGGTGCTCACCATACCGGTGGTCGTCCTGGGCATCATGGTAATCAGAAAAAAGGAATAATACCTCACTTCTACCGTGACGGTATCAATATCGCTATCCTAAAGAGGTCGCGGTTTTGCGCTGCGCCGAACCTGAGGCGGCGATAAGTATAAACCCCAGCACCGCCAGCCAGAGCGGCAGCAGGAAGGCGGTCTGGTAGCTGGCAGTGTCCGCGATGCGCCCGGTAATCAGCGGGCCGAGGAAACCTCCGATTGAACCGCTGAAGACGACGACGCCGAAGATGGAGCCGTGGAAGCGAATACCGAAGAGCTCGGCTACCGTCGGCGAGATAATTGCGTAAAAGCCCCCGTGACAAAAGCCGTAGACCAGCGCAAAGAGGGTTAAGGCCCAGGCGTCCCTGGCGAACTGCAGCCAGCCGAAGGACAGGGCAAGCAATAAAAATGAAAGCATCATGCCGCGGCCCCCGCCGTGTTTGTCGGTGAAGATACCCATAACCAGCCTGCCGGCAATGCTCGCCCCCCCGATGACCGATATCATGGTGGCGCTGAAGGACGTGGAAAACCCGAGATAAACAACATAAGGGGCAAAATGCACGATAACCGTCATCGTGCCGAACAGGGTAATCAGGAAAGCCGGGCAGAGCATCCAGAACCTCCGGGTTCGCGCCGCTTCGCCCAGGGACAACCCGCTTTCCTGCACCGGTATATTGAGGTCGATTTTTAGTTCTTCTCCGTCCGGGCGCAGCCCCATCGTGGCAGGGTCGCGGCGCAGCAGCTGGGACGCGGCGCTGACGAAGACGATAATCACCCCGCCGATTACCGCCCAGGCGAGGCGCCAGCCGTAAGCTGAGATAAGCCAGGCCGCCAGCAGGGGCATCAGCATGATGCCCACGCCGGTCCCTATCTTCACGATACCGCTCATCATTCCCCGCTTCCTGACGAACCACCGGGTCGTGGTTGATAGCAAAATGATATCCGTCCCGCCGATGCCCATACCGACGATTACACCGTGGAACACGTAGAGTTGCCAGACACTGTTTATCTGGGACATCAGGAGATAGCCCAGGCCGGTCAATAGGCCGCTGGCAGTCATCAGCACGCGCGGTCCGAACCTGTCGTTGAGCCTGCCCCAGGACAGCGCCCCGATGCCGATGAGAATCTGGCTCGCCGATATGGCGCCGGAGATGGTCGCCCGGGACCAGCCCAAGTCACCGAGCAGCGGGTTGAAGAAGACGCCGTAAGCGTTGTATACCCCCCAGGTCAGTATCTCGATTCCGAAAGCCATGGCCACGATGATATAGCCGTAGAAAAGCCCCGGCCGGGCGGCCGGGGTTGACGACGTTGCGGATTGTTGCGACATATTAAGCATGTATCGGTTCGGATTTTACCTTTTCTGCCGCCGCTCAATCAAATACCCCCGCTCCCCGTAATATAAGCGCCTCACAAATTTCCTCTAAAACGCTACTCAAGCCCGCCTAACTCTGCTATAATGGCAATAATGTTGCCAGAGAAACGCGCACGCTGACCGAGGTCGGAGACCCTTCAGAGTGGTGAGGAGGTAAGGACATGCTGAAGGATATTTTAAAAATTCTGGAAGACGATGCCCGCACCACCGGCAAGCAGATTGCCACCATGACCGGTATGCCCGTCGCCGAGGTCAACAAGCTCATCAAGCAGGCGGAGAAAGACCGGATTATCCTCAAGTACCAGGCGCTCGTCAACTGGGACCGCATCGAAGACGAGCAGGTCTGGGCGCTCATCGAGGTCAAGGTCACCCCGGAACCGGAAGCGGGGTTCGACGCCATCGCCGAGCGCATCGCCCAGTTTAACCAGGTGCGCTCCCTGTACCTGGCCTCCGGCACTTACGACCTCCTGCTAATCGTCGTCGGCCGGTCCGAGCATACCGTGGCCGACTTCGTTTCGCAGAACCTGGCCCATATCGGGGGCGTCCAGGGGACGGTGACCCACTTCGTGCTGAAGCGCTATAAATATGATGGGGAGATGCTCGCGGCCGGTGAGGGGGTCAAGCGGCAGCCGGTAATATTATAAGGTGATATTTTCAGGAGAAATCATGTCGGCAAGACAGGTCGGGCAGCCACCGGAAAAACATAAGCTCATCGCCAGTCGGGTGAACCGGCTGTCCCCTTCGGGGATACGCAAGTTCTTCGACCTCCTGGCGTCGATGGAAGGGGTCATCTCCCTCGGCGTGGGGGAGCCGGACTACGCCACGCCCTGGCATATCAGCGAGGCCGCCGTGCGGTCGCTGGAGAAGGGCTATACGATGTACACCTCCAACTCCGGTATGCCGGAGCTGCGCCAGGAGACGGCGCGCTACCTCAAGGAAAAGTACGGCATCGACTACGACCCAGCCGGGGAGATACTGATAACCGTCGGCGTCAGCGAGGCCCTCGACCTGGCGATGCGGGCGATACTGGACCCCGGCGACGAGGTTATCATGCCCGACCCTCATTACGTGGCCTACGATTCCTGTGTTATCCTGGCCGGCGGGGAGCCGGTCATGGTGCCGACCCGCCAGGAGAGCGGCTTCGAAGTGGATGCCGCCGACATCGAGGCACGGATTACGGCTAAAACGAAGGCCATCCTGCTCGGCTATCCCGCCAATCCCACCGGCGCGGTGATGGGCCGGGAGAAATTGCTGGCCATCGCCGAGGTGGCCCGGCGCCACGGGCTGCTGGTGATTTCCGACGAGATTTACGCCCGGCTGGTCTACGGCGTGGAGCATACCTGCTACGCCGGCCTGCCCGGGGTGAAAGACAGTACCATCCTCCTCGGAGGGTTCTCCAAGGCCTACGCCATGACCGGCTGGAGGGTCGGCTACGCGCTGGCCCCCCGCGAGATTATCGCCGCCATGACCAAGATTCACCAGTACACCATCATGAGCGCCCCCACCATGGCCCAGGTGGCCGCCATCGAGGCCCTCAAGACCGGCGAGGCCGACGTCCAGGAGATGGTCGAAGACTATAACCGGCGCCGCCTCGTCATCGTTAAGGGGCTGTGCGAAATCGGCCTGAGCTGCTTCGAGCCGCGCGGCGCTTTCTATGCCTTCCCCTCCATCGCCGCTACCGGCCTGACGTCGGAGGAGTTCTCCGAGAAGCTGCTCCTGGAGGAAAAGGTGGCGGTGGTGCCCGGTTCCGCCTTCGGGGGGTGCGGGGAGGGTTATGTCCGCTGCTGCTACGCCACCTCCCTGGCGGAAATCGAGGAAGCCCTGAACCGCATGGGGCGGTTCGTCAGCCGGCACCGCCGGAAGTAGCTTCAGTCCGTATCCACCACAAAGTCGAAGATGGCCTTGAGCCCGTCCTCCGTTGCCGCCACCTCCATGACCGTACCGTCATTTAATAATTCTAGCACAACGCCCGACCGGGCAGAGGTTACGGCTGGGGTACTATCCGGGTACAGGCTCTTTTTTGGTGTATTTAGGCGCCAGGGAGGAGTGCACCAGCAGGACCGGCTTATCGACTCTTTTAAAGTCCAGCGGACAGTGGACCAGTCCCTTGGGTATATAGACGCTGGTCGGGCTGGTAATGACGAATTTTTCCCGTTCCTCACCGAGCGACATCTCGATTTCAGCTCCCAACTCTTCCAGGCCACCCGGGCCAAACCCGATAAAAGTCAGGTAGATATCGAAGTCATGTGAGTGCGGGTGTTCCTCCATGAGAACGGGTTTCGTAACCGGCAGGCAAATAATCGAAAAATCAGAATTGAAATCGGTTTCGCCGGTAATACATATCTTCGGCCCGAAGTCTCCGTAGACTAAAGAATGTTTTAATATATACTTCCCGTATTTTTTCCCGGCCATTTTCTTCCCCCTTCCTTAATTATCTCGCGATGAATATGATAGGCTGGCCCGGCCGGAAATGTCAAAGCTCGGGGCAATCAGAGTGGCCCGGGACGGCGCGTTCCGGGCGGAATTGACTCATGGAAATTCAGAATGAGATAATAAAGCGCCCGGAGTATTAGTCCTGGATTAAATGTCCCCCTTTTTCCCGGAGATTTATATTAAGGAGGTCGGAGCCGTGGCCAGCGTTAAAAGATTTGAAAAGCTCCTGGAACCGGGGTACATCGGCAAGGTACGACTTAAGAACAGGATGATAAAGACCGGCGTCGGGACGGGGCTGATAGCCAGGGATGGAACGGTAACCGATGATTTGATTAGGTTCTATGAGACCATCGCTAAAGGTGGGGTGGGGCTCGTGGTCCATGAGTTCTGCACCGTTGAATTTCCCCGGGGAGCGCTTCGGCCGCAACACGTGCCGCGCCTGGATAATGATTCATTCATCCCCGGCTACTCCAGACTGGCCAAAGCTGTCCACAAGTACGGGGGCCCGTTCTTTTTCCAGCTGATGCACACCGGCGCCTGGTGGGGGCCGGGCCAGGAAGGTATCGACCCGGGTGACCGCATCATGCCGTCGGCCCTGACCAGGGACAGGCTGCCGGGAAAAATCTTTATCCCCGCCCGGGAAATGACACTCGCCGAGGTTGAAGAGCTAATCGGGAAATTTGCCAGCGCGGCGGTACGCGCTCAAAAAGCCGGCTTCGACGGAATTGAAATAAACGCCTCCCATCACCATTTCGTTAATGCCTTCTTCTCTCGCTACTTCAACCGGCGCCATGACCGTTACGGCGGTGATACCCTGGAGAACCGCGCCAGGTTTTTATGTGAAATCATACAGGAGATAAAGCGGCGTTGCGGCACGGACTACCCGGTGACGACCCTTATCAACGGCGCGGAATACGGCATTGAAAATGGCACCACCCTCGAGGAAGCCAAACAGTTCGCTAAAATGCTCGAGATGGCCGGAGCGGATGCCATCCAGGTAAGAGTCGGAAGTTACAATCAGTTCGAAGGCATACTCCAGCCCGAGCGCCTGCTCTACCCTGAACTTCCCCGGGAAATGATGGTGAAAGAGCTGGACTGGAGCCATCATGGGGAAGGGGCCACGGTACCCATCGGCACCGCCATCAAGCAAGCCGTGACGATACCGGTCTTTATGGCCGGCCGGCTCGGCCCGGAAATCGGCGAGAAGATTCTCCGTCAGGGCAAGCTGGATTTTATCGGCATGGCCCGGCGCCTGTTCGCCGACCCCGAGCTGCCCAACAAGGTCGCTGAAGGGAGAATGGGGGATATCGCCCCCTGCTCCGGCTGTAACTACTGCTGGCACGTGCGCTTTTACCAGGATATACCCGTCCGGTGCCGCATCAACGCCGCCTGGGGACTGGCCTGGGAGGCAGGTCAGGACCTGGAACCCGGGCCGGCGCCGCAGAAGAAAAAGGTCATGGTGGTCGGGGGCGGCCCCGCGGGCATGGAAGCCGCCAGGGTGGCCGCCAGCCGGGGCCACGATGTCTATCTCTACGAGAAGGAGAC
>MGNX01000049.1:5838-6726 GCA_001796935.1 Chloroflexi bacterium RBG_16_60_22
CCGGGCCGGCGGCACGATAAGACCGGGTAAAGAGGTTAGCCCCGCCGTCATCGATGAGATTAAACCGGACGTGATTATCCTGGCGAATGGCGGCATTCCGACCATGCCGCCAATACCCGGCATCGGTAACCGCAAGGTAATCGGCAGCGAGGAGCTCCATCGCCGGCTCAAGTCCTACATGAGGTTCTTCGGACCCAAGGCCATAGCAAGGCTGACGAAGATATGGATGCCGGTGGGGAAGAGGGTGGTCATCATCGGCGGCGCCCTGCAGGGCTGCCAGCTGGCCGAGTTCCTGGTAAAGCGCGGCCGCAAGGTAACCATCGTGGATACCGCCGGGCGCCTGGGAGAAGGGCTGATATCCGACGACCCGGAGCGCCTTTTCCGGTGGTTCGGCACCAAAGGCGTGGTCATGTTGCCGGAGGTCAGGTATGAGGAAATCACCGATAAGGGACTGGTTATCACGGCCGGGGACGGTAAAAAGCAGACCCTCGAAGCCGATACCATCATCGTGGCGCTGCCGCTGCTGCCTGATGAAAGTCTGGTGAAAAGCCTGAAGGGTAAGGCCCCTGAAGTTTATCAAATCGGCGATGCTGCGAATCCGGCCTATATGCCGGACGCCATCGCCGACGGTTGCCGTATCGCGCGGGCTATCTAGGTACAATAGCGGGCAGAACAGGACGGGAGGTACAATCCAGGACGGCCGCCCTCGCGCCATCCGCGGCTTAGCCCGTGAGAAATTCCCCGCCCCATGGACGTTATCTTTTCCCACCCGGCCGCCCCCGGGCATCTGCGGCTTAGGGCACTGAGAAATCCCTCTCAATCTCCCTTTACGAAAGGGAGACGACCCACCATCTGTGAAGTATTGTCCCCCTTTGAAAAAGGGCCTGC
>MGNX01000050.1 GCA_001796935.1 Chloroflexi bacterium RBG_16_60_22
AGCGGGCGTTTGACGAGGCGATAATCAGGTCGCAGGCCAGGGCCATCTCCCATCCGCCGCCGAGGGCAAAGCCGTTCACGGCGGCGATAACCGGCCTGGCGACCGTGTGAACGCGGTCGACGGCACGGCGGGCGACGGCGATGAACTCCTCCACCTCCACGGCGCTGCGGTCTTTCATATCGGCGATGTCCACGCCGGCGATAAAAGCCTTCTCCCCGGCGCCGGTGAGGATAACCACCCGCACGGCGGGGTCGTCTTCGATTTCCTGGAACAATTGGTAAAGCTCGGTGAAAACGCCGATGTTAAGGGCGTTGAGCACCTCCGGCCGGTTGACGGTCACCGTGCCGATGCCGTCTCCTTGGGTGTAAAGCAGGTTCTTGTAGGTCATTGCGGACCTCCTGACGAGCGGTAGCGTTTCTCGTAAGCCATGAATAGTATAGGGTATTTGACGGTGACGGTAAAGGTAGCTTGGCCCCAAATGTCATTCTGAGGAACGAAGTGACGAAAGAATCCCCACCGCCCCTAGACCCTTCGCTGCGCTCAGGGTGACACGGGTGAAGTACTTTTAAGGCAAAGCCGGTAAAGGGTAAATGGGGGGTTGAAAGAAGTTAAGGCCGGTGATTTTTCGCCGAATACGCTCAAGGGCCCGTTGTGCGGGCAACCCGGCGTTGCTATAATGTCAGCGTGGGCAGGTTGGAAAAACTGCGGGACAACTTCAATTTCCTGACCGGGGCGAGCTCGCGGCACAACCGCGCCCTGCGCGAGGTCCGGGACTGGGCTGCGACCGTCCGGAAGTTAATCACCACCTACGGCCTGGCCGAAGGCGGAGACCTGGCCCCGCTGCTGGGGAATATCGGCGGCGCCAAGTTCGACCTTACCGGCATCGCCTACACGGGGCGTCCGATGATAAAAAAGGCCGGGAAAATCATCGGTTTTGATTTTACCGTGCTCATCAGGGCGCTCGTGGAGAATGTCGAGAACCTGAGGCTGATACTGATACGTCCATCATTGCAGGAAGAAAGGCTCGAACAGGCCGTCTCCAGCCTGAACAGGTCGTTCGACAATCTGGACATTGCCATCACCGGCACCGGGTTTAAATAGCCTGGCTTACACGCGAGGAGGAGCAGATGGACAGGGTAAAAGGAAAAGCGGCCATCGTTACCGGCGGGGCGTCCGGGATAGGGGAGGCGACGGCCAGGCTGCTGGCCGCCGAAGGCGCCGTGGTGGCCGTGGCGGATATCGACGACGCTAACGGCCGGAGAGTGGTGAAGGGGATTAAAAGCTCCGGAGGCGCCGCCGATTTCTGGCACCTGGACGTTTCCAACGAGGCCGAGGTGGCGGCGGTCTTTGCCGCGGTGTATAAAAAGTTCGGTAAGCTTCATATCCTGGTCAATAATGCCGGCATCGCCGGCTATCCCAAGCCGACCCACGAGACGTCGGTCGGGGAGTGGGACAAGGTAATCAATACCAATCTCAAGGGTACGTTTCTCTGCGTCAAGTACGCCGTCCCCTATATTAAGGAGTCCGGCGGCGGCAGCGTGGTCAACCTGTCCTCCATCATGGGCCTCATCGGCGGCGGCGACCCGGTTTACCATGCCTCCAAGGGCGGCGTGCGCGTCATGACCAAGTCGGACGCCACCGTCTACGCTCCGGACAATATCCGGTTCAACTCCGTCCACCCCGGCTTCATCGATACGCCGCTCTACCGGAAGCTGGCCCAAAAGAGGTCGCCGGGGAAGGTCGAGGAGGAAATACAGGGAAGGGGAGCCAGCGTGCCGCTGGGTCGTATTGGCAAGCCGGAGGACATCGCCCGGGGCATCCTCTTCCTGGCCTCGGACGAGTCGAGCTACATCACCGGCGCCGAGCTGGTCATTGACGGCGGCTTTACGGTGTGGCCCGCGGGCCGGTGAGATAGTCCCGGCAGAGCATTTTTTCTGTCTCTGCCCCCACAGATTACGGTTCTATCTGCCTTTGGCTGATTAAACTGTCATTGCGAGGAGCGTGGCGACGAAGCAATCTTAAACATTTATAGAGATTGCTTCGCCTTCGGCTCGCAATGACATTACTAAAACCGGATAATAATCAGATTACGCCCGCTTTACGCGCGGGTTATTCCGTATTATCATGTTATTAGAGCCTGATGGCGGAAATCGGGGTGATTCTCCATGAAAACGATACTGAGACTGCTGGGTTTCGTGCGGCAGAGCTGGCACCTGCTGGTCTTCGCCTTTATCAGCCTGGTTATCGGCACCGGTTTCGGCATCGCCATCCCCCGCATGCTCGGCGACGGCATCGATACCGTGCTCGGCTCCGGGGAGCGCAGCTTTATCATCATCGCGGCGGTCGTCGTCGTCGCCGCCAGCGCGCTGCGGGGACTGGCCGGCTACGGGAACCGCTATTTCGCCGAGGTCGTTTCCCAGCGGGCCTCTTACCGGGTGAGGAACGCCCTCTACGAAAGGCTGCAGCGGCTGAGCTTCGCCTTCCATGACCGCTCCCAGACCGGGCAGCTGATGTCCCGCGCCACGGTGGACGTCGAGGCCATCCGCATGTTCTTCGCCCTGGGGATGCTGGGCATGGCCCAGGTGCTTTTCATGTTCCTCGGGGTGGCCTACATGCTGCTCTCCATCAACTGGCCGCTGGCGCTCTTCACCCTCTTCTTCGTCATTCCGGTATCGACGCTGGCCGTCAGCTTCGGACGGCGCATCCGGCCCATCTGGATGAAGGTCCAGGTCCTGCTGGGCTTCATGGGCACCACCCTGGAGGAGAGCCTGACCGGCATCAGCGTGGTCAAGGCCTTCTCGCGACAGCCGGAGGAGAGCCGCAAGTTCGCCGCCCCGGCGGCCGACCTCTACGATACTCAGATGAACGCCGCCAACCTGATGGCCTTCAGCATGCCCACCATGGTCTTTCTCATCAGCCTACCCACCGCCCTTATCCTGTGGTACGGCGGGCGCCAGGTGGTGGCCGGCACCATGACCGTGGGCCAGGTCACCCAGTTCATCCTCTACCTCGGCCTGCTGATGATGCCGATACGCCGGCTGGGGTTCATGGTGAACATCTTCTCCCGCACCATATCCGCCGGCCAGCGTATCCTGGAGGTGCTGGATACCGTTTCCACCGTCCGGGAAAAGCCGGGCGCCCTGGAGCTGGGCCGCGTGGAGGGACGGGTTGCCTTTGAGAACGTCAGCTTCAGCTACGATAACATCGGGCCGGCGCTGAAGGACGTCAGCTTCGAGGTGAAGCCCGGCCAGATGGTGGCCCTGCTGGGCGGCTCGGGGAGCGGCAAGAGCACCGTGGCCAACCTGCTGGCGCGGTTCTACGACGTCAGCGGCGGCCGCATCACCGTGGACGGCGTGGACATCCGCGATGTCACCCTGGCGTCGTTGCGCCGGAACGTCGTGGCGGCCCAGCAGGACGTTTTCCTGTTCTCCTCGACCATCCGCGATAACATCGCCTACGGCGCCGTGGATGCCACCATGGAGCAGATAATCGACGTGGCCAGAGCGGCCCACCTGCACGACTTCATACAGTCGCTCCCGGACGGCTACGATACCTGGGTGGGGGAGCGCGGCGATACCCTATCCGGCGGGGAGAAGCAGCGGCTGGCCATCGCCCGCACGCTGCTGGTGGACCCCAGCGTTCTCATCCTGGACGACTCCACCGCCAGCGTGGACGCGGAGACGGAGAGGCTTATCCGCCAGGCCCTGAACAAGCTCATCAAGGGGCGGACCACCTTCATCATCACCCACCGCCTGCCTCTCATCAAGAACGCCGACCTCATCCTTATGTTCAAAGACGGGGAACTGGTGGAGCGGGGCACCCACGACGCGCTGATGGCCGGGGACACCCTCTACAAGGAGCTCTACGAGTCACAGCTCCGGGTGGACCGGGACTACGGGGAGGGAGGGTACTAGATGTTCCACGGCGGTGGTATGGTCCATCATCACCCCGGCGGCGGCGGCGCCTTCGACGCCGACGAGGTCCTGGGGAAGGTGTACGACAGCAAGGTCATGTCGCGGCTGCCGCGCTACCTGGCGCCGGTCAGGGCCTGGATAAGCGTGGGGGCGGGCGGCATGATAGTGCGCTCCCTGGCCACCCTCGCCCTGCCTTACCTGGTGGGCAGGGGCACCGACCACTTCATCCGGGGCGACCTCTCCGGCCTGAACATCGTCGCCATCATCTTCGCCGCGGCGGCGCTGGCAATGTGGGGCGGGCAGTTCCTGGAAACGAGGTACCTTTCTTACGCCGGGCAGTCCATCATCCTGCGCCTGCGCACCGAGATGTTCGACCACCTTCACCGACTCTCCATGAGCTTCTTCGACCGCAATAAAGTGGGCAAGCTCATGTCCCGCGTGCAGAATGACGTCCAGCAGCTCCAGGAGCTGCTTACCTCGGGCATCTTCGCCCTGCTGACCAGCCTGCTGACGCTGGTGGGCATCGCCATCATCATGATTACGATGAACCCCCGCCTGGCCCTGATGACGCTCACGGTGGTGCCGGTGATGGGGATTATACTCTTCGTCTGGCAGAAATACGCCCGCCGGGCCTTCATCGGTGTGCGCCGGGCCATCGCCACGGTCAACTCCCAGCTCCAGGAGGACATGGCGGGGGTAAGGGTGGTCCAGAGCCTTTCCCGCGAGGACGAGAACCTGGAGCAGTTCGATGAGGTCAACCGGGCGAATCTCAACGCCAACGTTACCGCCGTCCGGCTGGAGGCCCTGATGATGCCCACCGTTAACATCCTTACCGGCGTGGCCTTCGCCATCGTCATCATCGCCGGTGGCTTCCAGGTGCTCAACAATGCCATGAGCGCCGGTGTCCTCCTCAGCTTTCTGCTCTATATCCAGCGCTTTTTCGAGCCTGTCCTCGAGCTGGCCATGCAGTACACCCAGCTCCAGCGGGCGATGGCCTCCGGGGCGCGTATCTTCGAGATGCTGGACGTCGAGCCGGAAATTAAAGACCGGCCGGACGCCATCGAGCTTCCCCCCATCCGGGGCGAGATAAGCTTCAAGCACGTCAGCTTCGGCTACGAGCCCGGCAAGGATATCCTCCACGATATCAACCTGACGGTCCGGCCGGGGGAGACGGTGGCCATCGCGGGGCAGACCGGCTCGGGGAAGAGCAGCCTGGTGAGCCTGGTGGCCCGCTTTTACGAGGTGGAAAGGGGCGAGGTGGCCGTGGACGGCCACGACGTCCGCACCGTGACGCAGGCATCGCTGAATCGGCAGATTGCCATCGTGCCGCAGGACCCCATCCTCTTTTCCGGCGGCATCGAGGAGAACATCCGCTACGGCCGGCTGGAGGCCACCCACGAGGAGATTGTGGCGGTGGCCAGGACTGTCGGCGCTCACAATTTTATAAGTCGTCTGGAGAAGGGCTACGCTACGCCGGTGGGGCAGCGGGGCGGCAATCTCAGCGCCGGCCAGCGCCAGCTCGTCTGCCTGGCCCGGGCCGTCCTGGCCGACCCCCGCATCCTGATACTGGACGAGGCCACGTCCAACGTGGACACCAGCACGGAGCGCATCATGCAGCGGGCGCTGCGCCGGCTGACCAGGGGCCGCACCTGCCTGACCATCGCCCACCGGCTGTCCACGGTCACCGGTGCCGACCGCATCATCGTGCTGGAGCACGGGCGCATCGTGGAGGAAGGCTCGCACCAGGAGCTGCTGGAAAAGCAGGGGCTCTACTACCGGATGTTCCAGACCCTCAGCGCGGCCGAGACGGCGGCCTGAACACCCCGTCTTGCCTCCTCACCCCCTGGTTTCCCCCTTCCCGTCTTGTCATTCCGGCGAAAGCCGGAATCCAGGTTAAACCTCACCCCCTGTGTCCCCCTCTCCAACCTGTCACATATTGCCAGCCTGAGATATGCTGGTTGAAGAGGGGGAAATAATTTGAGAGGGGGCTTTGCCCCCTCTCGCTATCGCACTCCCCTTTTTGTGTGGGTATAAAAAAGCACCTCTCCCTTTTGTAAAGGAAGATTGAGAGGGATTTAAAAATCCCCCTTAGTCCCCCTTTTTCAAAGGGGGACAATACCTTCTGAACAATGGGTCGTCTCC
>MGNX01000051.1:0-3015 GCA_001796935.1 Chloroflexi bacterium RBG_16_60_22
ATATCCGTCACCGGGACATGGCCATCATTACCCTGCTTTCCGCCATACCGCTGATAATGTACTGGATTGCCTGGAGCTTCATGTTCCGGGGCGCTTTCGGCGGTAATCGGCAGGGTAACGGCGGTTATGCGGCACTCATCGGCTTCGGGGCGTTCCTGCTATACTTCATCACCAACCTGCTGGTGCTCTACGGCTCGCGGATACGGGAGTACTACGCCGACCTCGGCAGCGTGCGGCTGGGGAATGCGCCGCACCACCTGGCCACGGCGCTGTACAAGCTGGCGTACGGTGATGCCCGGTTCCGCAACAGCGAGGACCTGAAGCGGGTAGAGGGCATCAAGGCCTTCTTCGTCAACGACCCGTCCGTTGCCTGGAACGAGATAAGGGAGCTGAAACAGGTGGACACAGACCTGAGCGGCACCATCGACTACGACGAGCTCCAGGACCTGCGCCAGAAACAGATAAAGCTGGGTGCCGGCGCTAAAATGATGGAGATTTTCACCACCCACCCCAACATGCTCAAGCGGATAAAACACCTCTCCACATTTACCGTATAGTCCGGGGGTGCTGCGTCCTGAGTACAGGTTTTTTCTTGACTTTTCACCCGGCACACGATATACTAATTGTCTGGGCAGCAGGTCAACCAGCATCTCAATTCTGAGTGCTCCCCCGGTAAGTTACGGACTCAATATGCCGGAAACCAGGTCTGCATGAAGATTGCAATTAGCGGTAAAGGCGGCGTAGGCAAGACTCTCCTTACCGCCTTCCTTTCCCAGACATTCGCTAAAGCCGGTTATTCCGTTATCGCTATTGATGCCGACCCCGACGCCAATCTGGCCTCCACCCTGGGGTTCCCCCACCCCGAAAAAATCACCCCCATCTCCGAGCTGGAAGACCTCATCGAAGAGCGCGTGGGCGTGCGCCCCGGCACGTCCGGCAGCTTTTTCAACCTGAACCCCCGCGTTGACGACCTGCCGGAGAGCTACTCCGTCAAGCTGGACGGCATCCGGCTGATGGCTATGGGGCGGATTAAGCGGGGAGGCACCGGCTGCTACTGCCCGGAGGGCTCGCTGCTGCAGGCCCTGCTCACCCACCTGCTCCTCCAGCGGAACGAGGTGGTCATCATGGACATGGAGGCCGGCATCGAGCACCTTTCCCGGGGTACCACCAAGGCCGTGGACAAGCTGATAATCGTGGTGGAGCCGGGGCGGCGCAGTATCGAGACCGCCCGGACCATCAGCCAGCTGGCCAGGGACATCGGCGTGGAGAGCCTGGGGGTGGTCGGCAACAAGATACGCGCCGAAGCGGACAAGGAATTCATCAGGTCAAGCCTGCCCGGTATGGAAATACTGGGCTTGATTCCCTATGACCCGGCCATCAACGAGGCTGATTTAGCCAACCGCCCCCTGTTTGACGCCAGCCCGCAGACCGCCCGAGAGGTCAAGAGCATCTATAACAAGCTCATCTCGGCGAAGCGGCCGGCCGGCGCGAAAAAATAAGCGGGCGCTAGAAAGGCTGAGAAATAGGATATCAGTGGCAGGATACCGCCGCGGCAGTGGTCCCGGTGAGGCCACCGGACCACCGGTTAACCTTTTCCAATCGTCATTCAGGCACTTTTAAAAGCAAATCACGGTGCGGATAAATAAAAAAATAACAGGAGGTCATTTGTGGCTTACGATGCAGTCAAGATGAAGGACTGGCAAATCTCCGAAGCGGCCGAAGAGAACATGCCGACGCCCGACCAGTGGCGGGAGAAGCTGGGCTTGCAGCAGGACGAGTTGCTCCCCTACGGGAGAATCGCCAAGCTCGACTTCTTGAAGATTATCGACCGCCTCAAGGACAGGAAAGACGGCAAGTACATTGAAGTCACGGCCATCACCCCCACCCCGCTGGGTGAGGGCAAGAGCACAACCGCAATGGGTATCCTGGAAGGTATGGGGAAGAGGGGCCTGAATGTGGGCGGCTGCATCCGACAGCCCTCGGGCGGCCCCACCATGAACATCAAGGGGACGGCCGCCGGCGGCGGCAATGCCCTCCTCATCCCCATGACCGAGTTCTCCATGGGGCTTACCGGGGATATCAATGACATCATGAACGCCCACAACCTGGCCATGGTGGCCCTCACCGCCCGGATGCAGCACGAGCGCAACTACGACGACGAGCAGTTACAGCGCCTCACCCGGATGCGCCGCCTCAACATCGACCCCACCCGGGTGGAGATGGGCTGGATTATGGATTTCTGCGCCCAGAGCCTGCGCAACATCGTCATCGGCCTGGGCGGGCGCATGGACGGCTTCACCATGCAGTCCAAGTTCGGCATCGCCGTAAGCTCGGAGCTGATGGCCATGCTCTCCATCGTCACCGACCTCGCCGACCTGCGCAAGAGGATGGATGAAATCACCCTGGCCTATGATAAGAAGGGCAACCCCGTGACGACGGGCGACATCGAGGTGGGCGGCGCCATGACCGCCTGGATGCGTAATACCATCAATCCGACCCTCATGTGCACGGTGGAGTACCAGCCCTGCATGGTACACGCCGGTCCCTTCGCCAACATCGCCGTGGGGCAGTCGTCCATCATCGCCGACCGCATCGGCCTCAAGATGTTCGATTACCACGTTACCGAAAGCGGCTTCGCCGCGGATATCGGCTTCGAGAAATTCTGGAACGTCAAGTGCCGCTACAGCGGCCTGAAACCGCACGTCTCCGTGCTCACCACCACCATCCGCGCCCTCAAGATGCACGGGGGCGGCCCCAGGGTGGTCGCCGGCCTGCCACTGCCCGCCGAGTACACCAAGGAGAACGTCGGGCTGGTGGAAAAGGGCCTGCCCAACATGCTGCACCTCATCGGCGTCATCCGGGCTGCCGGCATCAACCCGGTGGTCTGCATCAACGCCTTCCACACCGATACCAGGGATGAAATCGCTACCGTCAAGAAGGCCGCCGAGGCGGCCGGCGCCCGCTGCGCCCTCTCCACCCACTGGGCTAACGGCGGCGACGGCGCCCTAGAGCTGG
>MGNX01000051.1:3050-13319 GCA_001796935.1 Chloroflexi bacterium RBG_16_60_22
GACTTCAAGTTCCTCTACCCCAACGAGATGAAGTTGCGCCAGAGAGTGGCAAAGATTGCCAAGGAGGTCTACGGTGCCGATGGCGTCTCCTGGAGCAATACCGCCGCGGAGAAAGCCAAGGCGTTCGAGGCCGACCCCAAGTACGACGAGTACGCCACCATGATGGTCAAGACGCACCTGTCCCTGACCCACGACCCCACCCTCAAGGGCGTGCCCAAGGGCTGGACGCTGCCCATCCGCGACGTGCTCATCTACTCCGGCTCCAAGTTCCTCTGCCCGTGCGCCGGGGACATCACCCTCATGCCGGGCACCTCGTCCGACCCCGCCTTCCGCCGCGTTGACGTGGACGTCAAGACCGGCAAGGTCCAGGGGCTTTTCTAGCCTTATTCGAGGCTAAGCGATATAATTAGATTAGAGGGTAATCAAGGAAAGGGAAATAACGGGTAAAGTATATTGGGCGTTAACATTGCCGTAGCCGGAAAGGGAGGCACCGGGAAGACCTCGGTGACCAGCCTGATTATCCGCTACCTTATCAGGCATAACCTGGGGACCATCCTGGCCGTGGACGCCGACCCCAACTCCAACCTGGCGGAGAACCTCGGCCTGGAGGTCCGGCAGACGGTCGGCCGGATACTCAACCAGTTCCAGGGGGAAAAGCTCAAGATTCCCGCCGGCACGACCAAGGAAGCTTACCTGGAGTACCAGCTCAACGTGGCCATCACGGAAAGCAAGGGGCTGGACCTAATCACCATGGGACGCGGTGAGGGACCGGAGTGCTACTGCTATCCCAACGTGGTCATCCGCAAGCTCATCGACGACTGGTCCAAGAACTATGCCTTCGTCGTCATGGACAACGAGGCCGGCCTGGAGCACCTCAGCCGCCGCACCACCCAGAACGTCGACGAGCTGCTGCTGGTGTCCGACCACTCCGTCAAGGGGCTGCGGGCGGTGGCCCGCGTCCGGGAGCTGGTGGCCGAGTTGAAGCTGGGGGCGAAAAGGGAGTCCGTCATCATCAACATGGTCCCCGGCGAAATCGACCCGCTGCTCCAGCAGGAGCTGGACCGCCTGGGAATCGTCCCGACGGCCGTCATCCCGGTGGACGAAGACCTGAAACGCTTCGACCTGGAGCAGAAACCGCTGTTCGACCTGCCGGATACTTCCCCGGCGGTAACGGCGGTCAACGACCTCATGGACCGGCTATTAAAGACGCAGAACGTTGAGATGAAAAGGGGGTAAAGATGACAGCACAACTTATCAAGGGCGCCGAGGTGGCCGCGCAAATCCGCGAAGAGCTGAAGAAGGAAATCGCCGACCTCAAGGCCAAGCACAAGGTGGTGCCCGGCCTGGTTACCGTCCTCGTCGGGGCCGACCCCGCCTCGCAGGTATATGTCGGCCAGAAAGAGAAGACCTCCAAGGAGCTCGGTATCTACTCGGAGAGGTACGACCTCCCCGCCGAGACCACGCAAGCGGAGCTCCTCAAGCTGATTGCCAAGCTCAACAAAGACCCCAAGATTAACGGCATCCTGGTACAGCTGCCCCTGCCCAGGCACCTCAACGAGGAAGAAGTCCTCTACGCCATCGACCCCAGGAAGGACGTTGACGGCTTCCACCCGGTCAACGTGGGCAAGCTGATGATCGGCGAGCCGGACTACCTGCCCTGCACCCCGGCCGGCATCCAGCAGCTCCTCATCCGCTCCGGCACCCAGATTGAAGGCGCCGAGGTGGTCGTCGTCGGGCGCAGCAACATCGTCGGCAAACCCATCGCCAACATGCTGCTCCAGAAGGCGCCGGGGGCCAACGCCACCGTCACCGTCTGCCACACCAAGACCCGGGATATCGCTTTCCACACCAAACGGGCGGATATCCTCATCGTGGCGGCCGGCAAACCCAAGGCCGTCACCGGCGACATGGTCAAGGAAGGCGTGGTGGTCATCGATGTCGGCGTCAATGAAATCGGCAAGACGGCCGACGGCAAACGAATCCTGGCCGGGGACGTTGATTTCGACACGGTCAAAGAGAAGGCTAAGGCCATCACCCCCGTTCCCGGAGGGGTGGGCCCCATGACGATAACGATGCTCATGATGAATACGGTAAAGGCCGCCAAGGTGGCGGCCGGCCTGACATAGTTAAGGAGGACCAAATATGGAGAAGAAAGCGACATCAAAGACGGCGGCCACCGGGTCGGCCGACCCCGCGGAAAAATTCGTCAAGAAGCAAGCGCCCGGCCGGGGTACGGTCGAAATCCTGGCCGAGTCCTACGAGCCGGGCGAGCCGGAGGGAGAAGAGGCCGGCCGCTGGCGCCAGAAGCTCGGAGACCGCAATGAAAAAATCAAGTACCTCAAGAGCGGTGAGCGCTACTGGTACAGCGACGACTGGTTCGGCAGCGAAAAAAGAAAGAATCCGGCCTGACCGCCGTACAACTTTGGCAGGCGGGCCTGAGCAAAGGAGGCAAAATGGCTTTCGAGATTCCCAAGACCGCCTATAGCGGCAAGATAAAAGAGATAACGCTGGGCAAAGGGGACAAGGCGGTAAAGGTCGGCGGGGAAACGGCCTACCCCTTCTACCTCTTCGAGGGAGAGATGCCCAACCTGCCCAAAATAGCCATGGAGGTCTACGACTGCCCGCCCGAGGAGTGGGCCGCCGCCGCCCTGGAGCCCTTCGCCGGCGTCACCGACGACCCCGTGGCCTGGGCGCAGAAGTGCATCAAGGACTACGGGGCGGAGATGATATGCCTCCAGCTCCTCAGCACCGACCCCAACGGGCTCGACCGGCCGGCCGCCGAGGCCGCCCAGGTGGTCAAGAAGGTGGCTGACGCCATCGACGTACCCCTGATTGTCTGGGGCACGGCCAACCACGATAAGGACACCGAGGTCCTCCGGGCCGCCGCCGAGCTCTGCCAGGACAAGCGACTTATCCTGGGACCGGTGGAAGAGGCGGACCACAAGAAAATCGGCGCCGCCGCCATCGGCTACAAGCACACCGTCGTCGCCTCCTCCCCCATCGATATCAACCTGGCCAAGCAGCTCAATATCCTGCTGGGCAACCTCGGCGTCCCGGACGACCGGCTGGCCATGGACCCCACCGTCAGCAGCATCGGCTACGGCATCGAATACTGCTACTCGGTGATGGAGAGGATGAGGATGGCGGCTTTGACCCAGCAGGACACCAAGCTCCAGTTCCCCATCATCTGCAACATCGCCAAGGAGACCTGGAAGACCAAGGAAGCCAAGATTTCCGAGAAGGACGACCCCAAGATGGGCAACGCCAGGAAACGGGGTATCCTCCTCGAGGCGATGTCGGCCACGGTACTGCTTCTGGCCGGGGCTGACGTCTTAATCATGAGACACCCGGAAGCAATTAAACTGGCCCGTGAAATGATTGCGGACCTGACCGCCAAGTAAGAGAGGTAAAAACACATGGCAGAAGAAAAACAGGCAAAACAGGAAAAAAGTATCGACCAGGCGACTCTCGAGATGCTGGCCAAGGCCGCCGAGGAAGGGATTTCCACGGTCTTTGACCGCGCCGAGCACATGAAACCCTGCCCCATCGGCGCTGACGGCAGCTGCTGCAAGAACTGCGCCATGGGCCCGTGCCGGATACCCCTGGGCAAGGGCAAGGACGAGACCCCGGAAGAGCACGCCAGGCGCGTGGGCGTCTGCGGCGCCACGGCGGAGACCATCGCCGCCCGCAACTTCGTCCGTATGATTGCCGCCGGGTCCGCCTCCCACGGCGACCACGGCCGCCGTGTCGTCGAAGCCTTCAAGCTCATGGCCGAAGGCAAGACCAAGGACTTTGAAATCAAGGACGAGCAGAAGCTTCTCAAGCTGGCCCTCGACCTGGGCGTGGACATCGGCGACCGGAGCAATAACGAGATTGCCCTGGACATCGCCAAAATCTGCGAGCGGGAGTTCGGCAAGCAGGAAGGCGAGCTCATCTTCATCAAGAACGCCCCGCTGAAGCGCCAGGAAATCTGGCGGGAGCTCGGCGTGGTGCCGCGCGGCATCGACCGCGAAATCGTCGAACTGATGCACCGCACCCACATGGGCGTGGACCAGGACTACAAGAACCTGATGCTCCAGGGCACCAGGGCCGCACTGGCCGACGGCTGGGGCGGCAGCATGATTTCCACCGAGATTCAGGACTGCATGTTCGGCACCCCCACCCCCACCTTCAGCGAGATAAACCTGGGCGTCCTTAAAGAGGAAAACGTCAACATCGTCGTCCACGGCCACGAGCCGGCCCTCGCCGAGATGCTGGCCGTGGAAAGCAAGGACCCCGAGCTTATCGAGTACGCCAAGTCCAAGGGGGCCAAGGGCATCGGCCTGGTGGGCATGTGCTGCACCGCCAACGAGGTCATGATGCGCCACGGTATTCCCATCGGGGGCAACTACCTCCAGCAGGAGCTGGCCATCGTCACCGGCGCCCTCGAGGCCATGGTGGTGGACGTGCAGTGCATCATGCAAGGCCTCATGGAGGTCGCCCGCTGCTTCCATACCAGGCTCATCAACACGGACAACCGCTCCAGGATTAGCGGCGCCGATTACATGCCCTTCGACGAGCTTCACCCCAGGGAGTCGGCCAAGGCCATCATCAAGGCCGCTATCGATAACTACCCCAACCGGCAGGCGGACAAGGTAAGGATTCCCCAGGTCAAGACCCCGCTCATCGCCGGGTTCTCCCACGAGACCATCAACTACCTGCTGGGCGGCCTCTTCCGCGCCTCCTACCGGCCGCTCAACGATAACATCATCAACGGCCGCATCCGGGGCCTGGCCGGCGTGGTGGGCTGCAACAACGCCCGCACCCCCCATGACAGCGCCCATATCCTGATGATTAAAGAGCTGCTCAAGAACGACGTGCTGGTGCTCTCCACCGGCTGCGCCGCCATGGCCGCCGCCAAGCAGGGCCTGATGGTGCCGGAAGCCGCCAAGGAGTTCTGCGGGCCCGGCCTGGCCGAGGTCTGCGAGACGGTGGGCATCCCGCCGGTGCTGCACATGGGCGCCTGTATCGATAACTCCCGCATCCTGATTGCCGCCACGGCGGTGGTCAAGGACGGCGGGCTCGGCGACGATATCTCCGACCTCCCCGCCGCCGGCGCCGCCCCCGAGTGGATGAGCGAAAAGGCCATCGCCATCGGCCAGTACTTCGTCGCCTCCGGCGTCTATACCGTCTTCGGCACCACCTGGCCGACGACGGGCAGCAAGGAGTTCACCAAGTACCTGTTCGAGGGCATGGAAGAGATGTACGGCGGCAAGTGGGCCTTCGAGCCCGACCCGGTTAAGGCCGCCCACCTGATGATTGCGCACATCGACAAAAAGCGCAAGGCCCTGGGCATCGATAAGGCCCGGGAGAGGATACTCTACGACATGGCAATGAGGCGCGAGCTGGAAGGCTAGTCTTCCGTGCGTCATGTAATAAGGAGGTTATGAGTACATGTCCAAAATAATTGCATCGGCCGCCATCAGGGGCGCCCACAAGATTGTTGACCGGGCCGAGAAGAAGTGGCAGGAGGCCATGGACAAGTGGGGGGCCAAAGAACCGGTCGGCTTCCCCAATACCGCCTACTACCTGCCCATTATCTACGGCATCTCCGGCATGAAGGTGGAAAAGCTGGGCGATATGGAGACCGTTCTCAAGAAGTGCCAGGCCCTGCTGCCGCCGCTGGTGAAGGCGGAACACCACCTCCCCTACCTGGGCCCCGCCCTTGACGCCGGCATGATAACCTTCTGGGCGGAGGAATGCCTGGAGGCGATAAGGTACCTGGAAAACCCTGACTTCTACCTCAGGGGAGAGGACGTCACCGAGGACAACATCTGGCTCGGCGCCGCCGACGACGTTATCATGAGGAAGCGTGGCGTGGAGTTCGTTGACGGCACCGCCCCCGGCTTCGCCGCCATCCTCGGCGCCGCGCCCACCCCGGAGATAGCCAAGGACATCGCCGAGGAGCTCCAGAAGAAGAACCTCTACGTCTTCATGGCCAGCCAGCACAATGGCGTGAGGTTTTCCGAGCAGCTGGTCAAGGCCGGGGTGCAGATAGGCTGGGGGACCCGCCTGGTCTCCTTCGGCCCGGACACCAGCGCCACGGTCTTCGCCATGGGCTTCGCTACCCGGGCGGCCATGTCCTTTGGCGGCATCGAGGCCGGTGACTACCGTAAAATTCTCATCTACAACAAGGACCGCGTCTTCGCCTTCGCCATGACGATGGGCGACGTCACCGACGAGTGGTACGCCAACGGCGCCGGCGCCATCAACTGGGGCTTCCCCGTCATCGCCGATACCCCCATACCACAGATTCTGCCCACCGGCATCGCCACCTACGAGCACGTGGTCTCCAATATTCCCCATGACGAGATTGTCGCCAAGGCCATCGAGGTCAGGGGTCTCAAGGTCACCGTCACCGAGGTACCCATCCCGGTATCGTTCGGGCCGGCCTTCGAGGGCGAGCGCGTCCGCGGCGACGACATCTACCTGGAGGCCGGCGGCGGCCGCACGCACATGGTGGAGTGGGTCACCACCAAGAACATGGACGAGGTCGAAGACGGCCGCGTCGAGGTCATCGGCCCCGAGCTGGCGGATATCCAGGCCGGTTCCCGGCTGCCCCTGGCCATCGCCGTGGAGGTAGCCGGCCGCGAGATGCAGGACGACTTTGAGCCCATCCTGGAGCGGCAGATACACCACCTCATCAACTACGCCCAGGGCGTCATGCACATCGGGCAAAGGGACATCGCCTGGATCCGGATATCCAAACAGGCCGTCGAGAAAGGCTTCAAGCTGGAGCACATCGGCGTCATCCTGCACGCCAAGCTGCACCAGGACTTCGGCCGTATCTTCGATAAGATACAGGTCAAGCTCTACACCAGGGAAGAAGACGTCAACAAGGTCCTGGAGAAGGCCCGCGAGGTCTACCGGACCAGGGACGAGCGCATCGAGGGCATGACCGACGAGACCACCGAGACCTACTACTCCTGCACGCTCTGCCAGTCGTTCGCGCCCAGCCACGTTTGCGTTATCAGCCCGGAGAGGACGGGCCTCTGCGGCTCCTATAACTGGATGGACTGCAAGGCCGCCTTCGAGATTAACCCCACCGGCCCCAACCAGCCGGTGCCCAAGGGAGAGCCCATCGATGAAAAGCTGGGCCAGTGGAAGGGCGTCAACGAGTTCGTCCTCAAGACCTCCCGCGGCAAGATAGACCACTATAACTTCTACAGCATCGTCAACGACCCCATGACCACCTGCGGCTGCTGCGAGGCCATCGCCGCCGTGCTGCCCATGTGCAACGGCGTGATGACGGTCAACCGCGACTATACCGGCGAGACCCCCTGCGGCATGAAGTTCACCACCCTGGCCGGTACCATCGGCGGCGGCCTGAGCACCCCCGGGTTCGTGGGTCACGGCAAGTACAATATCACCCAGCGCAAGTTCCTCGCCGCCGAGGGCGGCCTGCTGAGGATGGTCTGGATGCCCAAGATACTCAAGGAGGAAATCGGCGAAAGGTTCAAGGCCCGGGCCACCGAGCTGGGCGTGCCCGACCTCCTGGACAGGATAGCCGACGAAACAGTAGGCATTACCGAGGACGCCATCCTCCCCTTCCTCCAGGAAAAGCAGCACCCCGCGCTGAAGCTGGACCCGATACTCGGCTAGGAGAGGAAAGGAGAAATAGCATGCCACTAACGGGAATTGAGATTTTCAAGCTGCTGCCCAAGACCAACTGCGGCGACTGCGGTGTGCCGACCTGCCTGGCGTTCGCCATGAACCTCGCCGCCGGCAAGGCCGAATTGAGCAAATGCCCGCACGTCTCCGAGGAAGCCAAGGCCAAGCTCTCCGAGGCGTCGGCGCCGCCCATCCTGCCGGTCACCATCGGCGCGGGCGATAAGCCCCTCAAGGTCGGCGGCGATACGGTCATGTTCCGCCATGAAAAGCGGTTCGAGAACCCCCCCGGCATCGCCATCCTCATCAGCGACAAGATGGCGGACGCCGAGGTGACCGCCCGGCTGAAGAAGGCCAGGGACCTGTCCTACGAGAGGGTCGGGCTGACGCTCTCATCCAACCTGGTGGCCCTCAAAGCCGAGTCCGGCGACGCCGCCAGGTTCGCCGCGCTGGCCACCAAGGCCAAGGGCAGCGACGCCAACATCATCCTGATGAGCGATAAAGCCGATATGCTGGCCGCCGGGCTGAAGGCCTGCGCCGATAAGAAACCGCTGCTCTACACCGCCACCAAGGACAACGCCGACGCCGTGGCCGCCCTGGCCAAGGAAAACGGCTGCCCGGTGGTCGCCAAAGCGGACGGGCTGGAAGCCCTAGCCGCCCTCACCGAGAAGCTGGCCGCGGCCGGGCTCAAGAATATCGTCCTGGATGCCGGCTCCCGCACCGTCCGCCAGGCGCTGCAGGACCAGATAGTCATCCGGTCGGCGGCCCTCAACAAGAAGTTCCGCCCCCTGGGCTACCCCACCATCGTCTTCCCCGCCGAGATGACGGACAACCCCATGAAAGAGGCGTTGATTGCCGCCATGTTCGTCGCCAAGTACGCCGGCATCATCGTCCTCTCCGATTTCCAGGGTGAAGTCCTCTTCCCCCTGCTGGTGGCCAGGCTCAACATCTACACGGACCCGCAGCGCCCGCTGGCCACCACTCAGGGTATCTATGAAATCAACAACCCCACCGAGAACTCGCCGCTAATGGTGACCTCCAACTTCTCCCTCACCTACTTCATCGTCTCCGGCGAGATAGAGAACAGCAAGGTGCCCAGCTACCTCTACGTCAAGGACACGGAGGGCCTCTCCGTGATGACCTCCTGGGCGGCCGGCAAGTTCTCCGCAGATATCATCGCCCCGGCCATACTCAAGAGCGGCATCGGCGATAAAATCAAGCACCGCAAGCTCATCATTCCGGGGTACATCGCCGCCGAGAGCGGCGGCCTCGAGGAAGAGATGTCCGGCTGGGAGATTATGGTCGGCCCCAGGGAGGCCGCCCACCTGACCCCCTATCTCAAGGCCTGGAAACCTAACTGAGGAGGTAAGATGATTCTTATCGGGGAAAACCTAAACGTCATGTCACAGACCCTGGGTCCGGCCCTCCGGGAGAGGAACGCGGGGCCGATTGTGGAGATGGCCAGGGCGGAGACCGCGGCTGGTGTGGACCTTATCGACCTCAACATCGGGCCGGCCCGCAGGGGCGGCGACGAGCTGATGGCATGGGTGGTCAACACCGTCCAGGGCATAACCGATAAGATGCTGTCCCTGGATACCACCAACCTGGACGCCATGGAGGCCGGACTCAAGGCCCGCCAGGGGCCCGTCTTAATCAACTCGGTCTCCCTGCAGACCAGCCGCGTCGACCGGGGACTGGAACTGGCCCGGAAATACAACGCCGACCTCATCGGCCTGCTGTGGAGCAATGACGGCATGCCCCGGGACGTTAACGAGAGGGCGATGCACACCGTCGACTTCATCTACAAGGCCAACGCGCTGGGCGTCCCCAACGAGAGGATATGGGTTGACCCCATCGCCAGCCCGGTATCGGTGGAAATCAACCAGGTCAAGGCCTGCGTCGAGTTTATGACCATGCTGGGAGAAATCGCCCCGGGCTGCAAGTCCACGGTGGGGCTCTCCAACGTCTCCAACGGCGCCCCCCACGACCTCCGCGGCTGGCTCAACCGCACCTACATGATAATGCTGATGCGCTACGGGCTGCACTCGGCCATCGTTGACGCCTTCGATAAGGACCTCATCCAGATAGCCCGCGGCCGGCGACCGGACATCGTGGCGCTGGTGCACAAGCTGATGGACGGAGAGGCGGTGGACATCGCCTCCCTGCCCAGGGAGATGGCCAACTATGCCAGGACGGTCAGGGTCCTCAAGGGAGACTCGCTCTACTCACACTCCTGGCTCGAAGTGTAAAATAAATAAATCGTCATTACGAGTCCCGATTTCATCGGGACGCGGCAATCTTGCCCGGGTAACGGAACAGATTGCTTCGCTTCGCTCGCAATGACGTAAAAATGAACTGGGAAAGAACCAGTTCACGGAAGAAGCTTATAATCTATGGCCAGGGAACGCCTGACAGTACCGGAACGGAACGTCCGCGAAGTCGCTCACGAGCTGGCTTACCGGCTGGCCCGAGAGCAACTGGCCGGCATTGACGACCTCGCCGGGCAGTGCCTCAAGAGCGGCGCCCGGTGCCGGCCCTCCCGGAAATCCGCCGAACTCGATTACCTCGGCCGGACCTACCGTATCGGCTTCCCCGGCGGCGAGGTGTCCCTCACCGGCAGCC
>MGNX01000051.1:13372-38291 GCA_001796935.1 Chloroflexi bacterium RBG_16_60_22
GCCAGCGGCACGCCCCTGTCCGGCCGGACGATAACCTACAAGGAGCTGCCGGAAGGCATCAACTACTACCCCACCTTCTTCAAGCGCGCCATCGACCCCATCGTCAGCAATTTTGGCTCACAGCCCTGGCGCTTATGGGAAATAGCTGAAAGAATAGGCGGTCGCCGGGCGGAAATCGGGGACATGGCGGTGACCATCGATGCCCTGCCCCGCGTGCCGGTAACGCCGGTCCTCTGGCGCGGCGACGAGGAGTTCGCCCCGGACGGCAACATCCTGTTCGACAGCACCATCCCGGAATACCTGCCCACCGAGGACATCACCATACTCAGCGAGATTCTGGCCTGGAAGCTGGTCAGGCTCTTAAAGACGGGAGGTGATTACACTGGCTAATGATACTTTGACCAAAGCGGACGTTCAGGACAAGCTGAAAGAGGTCTTTTCCCACTTTCACGGCGAGCAGCAGGAGCTGATTCCCCTCCTCCAGGAGACCCAGGCGAGGTTCCGCTACCTGCCGGCGGCCGCCATGCGGGAAATCGCCCGGTTCCTGCATATGCCGGAGGCCACCGTTTACGGCGTCAGCACCTTCTACGCCCAGTTCAAGCTGACCCCCCTGGGCAAGAGGATTGTCCGGGTCTGCCGGGGGACGGCGTGCCACGTGCGCGGCTCTTCCAAGGTCCTGGCCGAGATGGAGAAGCAGCTCGGCGTCAAGGCCGGCGAGACCACGGAGGACCGGGAATACACGCTGGAGACGGTCGCCTGTATCGGCGCCTGCGCCCTGGCCCCGACGATGACGATTGATAGCGAGACATACGGGAAAATGACGACCAAGAAAGTTGCGGAGGTTCTAGGTGACAGCAGCAAAGCCGGGTAGCAACCACCAGCGGACGATATTTATCTGCCAGGGAACGGGGTGCGTATCGGGGAAATCATTCGATATTACCGCGGCCCTTTCCAGGGCGGCGAAAGAACAGGGGCTGGCCGGGGTAAACGTAGATTTTACCGGCTGCCACGGCTTCTGCGAGCAGGGGCCGGTGGCCATCGTCGAGCCGGACGGCATTTTCTATTCTCAGGTCACCGTGGCCGACGTCCCGGAAATCGTCCAGTCCCATCTCCGCGACGGCAAGCCGGTGGAGCGCCTCTTCTACAAGGACCCGGTCACCGGCGAGGCTATTCCCCACCACCGGGATATTAAATTCTACAGCAAGCAGCAGCGCATCATTTTACGCAATATCGGGCGCATCAACCCGGAAAGAGTCGATGATTACATCGCGATGGGCGGCTACGAGTCCCTGAAAAAGGTCCTCAAGGAAATGACCCCGGGGCAGGTCATCGCGGAAATCAAGCGCTCCGGCCTGAGGGGGCGGGGCGGGGCGGGGTTCCCCACCGGCACCAAGTGGGAGTTCTGCCATAACGCCGCCGGCGACCAGAAGTACATGGTCTGCAACGCCGACGAGGGCGACCCCGGCGCTTTCATGGACCGCTCCACCATGGAGGGCGACCCCCATACCGTCCTCGAGGGCATGACCATCGCCGCCTACGCCATCGGCGCCACCGAGGGCTACATCTACATCCGCGCCGAATACCCCCTGGCCGTGAAGCGCGTCAGGCTAGCGCTCCAGCAGTCCGAGGAAAAAGGCTTCCTCGGGGACAATATCCTGGGCTCCGGCTTCAGCCTGCGCATCCACGTCAAGGAAGGCGCCGGCGCCTTCGTCTGCGGCGAGGAGACGGCCCTGCTGGCCTCCATCGAGGGCAAGCGCGGCATGCCGCGCTCCCGTCCCCCCTTCCCGGCCAACTCCGGCCTGTGGGGCAAGCCCACCACCATCAACAACGTGAAATCGCTGGCCACGGTGCCGGTCATCATCGCCCGCGGGGCGGACTGGTACGCCGCCACCGGCACGGAGAAAAGCAAAGGCACCTGCGTCTTCGCCCTGACGGGCAAAATCGCCAACAGCGGCCTCATCGAGGTGCCGATGGGCATCAAGCTCCGCGAGATTATCTACGAAATCGGGGGAGGCATCCCGGGCAACAAGAAGTTCAAGGCCGTCCAGACCGGCGGCCCCTCCGGCGGCTGCCTGCCGGAAAGCTATCTCGACCAGTCGGTCGATTACGAGTCGCTGGCCGCCGCCGGCTCCATGATGGGGTCGGGCGGCATGGTCGTCATGGACGAGGAGACCTGCATGGTGGACGTCGCCCGCTTCTTCCTCTCCTTCACCCAGGCGGAGTCCTGCGGCAAGTGCGTGCCCTGCCGGGTCGGCACCAAGCAGATGCTCGACATCCTGGAGCGTATCTGCCGCGGCGAGGGAAAGCCGGAGGATATGGACATCCTCCAGGAGCTTGGTCAGAACGTCAAGGTGGGCTCGCTCTGCGGACTGGGCCAGACAGCCCCCAACCCCGTGCTGACCACCCTGCGCTACTTCCGCCACGAGTACGAGGCCCACATCAACGAGAAACGCTGCCCCGCCCTGTCTTGCACCAGCCTGACCTCTTACTTTATACTCCCTGATAAGTGCCAGGGCTGCGGCATCTGCCTGCGCAACTGCCCGGTGGGATGTATCGCCGGGGACAAGCGGATGGTGCACATCATCGACCAGGAGAAATGCATCAAGTGCGGCACCTGCCTGGATGTCTGCCCGGAGCGTTTCAACGCTGTGCTCAAGGTCTCCGGGGAGACCATCGAGGTCCCCGCCGCGCCCGTCCCGGTGACGGCCGGCAAGCCGGCGGCGGCCGCCGCATCTCAAAAAGAGTGAGCGTGACGTGAGCGATATTACTCTGACCATCAACGGACGGGAAGTAAAAGCCAACCGGGGCATGACGGTGCTGGAAGCGGCCCAGGCGGCGGACATCTATATCCCCACCCTCTGCCACTACCCGGACCTGGAGCCGTACGGGGGCTGCCGACTCTGCCTCGTGGAGATTGAGAAGATGCGCGGCCTGCCCACCGCCTGCACCACCCCCGCCGCCGACGGCATGGTCGTCACCACGGGGTCGGCGGCCATCGACTCGGTGCGGCACGCCTCGCTGGAGCTGATACTCACCACCCACCCCTGTGACTGCCTCGAGTGCCACCGCCGCCACCGCTGCGGGCCCTACGACGTTTGCCTGCGGCACGTCGCCGTCACCGACCGCTGCGTCACCTGCCCGGCCAACGAGGACTGCGAGCTCCAGCAGGTCGTCGACTACGTCGGGGTGCACAAGCTGCGCATCCCCCGGGACACCCGCCCCCGCGAAATCGATGCCAGCAATCCCTTCTTTACCATCGACCGCAACCGCTGCATCCTCTGCGCCCGCTGCGTGCGTGCCTGCCAGGAGATTACCTGCATCGGTACCATCGACATGTCCTACCGCGGCTATGCCATGAAGGTCAGCACCTTCGGGGACCTGCCGCTCATCGAGACGGACTGTGGCTCCTGCGGCGAGTGCATGGTGCGCTGCCCGGTGGGAGCCATGTTCCCCAAGGACATCATCCGCCCGGAGCGGGAGGTCAGGACCGTCTGCACCTACTGCGGGGTCGGCTGCTCGATGTACCTGGGCGTTAAAGACGGTAAAATCACCGGCGTCCGCGGCGTCAGGGAAGGGCCGGTCAATCACGGCCGACTCTGCGTGAAGGGCCGCTTCGGCATCGCCGAGTTCGTTAACCACCCTGACCGTCTCACCACCCCGCTCATCAGGAAGAACGGTCGCTTTGAAGAGGCCTCCTGGGAAGAGGCCCTCGACCTGGTGGTCGCCAGGCTGGGAAAATACCGTGGAGATGAAGTGGCGGTAATCTCCTCCGCCAAGAGCACCAACGAGGACAACTACGTCATGCAGAAGCTGGCCCGGGCGGTGCTGGGCACCAATAACGTCGACCACTGTGCCCGTCTCTGACATGCCCCCACCGTGGCCGGTCTGGCCACATCCTTCGGCAGCGGGGCCATGACGAACTCCATCGCCGACATCAACGAGGCGGCCTGCGTCCTGGCCATCGGCACCAATACCACCCAGGCCCACCCGATTATCGGGATGAACCTGCGCAGTGCCGTGAAGAAAGGCAAAACTAAACTCATCGTCGCCAACCCCCTGGAAATCGGCCTGGTACGCGATGCCGAAATCTGGCTGCGCCACCGCGCCGGCACGGACGTCGTCCTGCTCATGGGCCTGATGAAGGTCATCGTCGATGAAGGGCTGGCGGACGAAAAGTTCATCCGGGAGCGCGGCGAGAACTTCGACGCCTTCAAGGACTCCCTGCGGCACTACCCGCTCGACCTCGTGGAGAAGGTCACCGGCGTCCCCGGCGCAAAGGTAGTCGCGGCCGCCCGCCTCTATGCCACCAGCCATCCGGCGGCCATCCTCTACACGATGGGCATCACCCAGCACACCCACGGCACGGACAACGTCATGGCCATCGCCAACCTGGCCATGCTTACCGGCAATATCGGCAAGCCCGGCTCGGGCGTCAACCCCCTGCGGGGACAGAACAACGTCCAGGGGGCCTGCGACATGGGCGCCCTGCCCAACGTCTACTCCGGGTACCAGTCCGTGGCCGACCCCAGGGTGAAGGAGAAGTTCGAGACGGCCTGGGGCGCCGCGCTGAACCCCACCCCCGGCAAGACCCTCACCGAGATTATGCCCCTGGCCCACGAGGGCAAGATTAAGGCCATCTATCTCATGGGGGAGAACCCATCGCTGAGCGACCCCGATGCCAGCCATGTCCGCGAGGCGATGCAGCGGCTGGACTTCTTCGTGGTGCAGGACATCTTCCTTTCGGAGACCGCCCGCCTGGCGGACGTCGTGCTGCCGGCCGCCAGCTTCGCCGAGAAGGACGGCACCTTCACCAACACCGAGCGCCGTGTGCAGCGGGTGAGAAAGGCCATCGAGCCGGTGGGCGACAGCCGCCCCGACTGGTGGATTACCTGCCAGATTGCGAAGCGGATGGGGGCCAAAGGCTTCGACTTTGAAAGTCCCGCGCAAATAATGGCCGAGATTGCGCGCCTCACTCCCAGCTACGGCGGCATCAGCTTCGACCGCCTGGAGAAAGAGAGCCTGCAGTGGCCCTGCCCCACCCCGGAGCACCCGGGCACGGCTATCCTCCACACCGAGCTGTTCAGCCGGGGCAAGGGGCACTTCGTGGCGCTGGACTACAAGCCTCCGGCCGAACTCCCCGACGCCGAGTACCCGCTGGTGCTCACCACGGACCGCTCCCTGTTCCACTACCACACCGGCACGATGACCCGCAAGGTCAAGGGACTCAATCTCTTCCGCAAAGAGGAGCTGGTAGCGATTAACCCCGGCGACGCCGCCGGCCTGGGCATCGCCGACGGGGAGATGGTCAGGGTGGTCTCGCGGCGCGGCCGGGTGACCGCCAAGGCCCGGCTTACGGAGGCGTCCCCGCCCGGCACCATCGCCATGACCTTTCACTTTGCAGAGAGCCCCACCAACGAGCTGACCAACCCGGCCTTCGACCCCGTGGCCAAGACACCGGAGCTCAAGGTGGCCGCGGTGAGGGTGGAGAAGGCGGAGCGGGCGGCCGTTGCCACGGGCTAATTTTTTCGTCATTCCCGCCCCGTATCGGCGTACGGGGTAAACTCCAGCGGGAATCCAGCCTACCTCATCCCCCCGTCATTGCGAGCGAAGCGAAGCAATCTCTTTCTATCTTCTACCTCACCCCCTTTGTCCCCCTCTCCTGACGAGGTTTCACCGGAGAGGGGGAGGAAAAGAAAGAGGGGCTGTCGCCCCTCTTAAACGCCCCGCTTTTAAGGTGAATGGTTAACCTGTATTTCCCACGGGGAAGCTTGAAGGGGCGTCAGCCCCTTCAATAATTATTCCCCCTTCCCTTCATCAATACCCAAGGGAATGGGGCCAGGGGGATAGGTCACCACAAAACCCTTTGGCAAGTAACATATCTACCCCCCTTCCTGCAATAATCTCTCGGCGGTGATGGCCGCGATGGCGCCGTCACCTACCGCCGTCACGATTTGCCGGGGGGAACCGCTCCGGATATCACCTGCCGCCAGGATGAACGGGACTTCCGTCTCCATTTTTTCGTTGACGATGATTTGCCCCTGCGCGTCCAGCGGCACCACGCCGTCCAGGTAGCCGGTTTCCGGCTCCAGCCCGATGTGCACCAGGACGCCGTCCACCCGGAGCTTTTCTTTCTTATTATCTGCCGCGTCCCGCAGCTCCACCGCCTCAACCTTGCCGTCACCGGTAATAGCCTCCACCCTCACCCCGCAGCGCACCTCTATCCTGGGGTCGGCGTCCACCTTTTCCCGCAGCACCGCCGTGGCGGTGAGCCCGGGCATAGCCTCGATAAGAATGACCCTGGATGCAATTTTCGCCATGTAAAGCGCCTCGGTGACGCCGGCATCACCGCCGCCACACACCGCCACCACCTTGTCCGCGAAGTGCCCGCCGTCGCAGAAGGCACAGGAAAAAACGCCCTTCCCGGCCAGGTCGTCCTCGCCCGGGACGCCCAGCTTCTTGTTCCGGGAACCCCCGGCGATAATCACGACGTTGGTGGTAAAGCCCTGGCCGCGGGAGCACCCCACCCACCGCGTGCCGGAAAAGACCTCCAGGCCGGTAACCTCGGCGGTTTCCGTCTCCAGGCCGAACTTCACGGCCTGGCTGACCATCTCCGTCGCCAGCTTCGCGCCGGCGACGCCCCCCGAGTAGCCGGGGTAGTTCTCCACCAGCTCGATGTTCCGGATGTAGCCGCCGACGGCATCCTTATCGAGGAGGAGGGTCCGCCGCCTGGCCCGGCTGAGATAAAGTCCGGCGGCAAGCCCCGCCGGCCCTCCCCCGATGATAACGGCATCCCAGTCAAACATAACGGGCCTCCGTTCCTGTGGAATAGATTAAGGGTGCTGCCAGGTAACAGGATAACAGATGCCTACCTTACGGTCAATCGTACCCGTGTTGCTACAGGCGTGGGCGTTGTGCTAAGATTAATAAGGAAATGGTTAGTTTCCTCAATGAGGTCAGGTCCACCCCCGGCGGCGAACATATCCTAGCCTGTATCCAGTGCGGCACCTGCACGGGCAGCTGCCCGATGGCGGCATTCATGGAATACCCCCCAAGAAAGATAATCGCCATGATACGGGCCGGGATGAGGGACGAGGTGCTCTCCAGTAACTCCATGTGGTTCTGCCTTTCCTGCTATACCTGCACCGCCCGCTGTCCCAAAGGCGTCAAACCCACCGATTTGGCCCATGCCCTGGAGAGTCTGGCCAGTCGGCACGGTTTCACCATCGGGGGGACGCGGACGCCGTCGATGTACCGCAGCTTCGTCGACTCCATCCGGGCCAACGGGCGCGTCCATGAGCTGGGCATGATGACCAGGTACTACCTGTCCCTGACCCCCGACCTGCTGGCCCACCCCGTGGCGACCCTCAAGATAGCGCTCCTGGCCCTGAAGCTCTTCACCCGGAAGCGCCTGCCAATGATGTCCCACCGCATCAAGGGACGTAACGACCTCTCCCGGATTATCCAGAAATTTAGAGAGGCAAGGGGCACCAGTTGAAATATTACAGCTACTTTCCCGGCTGCTCGGCGGAGAGCACCGGGCTGGGCCTGGGCCTTTCGACAAAGGCCATCGCCAAACCCCTCGGCTTCGAGCTGGTGGAGATTGAGGACTGGAACTGCTGCGGCTCGACGCCCTACGGCTCCCTCGACGAAGAGGAGGCGATAGTCGTCGCCGCCCGCAACCTGGCGCTGGCGGAGAAGATGGGGTTCGACCTGGTGACGCCGTGCAGCTCGTGCTACGTGACCCTGTCCCGGGCCAACGGGCACCTGCGGGAGCACCCCAGGATGCTGGCCCGCGTCAACGAGGCCCTGGCGGTGGCCGGCCTGAGCTACCGCGGCAGCCTGCGGGTGAGGCTCCTGGTGGACGTCCTGGTCAACGATATCACCCCGGAGGTCATCGCCGCCAGGCTGAAGAAACCGCTCCGCGGCGTCAGGGTGGCCCCCTACTACGGCTGCCAGATGGTACGTCCCCGGTACGGCCTGGACGATACCGAGCAACCCCAGACGCTGGACCGCCTGGTAGCCAGCACCGGTGCCGAGGCGGTGGACTTTCCGCTCAAGGCCAGGTGCTGCGGGGGGTCGCTGACCCTTTCCGAGGAAGATAGCGTGCTGCACCTGATGCACAAGCTGCTCCGGAGCGCCGCCGCCGGCGGTGCCCAATGCCTGGTGACACCCTGCCCTCTCTGCCAGACCAACCTCGATGCCTACCAGTACCGGGTCAATGCCAGGTTCAAGACGGACTTTAAAATACCGGTGCTCTTCATTTCCCAGCTCATCGGCATGGCCCTGGACATCGACGCCAGGTCACTCGGCATGTTTACCAATATCGTCCCGCCCCGCGAGCTGCTGGACTACGTTTACCGGGACTACTTCACGACCAACCGTGTTAAAACATAACCGCTAGGGAGTCGAATTTGGAACCGAGAATCGGGGTCTATATCTGCCACTGCGGCAGCAACATCGCCGGCACGGTGGATGTTGAAGACGTGGCCCGCGCCGCCAGGGAGCAGGAGGGGGTGGTAGTATCGCGTGCCTACCGCTTCATGTGCTCCGACCCCGGCCAGGAGATGATTAAGCGGGATGTCCAGGAGTACGGACTCAACCGGGTGGTGGTGGCAGCCTGCTCCCCGACGATGCACGAGTCCACCTACCGCCGCGTCCTCCAGGAAGCTGGCCTTAACCCTTATTTCTTCGAGATGGCCAATATCCGCGAGCATGTCTCCTGGGTCACCGTCGATAAGAAGAAGGCCACCGAGAAAGCTAAGGCGCTGGTCGCCGCCGCCGTCCGGCGGGTCTACTATCACCAGCCGCTGGAGACGCGGCAGGTGCCCGTCAACCCCAACACCCTGGTGGTCGGCGGGGGCATTGCCGGCATCCAGGCGGCCCTCAAGATTGCCGATTCCGGCAACAAGGTATACCTGGTGGAAAAGAGCCCCAGCGTCGGCGGGCACATGGCCCAGCTGGACAAGACCTTCCCCACCCTGGACTGCTCCGCCTGTATCCTCACCCCCAAGATGACCCTGGTGGGCTCCCACCCCAACATCCAGCTGCTCACCTGGAGCGAGGTCGAGGAGGTCTCCGGCTACGTCGGCAACTTCAAGGTTAAAATCAGGAAGAAGGCCCGGTACATAGATTTAGACAAGTGTACCGGCTGCGGCGAGTGCGCCAAGAACTGCCCGGTGCGCTACCTGCCCCAGTATAAAAAAGGAAACGGCGATGGCAACACAACTGGCGAAGGTTAACGAAATTATCGATAAATACCCGGCCCGGCCCTCGGTGCTAATCCAGCTCCTGCTGGATATCCAGGGGCAGTTCAACTGGATTTCCCGGGAAACGATACAGTGCGTCAGCGACCGGCTGGGCGTGCCCGTCAGCCAGATATACCGCGTGGCCAGCTTCTACAAGGCCATGAGCCTCAAGCCGCGGGGCAAGCACGTCGTCAACGTCTGCCTGGGCACCGCCTGCCACGTGCGCGGCGCCAACCGCCTCATGAGCAAGATGGAAGACACCCTGGGCATCAAGCCCGGCGAGACCACGGAAGACAAAAAGTTCTCCCTGGAGAGGGTCAACTGCCTGGGCTGCTGCGCCCTGGGGCCGGTGATGCTGGTGGACAAGGACTACCACGGCAAGATGACCCCCGCCAGGGTGGAACCGATTTTAAAGGACTATAAGTAGATGGCACGATTAAACTCGCCCGAGGCGCTGGAGAAGCTCCGGCAGGAGATAACAGCCGGGCGCGACCCGGACAAGCCCTGCATCACGCTCTGCTCCGGCACGGCCTGCAACGCCAACGGCAGCGAGAAAATCGCCCCCGTCTTCGCCGCGGAGATTGAGAAGCAGGGACTCAAAGGCGAGGTTGACCTGAGGCGGACGGGCTGCCACGGCTTCTGCGAGCGTGGGCCCATCGTCGTCATCTACCCGGAGGAGATATGCTACCTCCAGGTCCAGCCGGGGGACGCGGCGGAAATCGTCCAGAGCATCAAGGAGAAGAAGCTCGTCGAGCGTCTCCTCTACAAGGACGCCTCCGGCGCCCGCATCGCCCACGAGCCGGAGATTCCTTTCTACAAGAACCAGCAGCAGGTGGTCTTCGGGTTCAACCGCAAAATCGACCCCCGCAGCATCGACGACTACCTGGCGGTGGGCGGCTACCGCGCCCTGGCCAAGGTCCTCTTTAAAATGACCCCGGAGCAGGTGCTGGAGGAGGTCAAGAAGGCCAACCTGAGGGGGCGGGGCGGCGGCGGCTTTCCCACCGGCCGGAAGTGGGAAACGACGCGGGACGCCCCCGGCGAGCCCAAGTACGTCATCGTCAACGCCGACGAGGGCGACCCCGGGGCTTACATGGACCGCAGCCTCCTGGAAGGCAACCCCCACAGCGTGCTGGAGGGCCTCATCATCGGCGCTTACGCCATCGGCTCCCACCAGGGCTTTATCTACGTGCGCGCCGAGTACCCCCTGGCCGTGGAAAACGTCAACATCGCCATCCGGCAGGCGCGGGAGTACGGCCTGCTCGGCGAGAATATCCTCGGCTCGGGGTTTGGTTTCACCATCGATGTCCACCGCGGGGCCGGGGCCTTCGTCTCCGGCGAGTCCAGCGCCCTGATGACGGCCATCGAGGGCAAGGTCGGCGAGCCTCGCCCGAAGTACGTCCGCACCGCCGTCAGCGGCATCTGGGACAGGCCGAGCAACCTCAACAACGTCGAGACCTGGGCCAACGTGCCCCTGATTATCGGCCGGGGGGCGGACTGGTTCGCGTCCATCGGCACGAAAGGGAGCAAGGGCACCAAGATATTCTCGCTGGTAGGCAAGGTGAACAACACCGGCCTGGTGGAAGTGCCCATGGGCGTGACGCTGCGCCGGATAATCTTCGATATCGGCGGCGGCATCCCCGGCGGCAAGAAGTTCAAGGCCGTCCAGACCGGCGGGCCATCCGGCGGCATGATTCCCGAGAAGTTCCTCGACGCCCCGGTGGACTTCGACGAGCTGACCAAGCTCGACTCCATGATGGGCTCCGGCGGCATGATTGTCATGGACGAGGATACCTGCGTCGTGGACGTGGCCCGCTACTTCATCGACTTCCTCTGCGACGAGTCCTGCGGCAAATGCGTCCCCTGCCGCGAGGGGCTGAAGCACATGCGCGAGATTCTCAACGATATCGTCGGCGGGCGGGGCAAGCCGGGCGATATCGAGCTGATGGAAGGGCTCTCTAAAATAATGGCGCGCGCCTCCCTCTGCGCCCTGGGACAAACGGCGCCCAACCCGGTCATGACCACCATCCACTACTTCCGCGACGAGTACGAGGCCCACGTCAACGAAAAGAGGTGCCCGGCGCTGGTCTGCAAGGAGCTCATCGCCTACCACATCGACCCCGCCAGGTGCCAGGCCTGCATGATTTGCGGCCGGGAGTGCCCGGTCAACGCCATCAGCGGCGGCAAGGGCATCATCCACGTCATCGACCAGCAGAAATGCACCAGGTGCGGCACCTGCCTCGATGTCTGCCCGGCCCGCTTCCGCGCCGTCACCAAGCTCTCCGGGGAACCGGTCCCCGCCGCTATTCCGGAGAGGGAAAGGGTGCTGGTCAGGGAGAAAAAATAGGGTACTGCGATGAGTGAGCTCATTTTAACGATAGACGGCAAAGAGGTCAGGACCGAAGAGGGAAAGTCCGTCCTGGAAGCGGCCAAGGGGGCCGGCATCGATATCCCCACCCTCTGCTACCACCCCGCCCTGGAGCCCTTCGGGGCCTGCCGCCTCTGCCTGGTGGAAATCGAGAGCCAGGGACGCCAGCGCGTGGTCACCTCCTGCAACTACCCCGCCGAAAACGGCCTCAACGTGTTGACGAGGTCGCCGGAGGTCCTGGAGCTGCGCAAGGGCGTTATCGAGCTGTTTCTGGCACAGGCTCCCGGCGCGGAGAAAATCCGCGAGCTGGCTAAAGAGTACGGCGTCGAGGAACCGCGCTTCAAGCTCGGCGCCCCCGACGAGAAGTGCATCCTCTGCGGGCTATGTACCCGCATCTGCGAAGAGCGGATGGGCGCCTGCGCCATCAACTTCGTCAACCGCGGCGTCGACCGCCAGGTGGAGACCCCCTACCAGGTAACGCGGGAAATAGACATGGACGTCTGCCGGGCCTGCGGCGCCTGCGCCTTCGTCTGCCCCACCGGCGCCATCACCATCGAGGACATCACCCCCAAGACCCCCATCCCCATTCTTTCCGAGTTTGAAGAGGGACTGGCGCAGAGAGCGCCGGTCTACATCCCGTTCGCCCAGGCCGTCCCCAATAAACCGGTCATTGATAAGACGCAGTGCGTGCACTTCGCCACCGGCGGCTGCAAAGCCTGCGAGGCCTTCTGCGCCCCCCAGGCCATCAACTTCGAGCAGGAGGACGAGGTCATCGAGGTGGAGGTCGGTTCCATCATCATCGCCACCGGCTTCGACCTGTTCGACCCCTCCGTTATCCGGCAGTACGGGTACGGCCGACTGGACAACGTGCTCACCAGCCTGGAGTTCGAGCGCATGGTCAACTCCGCCGGTCCCACCGGCGGCCATATAAAGATGAAAGACGGCCGGGAGCCGGAGAGCATCGCCATCGTCCACTGCGTGGGCAGCCGGGACGAGAACTACCACGAGTACTGCTCCCGCGTCTGCTGCATGTACTCCATGAAGTTCGCCCACCTGGTCAAGGAGCACACCGGCGCCGATGTCTACGAGTTCTACATCGATATCCGCAGCTTCGGCAAGGGCTACGAGGAGTTCTACAACCGCGTGCTGGAAGAGGCGACGGTCTTCATCCGCGGCCGGCCGGCGGAGATAACGGACATCGCCGAGACCCCGGAGGAGGAAGGCAAGCTGATTGTCCAGTTCGAGGACACCCTGGTGGGCAAACAGCGCCGCCAGCCCGTGGACATGGTCGTTTTAAGCTGCGGCATCGAGCCGCGGAGGGATATCGAGTCCATCGCCCGGCTGTTCAATATCAGCCGCAGCGCCGACGGCTTTTTCCTGGAGAAACACCCCAAGCTCGACCCCGTGGCCACCATGACGGACGGCATCTTCGTGGCCGGGTGCTGCCAGGGGCCCAAGGACATCCCGGACACGGTAGCCCAGGCCTCGGCGGCGGCGGCGGAGGCCCTGGCCATGATAAGCCGGGGCACGGTGGAGGTCGAGGCGGCCACGGCCGTCGTCAACGAAAAAATCTGCACCGGCTGCCAGCTCTGCAAGCAGGTCTGCCCCTACAGCGCCATCTCCTTCGACGAGCAGAAGCAGGTGTGCCGCGTCAACGAGACCCTCTGCAAAGGCTGCGGCGCCTGCGTCGGCGGCTGCCCCAGCGACTGCATCAGCCTCAACCATTACACCAACGAGCAACTCGTGGCCCAGATAGAGGGGGCACTTTTTTAGAAAACCCCCCGTATAATTTTGGCGGTAACGCGGGCTGGACTTATCCCGCGTCACGTACTATAATTACCCCGGATAGTGTAGCTAAATTCCCGTAATTGTAGTACAATATATGTGGCTCTGACTTTCCCCGCAATAATCACCGCCACAGCCGAGCCACGTACTGGACGGAGCCTGGGACTCATTGTATTTGCTAAGCTTGCTCGGGAACAATCACGCCTGCAGTCTTGCTATCCCCTTTTTTACCACGAGGTATAGGCCTGCGCGTGAATATGGAGACTACGATGAAAGGAGTCGGACTTGATGGTTAAGGAACTTCCGGTTATTTACCTGCAGACGGCCGCGTGCAGCGGCTGCGCCGTGACGCTCCTGAATACGGCCAGTCCTACCATAAAGAATGTGCTCATCGACCAGATAGCCCCGGGCGTGCACATCAACCTCCGGTTTCACCCGGTAATCATGGCCGCCGCCGGCGAAATGGCCATCCGGGCGATGGAAGACACGGCCGAACAGAAGAAGGGCGAGTACGTCCTGGTGGTTGACGGCGCCGTCCCCACCGCCCCGGGGGCCGTTTACGGAGCCATCGGCGAGCGGAACGGGAAGCCGGTCACCATGCTGCAAAGGGTGACGGAGCTGGCCGCCGATGCCCTGGCGGTCATCGCCCTGGGCACCTGCGCTTCCTTCGGGGGGATTCCCGCCGCCCCACCCAACCCTACCGGCTGTCAGCCCGTCAGGGATGTCCTCAAAAAGGAGGGCATCAGCAAGCCCCTGGTAAACATCCCCGGCTGCCCCCCCCACCCGGACTGGTTCGTGGGGACGGTGGCCGGCGTCATCCTCAACGGCCTGCCCGCCGCCGACGACCTCGACGACCTGCTCCGCCCCAGGGCCTTCTACGGCAAGCTGATTCACGAGAACTGCCCCCGCCGCGCCTGCTTCGACGAGGGGAAGTTCGCCAGGAAGTTCGGCGACGAGGGCTGCCTCTACGAGCTGGGCTGCAAGGGTCCCATCACCTACGCCGACTGCCCCGTGCGGCGGTGGAACAGCGGCACCAACTGGGTCATCGGGGCCGGGGCGCCCTGCAACGGCTGTACCCAGCCGGAATTCCCCGACCAGACGGCACCCTTCTACGAGAAGCTCGTCGACGTTGAGCTGCCCACCATCGGCGCCTACTGGGCCGGCAAGGAGGAGAAGTAATGGGTAAAATCGTCATCGACCCCGTCACCCGGATTGAAGGACACCTCAAGATGGAGTGCGTCGTGGAGAACGGCGTCGTCAAGGACGCCCGGGCCACTGGCAACCTCTTCCGCGGCCTGGAAATCATCCTGCGGGGCCGCGACCCCCGGGATGCCCAGATAATCACCCAGCGTATCTGCGGCGTCTGCCCGCAGTCGCACGGCATCGCCGCCACGCTCAACCTGGACAGCGCCTTCGGCATCGCCGATAAGGTCCCGGACAACGGCCGTATCCTGCGCAACCTCATTCACGGCGCGCACGTCGCCCAGGACCACGTCCTCCACTTCTACCACCTGGCCGCCCTGGACTACGTCAACGTGGCCGACGTGGCCAGCTACGAAGGCAACGACACCGAGCTGAACTCGGTCAAGGACTTCATCAACCGCGGCGCGCTGGAGCCATTCATGCCCCGCTACGAAGGCGATTACCGCCTGCCCCCGGAGGTCAACCAGATGGCGGTGGCCCACTACGTCAGGGCGCTGGAAATCCGGCGCATCGGCCACGAGGCGGTCAGCATCTTCGGCGGCAAGATTCCCCACAGCGTGGGGGTCGTCCCCGGCGGCGTCACCAGCGTCCCCACCACGGACAGCATCATGGCCTACATCTGGAAGGTAAAAATCCTCCAGGACTTCATCAACAACGTCTACATCCCGGACGTCCTGGCGGTGGCCGGGGCCTACATGGACTACGCCGGAATCGGGGTGGGCTGCAAAAACCTGCTCTCCTACGGCATGTACGATCTCGACGGCACCAGCCCGGACTATACCACCCGTGAGCGGCTCTTCAAGCAGGGCACCGTCTCCGCGGACCTCAAGCCGCAGCCGCTCAAGACAGATAAGATAACCGAGCACGTCAGGCACTCCTGGTACGAGGACGCCACCTCGGACCGCCACCCCTCGCGGGGCGATACGAAACCCCAGTACGGCAAGAAGGACGCCTACTCCTGGGCCAAAGCCCCCCGCTACGGCGGCCAGGTCTACGAAGTGGGCCCTCTGGCCAGGGTGGCGGTGACCTACGCCAAGGGCGACCCCAGGATGAAGGAGATGGTGGAGGGGGCGCTGCAACAGCTCAAGGCCACCCCGGCGGCCCTCTTCTCCGTGCTGGGAAGGCACCTGGCGCGGGCGCTCTCCGCCAAGTTCATCGCCGATTCCCTGGCGGACTGGGCGCTCCAGCTGAAAATCGGCCAGCCGGCCTACGTGGAGTACGAGCTGCCCGAGGAAGCGATGGGCATGGGCATCGTCGAAGGTTCCCGCGGCGCCCTGGGCCACTGGGTCGAGATTAAGGATAAAAAGATTGCCAACTACCAGGCCGTGGTGCCCACCACCTGGAATATCTCCCCGATGGACGACCAGGGACAGCACGGCCCCATCGAGCAGGCCCTAATCGGCACGAAGGTCAGGGACGAGAAGAACCCCTTTGAAATCGTGCGCATCATCCGCTCCTTCGACCCCTGCCTGGCCTGCTCCATCCACGTCGTCACCCCCAAAGGTCGAGACCTGGGCAAGTTCAGGGTAGTGTAGCTTTGAAGGAGGAGAGATGATTCTGTCAGAGCCAAAGCCTTTTGAAGAGATTACCGGCTATCTGGAGGGGGAGAAGAGCGTTTTCATACTGGGCTGCAACGGCTGCGCGCAGTCGTCCGGCAGCGGCGGTCCCGTCCAGGTGGCCGAGATGAAGGGGAAACTCGAGGGGGCCGGCAAGAAAGTCACCGGCACCAAGGTAATCGATTTCCTCTGCGAGAAAGCCCTGGTAAAGTCCGGCCTGCGGGGCAGGGTGGACGAGGTGGCCGCCGCCGATTCCATCCTGGTGATGACCTGCGGCATCGGCGTCCAGGCGGTAGCCGCCGCGGTGAACAGGGTCTGCCACCCCGCCTGCAACACCGTCAACCTCGGGGGCAGCCGCGGGGAGTGGCGGGGCAGCGAGCGCTGCCAGGAGTGCGGCCAGTGCCTGCTGGACTATACCGGCGGCATCTGCCCCCTCACCGCCTGCACCAAGAGCCTGGTCAGCGGGGCCTGCGGCGGCGCCTCTAACGGCAAGTGTGAACTTTCCCCGGACAAAGACTGCGGCTGGGAGCTCATCTTCAACCGGTTGAAGGCCAAAAACCAGCTGGCCAGGTTGAAGGTCTTCATCAACCCGCTGGACCACAGCAAGCTCATGGCCCGCCCGGAGATGCTGGCCACCTCACGCTACGCGCTGGAGCAATCTGACCAGGAGGGTAGATAAAGTGAGCCTGAAATCGAAACTGGAGTCAGGAAAGTTTGCCATAACCTGCGAGGTCGGCCCGCTCAAGGGGACCGATATCACCGAGGTCGAAGAGGCCGCCGCGCTCCTCAAGGACAAGGTGGACGCGGCCAATGTTACCGACCAGCAGTCGTCGGTGATGCGGCTGGGCTCGCTGGCGACCTCCGGCATCCTCATCAACAAGGGACTCGAGCCCATCTACCAGATGACCTGCCGCGACCGCAACCGCATCGCCCTGCAGTCCGACCTGCTCAGCGCCTGGGTGATGGGGATACGGAATGTCCTGGCGCTCACCGGGGATTTGCCGGCCCTGGGCGACCACCCCGCCGCCAAGCCCGTCTATGACCTGGACTCCGTCACCCTGCTCCATGCCATCGGCCGGCTCAACGCGGGCTTCGATATAGCCGGCAACGAGCTCAAGGGCAAGCCGGCTTTCTTCGCCGGGGCGGTGGTCAAGGTGGACTCGGACACCGAGGCCTCCATGGAGCTCCAGATTGCCAAGCTGGAGAGGAAGGTGGCCGCCGGGGCAAAGTTTATCCAGACGCAGGCGGTCTACAGCGCGGACAGCTTCGGTAAGTTCATGAAGAGGGTGGCGAAGCTCAAGGTGCCGGTGCTGGCCGGCGTGATACCCCTGAAGTCCGCCGGTATGGCCCGCTTCATGAATAAGAACGTCTCCGGCGTCCTCGTGCCGGAGGAGCTTATCGAGAAGATGGCGGACGCCGAGGACAAGACGGCCACCGGCATCCAGATTTGCGCCGACCTCATCAAGAAGCTCAAACCCCTCTGCCAGGGGGTGCACATCATGGCCATCGGCTGGGAGAAGAAGGTCCCGTCGATTATCCAGGCCGCCGGGCTGTAAGGCCAGTTTAACAGGGAAATAAAAATCCCCGGTATCTGTAAAAAAGTGCCGGGGATTTTCTTTCAGGGGAGTATCCCCCGCCCCTCGGTTGTCATCTATTCCCACCCAGGCCGCCCTCGCGGCATCTTCGGCTTAGCCCGCTGAAAAATCCCTCTCACTCTCCCTTTATTAAAGGGAGACGCCCCATTGTTCATGAAGTTTGTCCCCCTTTGAAAAAGGGGGATTAAGGGGGATTTTTCTCTTCCCACCCCACCAAGTGGGAGTGCGCCAGCGAGAGGGGCGCTAGCCCCTCTTATTACATCTTCCCCCGCTCCGACCAGCATATCTCACTGCTGGCAATATAAAACTGGTTGGAGAGGGGGATAAAGGGAGTGAGGTAGAGCCCGGATTCCCGCTGGAGTTTACCCCGTACGCCGACACAGGGCGGGAATGACATGAAGGGAAAGGGAAGTGCGCCTCTCATTAAATGGATGGTCACTTCCCTATCATCATACCAGGTAGCCAGAGACTCAGTGTGGGGAAGGCTATTATGATAGCTAAGAAGACCAGCAAGAAAAACAGAAAGGGTGCCGTGCCACGCAGGATGTCACCGGTCGGGATGTTGAAAATCGTCTTCACGGCAAATAAATCTATACCCATCGGTGGTGTAATGAGCCCTATTTGCGTGTTAACCACGAACACTACCCCAAACCAGATGGGGTCAAAACCCAGTCTAATAATTAACGGAAAGAAGATAGGTATGGTCAGTAGCGTGATGGTCAATGGGTCGATAATACATCCCAATATCAGGAGGATGACGTTTATAGCAATAATTACCATCCAGGGGGAAATTGCTGAGGGCCCAATGGCGTTTAACAAATACTTGGTTACGTTAGCACTTCCCACGATGTAAGTGAAGAAAGATGCGCCAATAAGGAGAAAGAGAATCATGCCGTTGATGACCGCCGTTTCGATGATGGCCCGGCGTAAACCTTGCCAGCGCAGGCGGAAAAAGGCGATAGCTATCAGCAGGACAACAACGCATCCGACCCCGGCGGCCTCAGTAGGGGTCGCCACTCCGGTGTAGATTGAACCGAGGATAAAAAGCATCACCACAAGCACGGGCCAGACCTTTTTTAGAGAGCTGAACCGTTGTCCCCAGCTGACACCTTGAGCCTGGGGGGCTAGTTGAGGCTTCCACCAGCAAATCAGTATGACCGGTATTGAGAGTATGATAGCCAGGAGGATACCGGGAATTATCCCGGCCATAAAAAGCTTGCCCAGAGACACGTCGGTCAGGACCGAGTAAATAATCATCGTGGCACTGGGCGGGATCAGCGGGCCAAGGACACCCCCGGCCAGCAGCGCGCCGAGGCCGAGCGACTTGTCGTAGCCGTATCTTTCAAATTCCGGAACAGCCACTTTCCCCACCACAACTATGGTGGCGGCACTGGTTCCGATTGTAGCTGCCATGGCGGCTTCACCCATGATGCCGGCGACGATTAGTCCGCCGCGGATGCGGGAAAGCCAGGCCATCGCCGCTTTAAAAAGGTCCTGGCCTATCCCGGTTTCAGAGATAATGGAGCCTAGCAGCACGAACAGCGGCAACGGCGTCCAGGCCAGATTGAATAGCATATGAAAGGGGGTCCACCCAACTTTGGGGAGACTGGTACTTCCGAAGGCAATCAGCCCGGCGAATACAGCGGAAAATCCCAGCGAATAGACGATGGGTATTCCCAGCATCATAAAGACCAACAGGCCAAAGACACATAAAAGGCTTATTAGCATCAGGTCCATGATAATACCGACTCCGCTGATAGAAACTCGAGTAATGCCAGGTCAACCGGCCTTACTCTCTCGTCTTCCGAACCCTTCGTATAAACGAGGCGACGCCACGGCTAAGTTGAGCCAGGAGCACGAGGCAAAGCAGACCGGCGCCAACCGGCACCGTCATCTTGGTCGGCCACAGGGGTTCTTCCCAGGCCGATTGACTCGTTTCCCCGATTTGCAACGAGTACCAGGCGGTATCCCAGCTCTGCCAGGTGAGAATGACGACATAAAAAAGTGCCAGGACAGGGACAACAACGTTAAGCAAGATGTCCTGAACGCCCTCGGGAAACCGGTTGGCAACGAAATCGACCCTGAGCTGCCGGCCCAGTACCTGCACGCCAGCGATGGCGAGAACCACGCAGGCCAACAAAAAGATGGTGCTGATTTCGTACGAATAAGGCTCCGGGTCATTCAGCGCGTATCGCCTGGTCACGCCGTAAGTGCTGAGCCATGCCATCACCAGTATCAGGATTCCGCTGACGAGCAAGGCGATATTACTGGCACGCTCAATCATGCGGTCCAGTATCTGGATCACTCTCTTGACCAATTAAGCACCTACCTGATTACAGGTTTGTGGCCGGTAACGGTAGAACCGTTAGTTTACCGGTGCTGCCCGTTCTAATATGGGTACTTGGCGTTTATTTCTGCGGCAATCTTCAAGAGCTCCTGGCCAAAATCACCCATATCAGCAATCAGCTTCTCACTATAAGGACGCACTGCCTCGCGCCATTTCTCCCGCTCTGCCTGCGGCAGGACATAGACATCGATACCGAGTCCAGCCAGTATCCCCGGATTCTTCTTCCCATTCTCCACAAAACGTGCGTTTGTCTCCCGCTGCGCCTTGAGGCCCTCCTCGACTAACAGGTCCTGGACGTTATTCGGCAGTTTGTTCCACACGTCCAGGTTAATGTCGATTACGACGGCAGCCGGGATGATATAGGCGAGCGTAACATGGGAGGCAACCTCCTGTATTTTGAACGCTATCATCCCCGTGGTGGCGAACATGGAAGCGTCCACCGTTCCTTTATCCAGTCCCGAGTATATCTCGGGGAACGGCATGGCGACCGGAGCACCGCCCAGTCTCTCTATCGTCGACGCGGCGATGGGGGATATCGCGTGCACCAGCAGGCCCTTCCAGTCCGCTGAAGTCTTTACCGGCCTGGTGCTCACTGGTTCCAGGGCCAGAACGGTAAAAGAAGATATTGCTTTCTGGTTAAATTTTTCTTCCAGGACTTTGCTGTACATCGGCAGCGTGCGCTCCTGGATAGCGGCATCGGCTTCGGCGTTGTTAACGAGGAAAGGTACTTCCGCGGCGGCAAACCTCGGGTCATTGGCGGAGAAGGGGGCGATGGGCATACCGGCCATCTCGACGGCCCCCGTTCTCACGGCGTCAAGGCTTTCCATCATCTTAACCAGAGATTCACCGGGGTGAACCTCCATTTTATACCCTTCGGGGGCACGCGCGTTAAATCCATCGGCAAATGCCTGAAGCTGTTCCGTAACGGGGTCCATGGGAGGCCAGGGCCCCGCCAACCTTAAAGTAACTGGCTTTGCAGGCGCCCCGGGGCCACAGGATATTAAACTCCCAACAGACATCAGTATAATTACGGTAACAAGCAGTATTATAAATACTTTTTTCATTACTAATGTGGACCTCCTTGATAAATTAGAAAATCCATATCACCTCGTCTATCAAGTCATGGGCCACCACCTCCTTTTGTCCCCGGTTACGGGGATGGTGTTATCTGCAACTATCTAACACGCGTACTTGTTCAATTTGCTCATTTTATACATGCTGAATTTTGAGTTTAGTTCAATTACGACTATTTGTCAACACAAAAAGTAACCAACTGAATTTGACTACACGGCGCATTGACTCTCGAAGCACCTACATTGTTTACTGTCTTGGCCCCAAGTATATGCATACCCTGATGGCGTTGCCTTATCTTGCTTTTCATCCGCGTGTGGTAACTAGAAGTATGACGTGCTCTGACCGGCAGCAAAGTGAAATACCGGCCGGTCAATTTTTAAAATATTTAAAGGGCAGTGCACCGTACCCGCTGGAATAAAGGCTATAAAGCTTCGATTCATTATATTCTGTTCGCCATCTATCCAGAGTTCGATTTCGGCGCCCAACTCCTTCGGGTTATCCCGGTTGGTGCCGAAGAAAGCGAGAACTTCACTGTAATCGTGTTTGTGGGGTTCAGGGCTCCGGTTTTTAGCCGTGTCCGCGGGCCAGAACCAGACACACTCGATATAGAAAGCCCCTTTAATAACCTCGCTGTCCAGGTACATCATGTGCGTTGTTGTTTCCGGGGAGAGAAAACCTCCCCAAGGAGGCTCAGGGATGTTTCGTTTACCTTCAGTGACGATGTATTTGCCGTGTTTAAATTTCACCATTTTACTTATGCCTCCTTTTTTATTTATAGACGCTGTTTGAAAAAGGACTCGTATTGCGTTTCATCCAGTGTACTACGATTACGTTAAAAAGGCTACTGGTAATGACCTCCCCCCCCCAAAAAAAAGTAGCACCACTGACATTATTGCCAGCAACTGTTAAAGAGTATATAATGCTTATTAAAAATAAGAAGGAGGCTGGTGAAAATGGATAAGACCAAATATGGAAAGTACATTATCACGACAACCAAGCCTAATTTAGCCGTGCCTGCGTTCAGAGGTCAGGATTTGACAAAGGTTGACTGGTCAACTCAAACTCTCTACCTTGATAACGAGGTTATTAAAGGAAGTAATTATGTTGAGTGTATTTGGCTTTGGAAAGCCGACCCCAGTCCTGAGGGAGCGTCTCCTCATACTCATGATTTCAACGAGGTGATAGGATTCTGTGGCACTAATTTCCAAGACCCGAGCGACCTGGGTGGCGAAATTGAGTTGTGGCTGGGTGATGAAAAACACATCTTGACCAAAAGTTGCATTGTCTTTGTTCCTAAAGGGCTAAAGCATTGCCCTCTAAAGATTAAAAGGGTAGATAGGCCAATCTTCCATTTCGGGATGGGTACCGGCAAAATGTATACTGGAAAGAAAGCTTGAGATAAGTGTTTATTTAACCTGCCCTCGATAGTTGTACCACTTTTCAAGTTAGAGTTACGCCATAATAGCTTCCGAGCCGACAACCGGTTAGCCAGGGTAATGTGCGCAAGACTGTTGTAAAGAGTAGCTGAAGTCCTTTCAGATGACAGGTTATCTATAGTTAGATGATATCGATCAAACTTTAAAAAAGGAGGTTTCAGATGGCTGATGCGTCTTTCGATGCGGTAATAGTTGGGGGCGGCACCAAATCCATGGTAACGGCCCTGTATCTGGCCAAGTACGCCGGGATGAGCGTGGGTGTATTTGAGGAGCGCCGTGAACTCTGTCACGGTTTGACCTCCGAGCAAAGCTGCGTGCCCGGGTTTATCGCCGACTATCACGCCTCTTTGATAACGAGCTATAATTGGGAACCAATCTGGGACGACTTTCCTGATTTCGAGGAAAAAGGCGGCAAGGTCATTCAGGGCGTGGGCAACATGGGGGCTATAAATGTGGAGAACCAGTCTTGCTGGGTACGCTATAGTTATAAGGAAGACCCGACCCAGGAAAGAACGGCTAAAGGACTGGCCCAATTCGCGACGGAGCGCGATGCCGAGACCTATCTGAAACTGTGGGACCTGTTCAAGCCTGGCTCTGGCCTGGTCGTGGCACAGCTCCAGGATATGTTTAGCCCCCCTCCTCCCCCCGGTGTACCAAGCCCTGTTGAGAAATGGTTTGCTAATTACCTATCCCAGCCGGACTGCCTGATAGACCCCACCTGGATGAACCTGCCGGCCTACAACGCCCTGGAGAGGCTATGGGAATCCCCTGCCCTGAGATATATGTGGGCGAGATTGTTTGTTTTCGCCGGCCTGTTCGTGGATTTGACACCGGGAATCGCCATATTTCTTTTCCCATTCTTCGTCAGTCGCGAGGTAGGCAGCGTTGAAGGGGGAACGCACAACGTAGCTCATGCTTACCAGCGTATCCTGTACGAGAACGGGGGCAAGTGGTATCCCTGGAGCAAGGTAGATAAAATTATCATCGAAAACGGCCGGGCCAAAGGGGTTCAACTGGCTGACGGCAGCCGGATAGAGGCTAAAAAGCTGGTAGTCAGCGGCGTCAATATTAAACACCTTTGTTTCGACTTGCTTGGCAAAGACTACGTAAGTGCTAAAATACTGAGAAAGCTGGACACGCTGGTAGGCAATATCAAAGGCCTGGCCTGGTACACCTGGTTCCTTCACGAGCTGCCAAAATATAAGGCGGCTGATATGGACCCCAACATCATCAATTCCAGCATGGTAACCCTGGGCAAGAGTGATACGAGAAGCTGGTGGGATGCGACAGCTTTACGGAGAATGGGCAAGAATCCTTCCGTTGAGGGGAAATTGCTCGTCGTTCACCACTCCGCCTATGATAAAACGCGCTCACCCGAGGGGAAACACGTGGTTTTAACGGACTTCGACATCACTACCGCCACTTTCCTCAGTGAACGTGAATGGTTGGAATTCAAAAAAGCCCATGCCCGGGAGGCATTAGCGGACTGGCAGAAATACGCCCCCAACATGACGTGGGACAACGTCATCGGTTTCGCCCCGCAAACCCCCTATGATGCCGCCGGGCGGGGGCGGACCTTCTGGCCCGATGGCAATGCGGGACCGTTCGACCTGTACGAAGGCCAGTATGGTAGATTCGGTCCGATTATCGAACTGTCCAGATATAAGATACCGGGCATAGAGAACCTCTACGCTACCGGGGGATGGAAGGCGACGACTTCAAGCTGCCAGGCAGGCTATGCCTGCTACAAGGTCATAGCTGAGGACCTGGGCCTGCCCAAGCCCTGGGAGGAAAAGGGACGCCCTTACTAGGGCCTGGACAGTATTTTAATGCGTTAAGCCGATTAAGGAGAAGTCACATGGCGCAGTACGATGTAATAATCATTGGTGCCGGGCCTAACGGGCTGGCCGCGGGCGCCTACCTGAGCAAAGCTGGCCTCAAGGTACTCATTTTGGAAAAACAATTGGAGGCGGGGGGAGGACTAGCTTCGGAGGAGGCCACACTTCCCCGTTTCATCCATAACACCCATGCCGTCTATCACCTGATGGTGGATTACGCTCCCCCTTACCAAGACTTCAATCTTGAGCAGGAAAAAGTCAAATATGTTTACCCTGACCTGCAGTTCGCGTTGCCGCTTTCTAACGGGAAATCCGTTTGTATCTACCGGGATGTAGACCGGACGTGTGCCTCTCTCGCTCAATTCTCTCGTAAAGACGCGGAAACCTATCGCGAGATATACCACAAATTCCAGAGACAAATGGACAGTTTCCTGGCCGCGGCTACCTATGTTGACCCCACGCCGGCGCCCCTGCA
>MGNX01000052.1:0-6145 GCA_001796935.1 Chloroflexi bacterium RBG_16_60_22
GTCGCTGACCGTGTTCGGCATCGCCTTTCTGCTGCACGGTACCGTGCTCAATCCCGATTTCATCGCCGGCCAGGTGGACGGCATCGACGTCTCCGCGGTGGCACGGGAAATCACCGACGAGCAGATTGGCGGGCAGCTACCGGCAGACATGCCCTTCCTCAAAGACGCCATCTATAACGTCATCGATGAGAACGAGCCCCTGCTCAAAGAGCAGGTAAACTCGGCCATTTATGACGGCTACGATTTCCTCCTGGGCAGGAGCGACCGGCTGGAAATCGTCATCTCGCTGGAAGCCCTCAAGGCAGGCCTGAAGGACAGCCTCTGGGAGGCCTTCCGGGCGGAGCTTCCCCGGCTGCTGCCTGACCTCGTAACGGGTGAACTGCAGCCCTACCTCGATGAGCATATCCACGAGTTTGCCGGCCAGATACCGGCGGAATATCTACCCGCCGGGATGGCCGGGCTGCCGGAAGCCCAGCTCCGGCTCTACCTTGAGCAGTACCTGCGGGATGTTGCCGGGCAGATAACAAGCCGGCCCGTCACCCCGGAGGTCTCCGGCCTCCTGGAAGTCCTCGTCAGGCCTTATTTCGATAGTTACTACGATGAGTTCATCGGGCAGGTGCCTTCGGAACTGGCCGCCGACGAGAGCAGCATACCGCCGGAGGTCATGGCGCAGCTGCGGCTGGCCAGGCAGTACATCGGATGGTTCCAGTCCGGCTACTTCGTCCTGATGGCCTTAATCGTGGTGCTGGCCGCCGGCATCGCCCTCATCAACCTCAACGTCAAAAAAACCACCCGCGCGCTGGGGAGCGTCCTCCTCATCTACGGCGCGCTGGAGTTCGCCGGGGTCTTCTTCGCCGGGAACTACCTGCCCCTGGCGGTCCCAATCGATTTACCGGTTTCCCTGCGTTCATGGCTGAACGGGCTCTATACCGACCTCCTGGCGCCGTTGCAGATATTCAGCCTGGGCTGCCTGGTGGCCGGGATTGCCTTGCTCGTGGTGTCTTTCGTCTCTAAACCGAGTGCACCCGCCGACTAGGTATCAATTCTTTCTCTTCAGGTACCACCCCGCCCCGCCCAGCGCCAGCGCCAGGGCGGCCGTCACCACGGCGCAGAACATCGCCGCATCGAACCAGAAGCCGCGGGGAAAGAGCATGATGAGATAGTCCCGGGTCGGGTCGAGCATCCAGAAGTCGTTGGCAAAGCTGAGCAGGTGAAACTGCAAAAAGAACCGGTCGAAGTCGAACAGTATCAAAATCGCCAGCGCCACCATCACCAGCAGCGCCAGGCCACCCCCGCCGACCATCCCCCGGGCCAGCCTCCTCCGGTCATGCCACCAGAAGAGGCTGACGCCGGCAAAGACCAGCCCGTACGCCAGCGTCCCGAGCAACACCCCGTAGCCCAGCCGGATAAGTCCCCGGACATCCTGGAGATGAACGACCTCGCGCTCGTTGAAAAGCTGGAAGGGTTTCCCGCCTTTCGTCACGGTCAGGTCGATAAACTCCTCCCCGGAGTTGAAATAGTCGATCAGTCCGTCCGCCGCCCGTTCCAGCTCGGACTCCGCCAGCCCCGTGACCCGGCTGATACCGTACGTCTCGAAGCCGTAGCGGTACAGCCAGCCGCTGTTGACCGCCAGGCTGATACTTGCCGTCACCAGCAGGACGGGCAGGCAGAGGATAAACACCCACCGGGCAACCGTTTTCATCACGCTTGACATGTTCCGATTTTACACCGTCCGGGTGTTAAACGCACGCCCCACCGGCGTCAGCGAGTTGTCCGGGAGGTGTAGGGGCCGGGCAGGCCGAGGGCCAGCAGGCCCATGGAAAACCCCACCGATATCACGCCCCGGCTCCACCCGAACTCCTCGCTCATTACCGGCAGGAATACCCCGAACGCATAGAGGAAGCAGCCTCCGGCGAGAAACGCCGTAAGCATTGACCCGGCCAGGGCTACCCAGCCGTAGAAGATTTTTTTCCTGCCGTCAACTTTAAACTGCTGCCCCATAAAAAGCATCCCTCGGCCGGGAGTAGACCCCCGTAAAAACTACGACCGCCCCGGCAGGCGGGTCAGGAACACGGACGCCACGCCCAGAGCGGAACAGGCGGCCACCACGATGAAGGCCCATTGGTAGCTGGAGGTGGCATCGTAGATGGCCCCGGCGATAAAGGCCGCGGCGGCCTGGGATACGACCTGGAAGGGAAAGATTACCCCCAGGGCCTGGGCATAGCGTTCCCGCCCGAAATAGACCCCGACGAAGGTCGGCAGGGCCGCCGTCAGCGCGCCGTTGCCGATTCCCATGAACACCGCATAGATGTAAATCAGTCCCAGCTCACGGGTCGTCAGCAGGACCGTGATGGCCACCAGCTCGCTGACGAAACCGATTACCGCCAGGTACTTTACGTTATAGCGCAGCGCCAGGCCCCCGAAGGCGATGCTGCCGATAACCATCATGGCCGCCACCAAGGACACGGTGGTGGCGGCCGTCATGGGGTTGAAGCCGATGTCCTGGAGATAGGCCACCTGGTGTGTGCTCATCGTGCCCTGGGCGAAGGCATTGGCCGAGGTGAATGCCCCGATGAGCCAGGCGGCCGGTTCCTTCAAGACCTGAGACATCCTCCCGCCGGTCTTTTTCTTTCCGGTCGCTTCCAGGTAGGCGGCCGCGTCCGCCGCCGTGGATTGCCCCCCGGTAACGCCATCCGGCACCTGCCCCATATCCTCCGGTCGGTTCCTGACGAGGACCACCCCGCCGAGCAGCACGCCCGCCCCCAGAATAATACCGCTCAGCACCAGCCAGGACATCCTCCAGCCTATCGCGGCTATCAGCGCCGTGGAAAGCGGCGGGAAAACTAACCCGCCCAGCCCGCCGCAGGCGATAAAAATTCCCATGGCCAGGGAACGCCGGCGGATAAACCAGTTATTGGCGATGGTGGCGCAGGCAATGTACCCCCCGAAACCAGCCCCCAAGCCTATTATTATGTAAAGTATGTAGACCTGCCAGACCTGCTGGACCTGGGACAGCGCGGCGAGCGCCAGGGCCGCCACCATGTTGCCCAGGATAATGGCGAACCTGGGGCCGAGCCGGGAGACGAGCACCCCCCACAGGGGGCTTGGCAGACCGAACGCGACGATTCCCAGCGACAGCGCCGTTGCCAGGGTGGCCCGGCCCCACCCGAGCTCGGCGGAGACGACCGGCAGAAAAACACCGAAGGAATTGACGAAGGTACCCCCGACGGTAAAGATGATAAGCATCCCGCCGGCGAGCGCGAACCACCCGTAAAAGACGCGGCCCGGTTTCCGGGTCATGACATCTGCCATTATCAGTGAGCCGGCGGTTAGCAGAAATGACAAAAATAACCGGAGGCTCGGTTAATTATACTTTCACCGGCCATTTTACCGCAAACCGTGCCTGACCCGAGTTTCTCAGGGGTCGGGGCTATGTTATAATTGTCAATACTGAAACCGGGGGAATAATGTTTACCCACCTCCACGTCCATACCGAATACAGTCTCCTCGACGGAATGTGCCGCATTCCCCAGCTGGTGGCCAAGGCTAAAGACCTGGGAATGGAGAGCCTGGCCATCACCGACCACGGTGTCATGTACGGGGTAATCGAGTTCTACCGGGAAGCCCGGGAAGCCGGCATTAAGCCTATCATCGGCTGCGAGATATACATCGCCCCCGCCGGCCGACTGAGCCGGGAGACCGGGGACAAGAACAACTACCACCTGATACTCCTGGCCCGGGACCATGCCGGCTACCAGAACCTCATTCAGCTCGTTACCAGAGCCCACCTGGAAGGATTTTACTACAAGCCCCGCATCGATAAAGAGCTACTGGGCCAGCACCGCCAGGGACTCATCGCGCTCAGCGCGTGCCTCGCCGGGGAGGTCTCGCAGCTCATTCTCAGCGGACGCTACGACGCCGCCAAAGAGGCCGCCCTCTGGTACCAGCAGACCTTCGGGGATTTCTACCTGGAAATCATGAAGCACCCCATCCCGGAGCTGGACACCGTCAACAGGCACCTCCTGCAGTTGAGCAAAGAGACAGGCATTCCCCTGGTGGCCACCAACGACACGCATTATGTCAACCGCGAGGACGCCCCCACTCACGACCTTCTTCTGTGCATCGGCACCAACTCCTCCATCCATGACGAGAAACGCCTCCGCATGGCCGGAGACACCTTCTACCTCCGCCCCCCGCAGGAGATGGCGGAGCTTTTCCAGGACTTCCCGCAGGCCATTGAAAACGCCGGGCGCATCGCCGAAATGTGCAACCTGGACCTGGAGTTCGGGCGGCTCCACCTGCCGGAGATTGAGCTGCCGGGAGGCCGTACCGCCGACCAGTTCCTGGCCGACCTCTGCCGCCGGAGCCTGCGGGAATACTATCCCGAGCCCACCCCGGAGATAGAGCAGCGCCTGGAGTACGAGCTCGACGTCATCCAGAAGACCCAGTTCGCCAACTACTTCCTGGTCGTCTGGGACATCATCTCGTTCGTAAAAGAGCGGAACATCCTCTTCGGCGTCCGGGGCAGCGCCGCGGCCAGCATCGTCCTGCACTGCCTCGGCATCACCGCCGTGGACCCCATCGAGCACGGGCTGGTCTTCGAACGGTTCCTCAACATCGAGCGCAAGGAGATGCCGGATATCGACATGGACTTCCAGGACGACCGGCGCGACGAGGTTATCAGCTACGTGTCCCAGAAATACGGCCAGGACCACGTGGCCCAGATTATCACCTTCGGCACGCTGGGGGCCCGGGCCGCCATCCGGGACGTCGGCCGGGCTTTAGGCATGCCCTACGGGGACGTCGACCGCGTGGCCCGGCTGGTGCCCAACGCCCCGGGGATGACGCTGGCGCGGGCCATGGACGAGAACCAGGAGCTCCGGAATATCTTCCAGGAAGACGATATCGTGCGCGACCTGGTCACCTCGGCGCGGAGGGTTGAGGGTATCGCCCGCCACGCCAGCACCCACGCCGCCGGGGTCGTCATCTCCCGGGAGCCCCTCACCCGGTACGTGCCCCTCCAGCGGGGCGCCCGGACGGACCACCAGGAAGCGGTGATGACCCAGTTCTCCATGGGGGACATCGCGCAAATCGGCCTGCTGAAGATGGACTTCCTGGGGCTGGCCAACCTGACTATCCTGGGCAAGGCGCGGGACATTATCCGCCGGAACCACGGCGTCGATATCGACCTCTACCGACTGCCCATGGACGACAAAAAGACCTTCGACCTCCTGTCCTCGGGGGAGACGGCCGGGGTGTTCCAGCTGGAAGGCGCCGGCATGCGCCGCTACATCAAGGAGCTCAAGCCGACCACTTTCAGCGATATCTCGGCCATGGTGGCCCTGTACCGGCCCGGCCCCATGGAGCACATCCCCCGCTTCATCGATGCCAAGCACGGGCGCAAGCCCATCCAGTACCCCCACCCGGCGCTGGAGAACATCCTCCGGGAGACCTACGGCGTCATCGTTTACCAGGACCAGGTGCTCTTCATCGTCAGGGAGTTCGCCGGCTACAGCCTGGGGCAGGCGGATATCTTCCGCAAGGCCATGGGCAAGAAGATTGCCGAGGTGATGAAAAAGGAAAAACGCAACTTTATCAACGGCGCCAAAAAGATGGAGTATTCCAGCGAGCTCGCCGAGGAGGTCTTCGCCCTCATCGAGCCCTTTGCCGGCTATGCCTTCAACAAGGCCCACAGCGTCAGCTACGCCCTCATCGCCTACCAGACGGCCTACCTCAAGGCCAACTACCCGGCGGAGTACATCACCGCCTTCCTCACCATCCATGCCGGGGAGACGGAGAAGGTGGCCAACGCCGCCGCCGAGTGCCGCCGCCTGAACATCACCCTGCTGCCGCCGGACATCAACCGCAGCCAGCTCGAGTTCTCCATCGAGGCCGGCCATAACGGACAGCCGAACATCCGCTTCGGGTTATCGTCGATAAAGAACGTGGGCACCGGCGCCATCGAGCCTATCATCGGGGAGCGCCTCAAGGGTGGGAAGTTCAAGTCCGTCGAAGACCTTTGCCGCCGGAGCGACCTCCAGTCCGTCAACCGGCGGGTCATGGAAAGCCTCATCAAGGCCGGGGCGCTGGACGACCTGGAGAAGCGCGGCACCCTGCTCAACAGCGTCGGCCGCATCCTGTCCCT
>MGNX01000052.1:6153-8262 GCA_001796935.1 Chloroflexi bacterium RBG_16_60_22
GGGAACAGCGCCTCCGCGAGACGGGCCAGTCCACCATGTTCGACCTCTTCGGGAAAACGGCGCCGGTGCCCCTGCCGGCGCTGGACCTGGCGCCGGCGGAAACCTCCGACCGGGAGAAGGCGGTCTGGGAGAAGGAGCTGCTGGGGGTAAGCTTCTCCGAAAAACCGTTCAGCCCGGTCTTCAGCGGCGAGAGCACTAACGCCGTCTTCTGCGGCAACATTGATACCGACCTGGATAAAAAGGTCATCGTGACCGCCGGGCGGGTCATCTCGGCCCGGTACCTGCTGACCAAGAAGGGCGAGTCCTTTGCCGTCAGCATCATCGAGGACGTCAGCGGGCAGGTCGAGGTCATCGCCTGGCCCAGCGTCTACGCCCAGACCGAAGAGTTCTGGCAGGAAGGCAACGACCTCCTGGTGCTGGGCAAGGTGCGCGCCCGGGACGACGAGGTCAGCGTTATCTGCGACGAGGTGAAATACTACCAGCCGCCCGAGGAGCGCGAAGCGGTCGCCAGACCACTGCCCGCCGCCGCGGAGCCAAAGGCCGCGGAGAAGCCCGCGCCACCGGCCGAAAAACGCCGCCTGGTAATAAATATCGCCCAGACGGCCGATGAGAGCGGGGATATCGCCCGCCTCAACCGGATAACGTCCGCCCTGAGAATCTACCCCGGCCGCGACGAGGTGCAGCTGAACGTCGTCAACGGCGGGGAGGCCATACCCCTCAAGCTCCCCATCACCACCGGCTACTGCCCGGAGCTGCAACAGCGCCTCGCGGAGCTGGTGGGCGAGGGCGGCTTCAGGGTGGAGCCCGGAGTATAGCACCCCCGGGAGGAGGTTGCCATGGATAAACCGCAGTCCGGCCTCAGCTTTAAAATGATGTCCCTGATGTTCAAGTTCCGCGACCTTATCAGGCCCCGCGGGAACATCCTCAGGGAGGTCGGCCTCAAGCCGGGGGACCGGGTCCTGGACTTCGGGTGCGGCCCCGGCGGCTATATCCCGGCCACCGCCAGACTTATCGGCAAGTCCGGGGAGATATACGCCCTGGACATCAACCCCCAGGCCATCGAGTCGGTAAGAAAGCTGGCCACAAAGAAGAAACTCGGCAACGTGGAGACCATCGTTTCTGATTGTGCCACCGGCCTGACCGGTGCCACGATGGACGCCGTGCTGCTCTACGATGTCCTCCATCACCTTAAAAAACTCGACGACGTCCTGTCCGAGCTGTACCGCGTTCTGAAACCGGAAGGAGTCCTTTCCGTCACTGACCACCACCTGACGGAAGCGGAGATTGCCGCCCGGATAACCGGGACGGGACGGTTCCGGCTGTTGCCGGAAAGTAAAAGGGTATATAATTTCTCCAAAGTCTAGCGAGAGGGTGAAGATGCCTTCGGAAGATTCCCACCTCGGGCACCGCAAACGACTCCGGGAGAAGTTCCTGAAGTCCGGGCTGGCGGGCTTTCACGACTACGAAATCGTCGAGATACTGCTGAGCCTGGGCACGCCGCGCCGGGACTGTAAGGCGGCCGCCAAGGAGGCCATCAGAAAGTTCCAGACGCTGCGCGGCGTCCTGGAAGCCCCCGCCGAGGAGCTCCAGCAGATAGACGGCATCGGCCCACATAGCGCCTTCGGCATCAAGCTGGTGCAGGAGGTCGCCCGCGAGTTCCTCCGGGCCAGAACCCTGGACAAGCCCTTCTACCGGTCGTCGCAGGAGGTCTTCGACTACCTTTACCACGCCATGCGCGGCCTCAAGAAGGAGGTCTTCAAGGTAATTTATCTCAACAGCCAGAACCGGATAATCGATACCGTCGACCTCTCCCGGGGGACGGTCACCGGCAGCTCCGTGGCCCCCCGCGAGGTGGTCGGCGGCGCTATCGAGAAGAATGCCGCTGCTTTGATATTCGTCCACAACCACCCCTCCGGCAACCCCGACCCCTCCCCCGGCGACCGTGACCTGACCCGGGAGCTCGTCTATGCCGGCCGCATCATGCAGCTCAAGGTGCTCGACCACGTTATCATCGGGGACAACCGGTACTACAGCTTTGCCGGCGACGGCCTCATCGAGGAGTACGAGGCGGACTACCTCAACATGAAGCTCAGGGGCACCTCCGAGGCG
>MGNX01000052.1:8287-13521 GCA_001796935.1 Chloroflexi bacterium RBG_16_60_22
GTACCGCCGACCGGGACAAGTATTAGTTCGCCTTACGCGGGGTCGTTTCCCGCTTCCAGGCGCAGGAGAAACCGTTTGACCTCCAGCCCCCCGCGGTAGCCCCCGAGGCCCCCGCCCCCGCCCAGGACGCGGTGACAGGGCACGATGACCGGCAGGGGATTCCTGCCCAGCGCCTGTCCCACCGCCCGCGCCGCCCCCGGTCTGCCGATTTGCCCGGCCAGCCAGCCGTAGCTGCGGGTCTCGCCGTAGGGGATGCGCCGCGCCGCCCGCCAGACCGCGCGCTGGAAGCCCGTGGCCGGGGAAAAGTCCAGTTTATCCCTAAAATCTACTCTCTCCCCTTCGAAGTAGGCGGTCAGGCGCGCCACTATATCCGTGAAAAAATCAGGTGAAAAAATAGCATCATCACCGAGCGCCCGGCGGACTTCAGACTCCGAGCCTTGCGGCAGGACAACGCGCCGCAGGCCGGCGCCTGAGCCGAGCAGGCCCATCCAGCCGGCGGCGGTCCTGAAGACAGTGTAAAAGTGTCCCCGGGTCATGCCTCGGCCCCCCGGCAGGGGTTACCTTCCCGCCAGGCGACGCTGGTAGAGGGCACCGACGATAATCAGGATGATGCCCAGGACGATGCTGACGACAATCTTGATGAGCTGCGGCAGGTCCATGCTGAGGAAATAGGCGTAGGTGAAGATGCCGGTGATAACGGCCACGCCGTAGCTGATGAAGTGCGCCTTGATGGACTTGTCTTTAACCGCCCGGAAGACAAGCCAGCCGATGAAACCGAGAGTTGCCAGTACCGCCACCGCTGTCGCCATCGGCTACCACCCCAGCCTTTCGAAGTATTTGCCCAGGAAGGTGAAAAGCCCCACCGTGAGCAGCAGCGAGCCTATCTTGCCGGCCTCCGAGAGGTAGCGCACGTACTCGGCGGCCAGGTAGCCGACCCCGGCGATGCAGAAGAGAATCCCGAACCCGTAAAGTACGTATTCCAGCTTCATTTTCTTACCTTTTTACACTATCTTGGCGGCACGGCGGGCACCGGCTTGGGAACAAAAGGCGACGGGTTGATACTTAGAAGGGCCCGGCGCTCGATGTCCCCCCGGGTAATCACCACGCTGACATTATAGTTTATATCCGACGGGTAGCCCGGCGGTACGAGACTTTCCGCATCCAGCGACCATTTTACCTCGGCCTTATCGAAGGTCTTGACCGTCACCGTCTGCGTCAGGATGTCGGATAGCTTATCCTGGTTATGCCAGAGCGTCACGCTTACCGTCTCGCCGTACTCGGAGAAGCGGTGGTTCTCCACCGTGTAGGTGAAGTCCACCCGTCCGCCGCGCTCCACGCCGGTGTTCGCCAGGTAGCCGTACCGTTCCGGCGACCACTGGTCGGCCTCGACCTTCTGCGGGTACTGCCCGTTGTCCATGACGAGGGTATCGTAGAGGCCTATATACCCGTCGAAAATGAAAATGAGGATAATCCCCACGAAGCAGGCCAGGGCCAGGTACAGGTACAGAGCTTTATTTTTCATGGCCGTTAAATACTTTGGGTACTTACCTTATCTTAATTCTATATTACGGTAGGCTACCCCGTCAATGGGGCTAGCCGCGACTGCCTGACAATGCTCCGGTGTCATTCCAGCGTAAGCTGGAATCCAGGGGAGGAGGGGTGGTCTGGATTCTCGGGTCAAGCCCGAGAATGACATTATTAAACACTCTTAGCTGAACTCCGGCTCGATGAGCCCGTAGTCGCCGTCGTTACGGCGGTAGAGCAGCTTGACCTGGCCGGCGTCGGCGTCAAAGAACAGGAAGAAGCTGTGCCCCAGCAGCTCCATCTGCTCGGTGGCCTCTTCCAGGGACATCGGCTTGATGGCGAAGCGCTTGGTCTTGACCACCCTCCTGACCGGCTCGGGCGGCTCCACCTCACTGTTGAAATCGCCGCGCGCCAGCGAGGTGCCCCGGCCCTTCTCGTAGAGCTTTCCCTTGCGGTCGTCGAGCTGCCGTACCATGACGGCGGCCACCCGGTCCACGGCCTTGAAGAGGTCTTCCCCCCGCTCCTCGCCGTGAACGGCCGTCCTCCCGACCCCGCTGTTGACGGTGACCCGCACCAGGTAACGCTGCTGGGGAGACCTCGTCTGTTCCTCGGAGATTTCCACCCGCGTCTCGATAATGCCGGGCAGGTGCTTGTTCAGCTTACCCAGCTTCCGCTCCACGTAGCGCTGCACCGTCGGTGTCAGCTCGATGTTGGTTCCGGCTATCTGTAGCTCCATCGCTTCACGCTCCTGATGATGACTTTTTACAGCTCCAGGGCCAGGGTCAGCCCCCATACCGAGGCCGCCCCGGCTGATTTCAGCACTCCGGCGCAGGCATTGAGGGTCGTTCCGGAGGTGGACACGTCGTCAATGAGCAGCACCTGCCGGCCTTCCAGCCCTTCGGGGGAAGTACCGGCGAAGGCACCGGCGACGTTGCGGCGGCGCTCGTTGACATCAGCCGACCTTGCCTGGGGGGACACGTAGCGGTGGCGGACGAAGCCTCGCTCCACGACGGGCAGGCCGGTGAGCTTGCCCAGTTCCCGGGCCAGCAGGGCCGACTGATTGTAGCCGCGCTCCCTTAACCTCCTGGGATGCAGCGGCACCGGCACCAGTACCTCCGCCGGCAGCGGGTTCTCCGCCAGGTAGTCGTTTAAAAACCGGGCCAGCGCCGGCACCAGCGCCCGGAGGTTACGGTACTTCAGTTCGTGGACTGCCCGGCGTATCGCCCCGTCGAAGAGGAACGGCGCCCGTATCCCGTCGATATCGGCCGGCTCCTCAATACAGCCGGGGCAGGATGCGCCCGGCGTCCGGGGACGGCCGCACCGGGGGCAGACGGGGGGAACGATGACCGGCAGAGACCGGCGGCAGTTACCGCAAAGATAGTCACCCTCCCTGCCGCAACCGATGCACCACGGTGGGAAGAGCAGGTCGAGTGCTATCCTCTTGAGACTGGTTACCGGAGGAAGCACGTTCGCCATCCGCATTCCACGTTGTGAAGGTGAACCCCGCCGGCTTATCGAGCGCGGGAGTTATGCAGCGAACCGCTCATGATAGGTTCGTTGATATAGACATCACCGTTCCTGATTTTGAGGTTATAGCCGCAATCAGGGTTGGTGCAAACCCAGGCCTTATAGCGGATAGATGCGCCCTGACTGCCGAAATCGGACAGGGGCACAAGGTCTCCGGAGTTGCATTTCTGACACTTGGGGAAACCTAGCTGTTCCATAGGGGTCCTCCTCCCAACCGAAAATATAGAATAAACCGTATAAGTATAACCTAAAAGGGCGCCGGTTGACAAGGGGAGAAAGTACTGGTTACATTCGTTATCTGTTGAAGGTGTCATGGCGAGGAGCGCCGCGACGAAGCAATTTCTAGAACCGGGGATTGCTTCGTCCTTCTCCCGGAAGGACTCGCATGACAGACCGACCGGAGGCAAAATAAAGGGAGGGTGGGGACTCCTTGTCCCCACCCCCTCATGTTCGCCAGGCCGGGGCTGTTAAAAGCCCGGTCAGTTCTGGCTGATGTTGTCCGCCATCCGCGCCTGTACCTGCTGCTGCCGTACGGCGTTAATCAGCACGTTAGCCACGATGGGGTCGAACTGGGAGCCGCTGTACCACAACAGCTCGTCCAGGGCGTCATGGCGGGACATGGCGCGCCGGTAAGGCCGGTCGGAAATCATGGCCTGAAAGGCGTCCGCCACCGCCACAATCCGGGCGCCCAGGGGGATGTTCTTGCCGCGGATGGTCTGGTTGTGGCCGCCGCCGTCGTAGTGGTCATGGTGGTGCGATATGATTTCCACGACGTTGTTATTCACGAAAGGCTTGACCAGGCTCGGGCCGACGACGGCGTGGGTCATGATGTGGCGGTACTCGCTTGATGTCAGCTCGGCGGGCTTGTTAAGGATGTCCGGGTCCACGGCGATTTTACCCACGTCGTGGAGGAGGGCCGCCCAGCGCAGGTCTTCCAGAGTCTCGGGAGCCAGCCCCATCTGCCGGCCGATGCTCAGGGAAATCTCGGCCACGTTATGGGAATGCCCGTTGGTGTAACGGTCGCCGGCTTCCAGCGTATTGACGAGCGTCTCTATCGCGCCGAGGAAGAGCTTCCTGGGCTCCAGCGGCTGTTCGCCGGCCTTGCGGCCCATCTCCTGGAAATAGCGCTGAATCTCCAGCTCCAGTCGCCGCTTGTCCAGGGCCCCGTTGACGCTCTGCAGTACCTGCTCGAACCGGAACGGCTTGGCGATATAGTCCTTGGCGCCGTCCTTGATGCACTGGGCGATAACCATGTTATCCGTGACGCCGCTGGCCATGACCACCGCCGTCTCCGGGAAACGCGACGTTATGTCCGGCAGCACCTCGCTGCCCGGCCGGCCCGGCATATTGATATCCAGAATAACGAGGTCGGACGGATTGACCTCGAGCTTGGCCAGGGCCTGCTCGCCGTCCTCGGCTTCGTCACAGTGGTAGCCGCGCATGCTCAGGCCCTTGGTCAGAATACACCTGATGGCCTCCTCGTCATCGACCAGCAGTATGCTCTCCTTTGGAATCGTCATGTCACACCTCCGAGCCCATCACTCTCCATCTGCACTCATTTTAGGAGGAGGGTGCTAAACAAGTTATTAATAACCATCGGCGGCGCATAAACATTTGATAAAATTTTCAAGGGGGAGCTTCAAAGGCGGGAGTATTCTGTGCTGTTGGCGAGCCGAAGGCGGCTATCCCAGCCGGACGGAGCCCAGCCGACTGTAACCGGGGCCTTCCGGGGTGAGCCGGCTGCGCATCAGGTAAACAGCGCCGACCTCCAGCGGGCCGCCGCCCTGGAAAGTGCTTTTGGCGATGAAGCCGCCGAGCTCCCGCCGCTCGTCCGGGGTGGCGCTCTCACGGACGCGCCCCAGGGTCAGGTGAGGCGTGAAGGGCCGGGATTCCGCTTTGAATCCGAGGTGGGCCAGGCCGGACTCGATGCGCTGCTGGAGTCGGCCCAGGCTTTCCAGCTCCCCCGCCATTCCCACCCAGACAATCTGGACGCGCCGGGGGTTGGGGAAGACACCCAGCCCCGTGACCTCCAGGTGAAGGGGCCGCATTCCCGCCGCCGCTTTCTCCAGGGCCGTGGTGACGCTGCCGGTAAGTCCCGGGCTGACATTGCCCAGAAACTTGAGTGTCAGGTGGATATTTTCCGGCGCCACCCAGCGGACCGGCGCCCGGTACCCTGCTTTGAG
>MGNX01000052.1:13529-14292 GCA_001796935.1 Chloroflexi bacterium RBG_16_60_22
GGAGACGGGCAAGCGCCAGTTTGATTTCCGGGGTCAGCTCCACGGCGATGAACGAGCGAATATCTTCCATGTTCCCGTCTAAATGCCGAGCAGCCGGCGGGCGTTGCCGGAGAGAATCATCTCCCGGTACTCCGCCGGCATCTCCAGGGAGTTGATTTCCTCGAGCGGGCGGCGCGGCGGCATCAGGGGGTAATCGCTGCCGAAGAGTACGCGGTCCGCCCCGACCAGCCGGCAGACTTCAAGGTATATCTCCGGTCGGTAGAGAAAAGGCGAGGCGGCAGTGTCAAAATACACGTCTTCCAGCGCCTCACGTACCTCCGGCATCAGGGAGTAGAAGGGTAGACCTCCCCCCCAGTGGGCGCAGACCAGGGGCAAATCCGGGAAACTGGAGATGAAAGCATAAAGCATGTCCGGGAAGGCCGTCCCCTTGCCGGGGTAACGGTGGCCGACCGGCTCGGAGGCATGGGTCAGGAGGACCAGCCGGTGCTTCCGCAACGCCGCTACGATGGGCGCCATGGCCTCCCGGCTGGTGAAACCCAGCGATGGCATGTCCGGTCGGAGCTCGCCGACCCCCCTGGCGCCGGCCCTGGCACAGCGCTCGATTTCGGCGACGGCGGCTTCGGGGCTGTCCGGGGGGATGGTGCAGAAACCGATTAACCGCCCGGGGTTTCGGGCCACTGACTCCAGGATGTAATCGTTGGTCTCCCTGCAGAGGGCGGGCTTGCTCCAGCCGTAGTTGACGATGACGGAGACATCGACCCCA
>MGNX01000053.1:0-5464 GCA_001796935.1 Chloroflexi bacterium RBG_16_60_22
ACTTCGGGGGGCAGTTCATCGTGAGGGGGATAATCAGCTACGCGGGGGCGGTTTAGTCCTTTCTCTCTTCGCAGGTAATCTTGCACTCTACGCAGGAGCCGTCGCAGGGCTCCACGTGTATCGTGACGTCGGTGCGTACCAGGCGGCCCTTGATGTCCCTCTCCAGGTGGTCGCACATCCGGTGGGCCTCCTCGATGCTGACGTGCTTGGGCATGACCAGGTGCACGTCGATATAGCGCTGGCTGCCGGCCTTGCGGGTGCGCAGCTTGTGGAAGTCCACCACCTCCCCGCCGAAGTGCTCGGTGATGGCCGCCTTGATATCGCCCTCCTCGGCTTCCGGCAGCTTGACGTCCACCAGCCCGCCCAGCGAGTGCCGCAGCACGTCGAAGGACACCTTCAGGATGAACAGGGCGACTATCACCGCCAGGATGGGGTCGATGAAGGTGAACCGGGTGAAACGCACCACCAGCAGCCCGGCGAACACGGCGGCGGCCGAATAGACATCGGCGGCGATGTTATGCGCGTTGGCCTCCAGCGCCAGGGAGTCCTCCTGCCGGGCCACGCGCAGCAGGTGGCGGGCCAGGAAGATGCTGGCCAGGATGGAGACGGCCATCACCGCCATGCCGGCCTCGGTGAGCTCCAGTCCGGCGCGAGTCTGCACGCGGCGCACCGCCGAGTAGATGATTGAGCCGCCGGCCACGAAGATTAGTACCGCCTGGACAATGGCGGCCATGTTCTCCGCCTTGCCGTGCCCGAAGGGGTGTTCCGCGTCCGCGGGCCGGGCGGCGATGGTGAGGGCGATAAAGGTAATGGCCACGGCAAAGAGGTCGAGGAAGCTGTCAACGGCCTGGGCCAGCACACTGAGGCTGCCGGTGATGATGCCCACCACCACCTTGAGGACTATCAGACTGACGACGACGATTAAAGACAGCCTGGCTGCGCCGCTTCTGCCGGAAAACATTATCCTTTCCCGCCGCTAGGCTTTTTCCCGGGAACGAAACGGAATAAAACGGCCCCACTCGCCGGCGTCCCAGACCACCAGCAGGCCCGGGGCGATGGCGACGGAGCTGAAGGTACCGGCGATGATGCCGATGATGAGGACGACGACGAAGTTCTGGATGGTCGACCCCACGAAGAAAAAGAGCGCCAGCACCACGATGAGAGTGGTCAGGCTGGTGTTGATGGAGCGGCTCAGGGTCTCCACCAGGCTGTTATTGACCGCAGCCTCGAAGGTGACGGCGACGCCGCGGGTCAGGTTCTCCCGGATTCTATCAAAGATGACCACGGTGTTGTTGACGCTGTAGCCGATGACGGCCAGAACACCGGTGATGAACATCAGGTTGACCTGCCAGCCCAGGATAGCGCCGAGGATGGAAAAGATACCCAGGGCCACCAGGGCATCATGTATCAGGGCGATGATGGCGCAGGCGCCGTAGTGGAAGGGCTTGGGCATGCGGCGGAAGGCCCAGGTAACGTAGAGCAGGATGCCGATGGACGCCACCGCCACGGCGATGATGGCGTTGTTGGCCGTCTCGCTGGCCACCATCGGCGATACCGAGGAGAACGAGGCCTCGGACACATCCCCGAAGCGGGCCGCCAGCGCGCTCTCAATCAGCGTCTTATCCTCGTCGGTCAGCTCATGGGTGCGGATGAGGAACTCGCCGGGCCGGGTCTGCTGGATGATGGCGTCCGTGTACCCCAGGTTCCCCAGCTCCTGCTTGAACTGGTCGTGTTCGACCGGCTGGGTGAAGCTGACCGTCAGCAGGGAGCCGCTGCTGAACTCAATCCCGGAGGGCAGGCCGAAGGTAACCAGGGAGATAATGCCAATGAGGATAACCACCCCGGAGATAAGAAAGTACCAGAACCTCTTGCCGATGATATCAAACGTCATTTCTTGCCCCTGTCAATGATGAACAGCGCCGTCTTCTTGCCCAGCGACCCGTGAATGACCAGGCGGAGCAGCGTCCGGGTGACGACGATGGCAGTGAACATGCTGACCATCACGCCGATAAGCAGCGTCCAGGCGAAGCCCATGACCGGGGCGCTGGCGACGATGGCGCTGGCGAGCCAGACGAGAATCACGCAGACGATAATCGTGGTGATGTTGCTGTCCCTGATGCCCGACCAGGCGCGGTTGAAGCCGGCCTCCACGGCGGCACCCATCGTCCGCCCCATGCGCAGCTCTTCCTTCATCCTCTCAAAGATAAGGACATTGGCGTCCACCGCCATGCCGATGGATAATATGAAGCCGCCCAGACCGGCCAGGCTCAGGGTGACCGGCCAGAGCTTGAAGATGGCCAGCACCAGCGCCCCGTAAAAGACCAGGGCCAGGCTGGCCAGGACGCCGGGCAGGCGGTAATAGGCAATCATGAAGAGCATCACCAGGATAATACCGATGAGGCCGGCCAGCCAGCTCATCTGGATGAAGTTGGCCCCCAGCGTGGCGGAGACCTTCTCCTGGTAGAGGGGCGGCTTGACCAGCGGCATGGGCAGGGCGCCGGACTTGAGGAGGTTGGCCATCTCGTCAACCTCGGGGATAGTGAAGTCGCCGGTGATGACGCCGCTGCCGTGGTACGCCTGCTCCAGTATCTGCGGGGCGGAGAGGCTGGTATTATCCAGGAAAATGCCCAGGGCCCGCTGCGGCGTGCCGTAGGCCCCCGAGTTGTAGAGTCGGCGCGCAATCTGGTCGAAAATCTCGCCGCCGGCGGCGTTCCACTCGATAGAGACCTCCGGCTTGGGGGCGATGCCCTGGCTCATGGTGGGCAAGGCATTGGCCAGGAACTCGCCGGTCAGGTGGGTGCCGTTGTCCCCCCGGGCCGGAATCCAGGACAGGCTCTGGCTGGCATAGGGCTGAAGTTTTTCGCGGTCGATGCTCTTGCCCTCCTCGTCGATAAAGATGATACCGGCGTCTTCATCTTCGACCGCGAAGGTGAGGAACGTGCCTTCTTCATCGACGAAAACGCGCTCGTCCTTCTCGCTGGCGTCAACGTAACTGACCCGGGTCGGTTCGAGATAGGTACGGAGGTAGACGGGCTGTCCCTTGGCGTCGAGCTCCACCTCCTTGAAGTCCAGGAAACCGGTCTGCTCCACCAGCCGCTTGGCGGCCTCGATATCGGTGAAGCCGGGGAGCTGTACCAGTATACGGTCGTCCCCGAGCTGCTGGATTATCGGCTCGCTGACGCCGTACTTATCGATGCGCCGCTGGATGGTTACGAGCGCCCGGTTCATATTGGCGCGTTTCTCTTCCGCGGTGGCGTCCCGGGGGAAATCGGCCTGGTAAACGAGGTGCACCCCGCCGACCAGGTCGAGGCCGAGGTGCATGCCCTTCCGGCCGAACCTTTCACCCTGGACAGGCAGCAAAGTCCACAGTGAAATGGCGAAGATTACCAGGATGATTACCAGGACAATGGTATTATTTCTGGACATGTTTCTCCCCGGTGTTGCTGGCGCCGGCTAACCGGCGCCGTATATAGTCGATGGCCTGCTGGCGGGTGGTCACCTCCCCGGCGGCCTGGGTCTCCCGCAATGCTTCGAGGAGCTCTCCGACCTTCGGGCCGGGGTCCAGCCCGAGTTCCTTCATCACGTCGTGCCCATCGAGCAGGCGGGGCGGAGTTACCAGTCCCTCTTCCCCGGCGCGGCTGGCCAGGATGAAGTCGGTCAGGCGGGCGTGCCCCTGCCACTGGTCCATATCCAGCCCGGGGCCGCGGGTGGCCAGGTGGTCGGCCAGGCACAGGAAAAGTATATCTATCCCCGCCTCGCCGGTATCGCGGAAGTAACGGTAGATGGCGCGGCGGGTGGGGGTGGCTTCGTGGCTCATCTGCAGCGGCCGGAGGTGGTACTTGATGAGAAGCTCCACCAGCTTAATTTCACGGTTGGAGAACCGCAGCCTCTCCATGATGGCGGCGGCGGCGGCGGCGCCTTCGAGGGGGTGGCCCAGGAAGCGCGCCCGGCCGTCATCGTCGAGGGTCCTGGTCTGCGGCTTGGCGATATCGTGGAGCAGTGCCGCCAGCTTGAGCAGCGACCACCCCGTGCTGCCGTGACCGATTTCCCGGTCGAAGTGCTCCTTTATTTCGTCCGACCACGGCACCGGGGCCAGCACCGCCTCCCCGGCGAAGTCGAGGGGAGTCTCGCGGAGAAGGAACTCGACGGCGGCCACCGTCTGGATGGAGTGCTCGAAGACATCCCAGACATGAATCCTGGGCTGTGCCACCCCCCGGGCCGGGGCCAGCTCCGGGATGATGGCGGTGAGCAGCCCCAGCGCGTCGAGGTGGGCCAGCCGCTTACCGGCGCCGGGTAACGCCAGCAGCCGCAGCAGCTCTTCCCTGACCCTTTCCCCGGCCACCCCGCCGATGAGGCGGGAGTCCCGCCGGATGAGTGCTTCCGTGCTGCTTTCGATGTTGAAGTCAAGCTCCGCGGCCAGGCGCACCGCCCGGACAAGGCGGACGGCATCCTCGCGGAAGGTGGCCTCGCCGACGGCCCGGATAAGACCGCGGCGCAGGTCGTCACGACCCCCGGAGGGGTCGATGATACTCGCCGCGTCGAAACTCTCCGTCCCCTTGCCCAGCTCGATGGCCAGAGCGTCGATGGTGAAGTCGCGCCTCGCCAGGTCCTCCTCAATGCTGCCCCGGAACGTGGTAAAATCAATCTCCCACCGGCCCCCGGGCAGGACGACGCGGGCCACGCCGTTGGCGGCGTCCAGGGTTATGGCTTTACCGCCGAGCGCTTTAGCGACCTTCGGGGCCACCGCCGGGGCATCGGCGGCCACGGCGATATCGATATCGGCCGTATCACGTCCCAGCAGGGTATCCCGCACGAAGCCGCCAACGAGGTATGACGTTATACCTTGTTCGGTAAGGACTCCGTGGATGGCGGTCAGCAGCCGGGATGCGTCGGGCTTGATGACAACTTTGAAATCTTCCATCGTCAGCAGAGGCATCTGTTAAACTATACAATCACCCGCGTAAATTATCAAGTACGTCATTGTGAGGAGCGTCGCGACGAAGCAACCTTAAAACATTTATAGAGATTGCTTCGCCTTCGGCTCGCAATGACAGACCAGCCTGACCTTTCCGGCTTGACGCTGGCGCGACGCCCGGTCTAAGATTAGCCTGGAATCTGCCAACCGTGGAGAGGGGGGCCGTGGCTGATAGCGCCATAACTTACACGAAGAAAAAACACGTCGCGCGGATTATCCTCAACCGCCGGGAGGCCGGCAACGCCTTTGACCCCGTGACGGCGCAGGAATTGGAGGAAGTCTGCTGGCGGATAGGTCAGGAAAAAGACATTTACGTGGTGACGCTGACCGGGGCCGGGGACGTATTTTGTAATGGGGGGGAAGCGGGGGAATACCACCCGGCCGGGGCTATCGCTGCCATCGACCGGCCGGTCATCGCCGCCGTCAACGGCGATGCCCTGGGGCCGGGGCTGGAGCTGGCGCTGGCCGCCGATATCCGGATTGCCTCCA
>MGNX01000053.1:5568-5832 GCA_001796935.1 Chloroflexi bacterium RBG_16_60_22
CTGCTCCTCACCGCCGACGTTATCAGCGCCGGGGAAGCCCTGGAGATTGGCCTGGTGAGCCAGGTGGTGCCACCAGACGAGCTCGCGGCGACGACCGAAAAGCTGGCGGCGGCCATCGCCGCCAAGGGCCCCATCGCCCTGAGGTACCTCAAGGAGGCGGTGAACAAGGGGATGGACATGACCCTGGAGCAGGGGCTGCGGCTGGAGGCCGACCTCTATTTCCTGCTCCACACCACCGCCGACCGCACCGAGGGTATCCGGGCC
>MGNX01000054.1:0-1142 GCA_001796935.1 Chloroflexi bacterium RBG_16_60_22
GACTGACACGACATAACATATATTGTGCGCCCTAGCAAAATAGGCAGGTATAGGGTTGACATAATGGATGAGTGTGAGAAAATGCTAGGATGTGGTCTAACCAAGGTTTTTTATCTTAATTGTAGTAGCTTCCTCAATGACTTTATTTGCATGTTCATCCATTTTCAATCTAAGTTCAAACGATTTGTTTGCTTGTTCTCTATATACTTCAGATGATAATCCTCTATATTTAATATCGGCACAATAATATAATGATTCTAAAAATATATCTAAACTTCCATTCAATTTCTTTACAGCAGTCTTTAATTCATCAGAAAATTGAGTTGAATCACTAATATAACCAATATATTTACCCCTCGTCTTCAATCCTTGTAATCTTACACCCCATTCAGTTAGTTGATAATGTGTTAGAATTTGGTCCGCTACTAGAGGGTCTTCTACTGCTTTCAAAGTATCTGAACCACTTGCACCAATGTTACAATTAGAAATATTAATAGCCCACTCAATAATCTCATTTAATAATCTTTCTCTATGCTCTTTTCTCCTGAAGGAATAATTTTGCATAATAGCCCAAAAAGCCGCTAAGGCAAGTAACAACGTAGTAATAGTAGAGATTCCTATCCAGTTGTCTTGGTTAAGTAGAATAATAATTGCCCAAATATAAAGACCGGCTGCTATGAACATAGCAACATACTTTAAGATTTTATATATTTTTCGTAAGAAACTTTTCATACCCCCATTATACCCCAATCAGTCAACATGCTTATGTAAACTCTATACGGGGGTTATCTATTCCCACCCGGGCCGCCCCGGGGGAAATCCCTCTCTTGTCTCCCCTTACGAAGGGGAGAGGATGACCGTGCAAACCGCATGATTACCGTTCTATGCCATTCTGTCTCCCCCTTTGGAAAAGGGGGATTAAGGGGGATTTTCTCCGCTCGCCGGGGTGTTTAAGAGGGGCAACCGCCCCTCTTTCTTTTTATCCCACTTTGGAAATCCCTCTCTTATCTCCCCTTACGAAAGGGAGACGACCCATTGTACAGGAAGTATTGTCCCCCTTTGGAAAAGGGGGATTAAGGGGGATTTTTACTAAAGTGGTGTCTAAGAGGGGCAACCGCCCCTCTTTCTTTTGCTTCCCCCTC
>MGNX01000054.1:1197-11910 GCA_001796935.1 Chloroflexi bacterium RBG_16_60_22
CTGGATTCCGGCTTTCGCCGGAATGACAGAAGACAATGCGGGAATGACGGGCCGGGTGGTGGAGGCCGGAAAGCCCCGCCAGCCCTGCCCCATGAGGAATATTCCACCACCAGCCCCTCTAAAACGCCCAGATTTTGATTCTGGTGCGTCACAGCTTCGGGGAAACAGGACCTTTAGCTGTAAAGCAGGAAGACCCACGCCAGCCCGAAGAACGCCGCCGTGGAAATCGCGAAAAGGGGCCCGGGGGAAAGTTGCATCTCCTTAGCTTTTCGGGACTGCCGTGTTCCCGACCAGGCAACCGCTTATCATTTCCTGGAGCCGGGCCAGGCCCCATTTCCTGACGGCGGAAACGAGCACCGTGTCGGCGTCCGGCGGCCCGACCTCTTTGGAAAGATAGTCGAGGGCGGACTTCTCGTCCCAGTACCGTTGGCGCTCCAGAAGGAGGTCGATTTTGTTGAGCACCGTCAGCCGCGGCTTGTCCGCCAGCGCCAGCTCCCCGAGGATGTCCTCCACCGTGCGGCACTGCGCGGCGGCGTCCGGCGAAGCCAGGTCGACCACGTGCAGGAGCAGGTTGGCCTCGCCCAGCTCCTCGAGGGTGGCCCGGAAGGCGCTGATGATAGCCGGCGGCAGCTTGCGGATAAACCCGACCGTGTCCGTGAGCAGGACGGTGGTCCTATCGGGCAGCGTGAGGCGCCGGGTGGTGGAGTCCAGGGTGGCGAAAAGGCGGTCGTCCGTCAGGACATCGGCCTGGCAGAGGGCATTAAGCAGGGTGCTCTTGCCGGCGTTGGTATAGCCCACCAGGGCCACCACCGGCACGCCGCTCTTCTGCCGCTTCTGGCGGTACAGGGAGCGCTGCTTGCGGACGTCCTCGATTTGCTCTTTGAGGTGCTGAATCTTGCGGCGTATCAGGCGGCGGTCCGTCTCCAGTTGTGATTCCCCCGGCCCCCGGGTGCCGATGCCGCCGCCGAGCCTTTCTAAATGTAGCCACTGGCCGGCCAGCCGTGGGAGGAGGTACTGGTGCTGGGCCAGCTCGACCTGGAGGCGGCCTTCGCGGGTGCGGGCGCGCCGGGCGAAGATGTCCAGGATGAGGGCGGCGCGGTCGATGACCTTGACCTTGAGCGCTTCTTCAAGGTTATGCTGCTGGCTGGGCGCCAGCTCGTCGTCGAGGACGAGGACGGTATAGTCGAGCTTTTCCCGGAGGTCGATTAGCTCCTGGAGCTTGCCCTTGCCCACGTAGTAGGCGCCCGACGTGCCGGTGAGATGCTGGATGATTTTACCGACCACCTCGGCGCCGGCGGAGGTCACCAGCTGCACCAGCTCGGCCATGGAGCTTTCCGCGGCTTGTTTTTCCCGGCTCCCCTTGGAGGCCACCGCCAGTAAAAGGGCCCTTTCCGGCGCTACCCTGGTGACAAACGTGTCCCTGGCGATGCTATTCTCCTCGGACGAATGATTATGTCAACTTACCGCTTGGGGGTCAGCCGCCGCGTATTGCGCCAGCCGGAGAGACGCGAGAGGCCCTTGACCAGCGCCGCGTCCGGGATGGTCAGCGACAGCCTGACGTAGCCCTCGCCGCTGCGGCCGTACCCTACCCCGGGGGTAACCGCCACCCCCACCTGGTCGAGGAGGTCCGCGGTGAAGTCCACCGAGTTGTAGCCCTCGGGCACTTTGGCCCAGACGTAAAGGCTGGCCCTGGGCGGCGCGACCTCCAGGCCGATATTGTTCAGCACCTCGACAATCAAATCGCGGCGGCGCTGGTAGGTGTTGTTATGCTCGGAGATAGCGTCCTGGGGCCCGCTCAACGCCTCGATGGCCATGTACTGGATGGCCTGGGGAATACCGGAGTCCAGGTTCGACTTCAGCGTCCGGAGGGCTCCCACGGCCGCGGCGTTGCCGACGACCATGCCGATGCGCCAGCCGGTCATGTTATAGCTCTTGGAGAGCGAGTGGAACTCCACGCCGATTTCCCTGGCGCCTTCCGCCTGCATGAGGCTGACCGGCTGGTAGCCGTCGAAGGCCACCTCGGAGTAAGGCCCGTCGTGGCAGACGAGGATATTGTGCTGCCGCGCGAACTCGACCACCCGGTTGAAAAAGTCGAGCTCGGCCACGGCGCCGGTGGGGTTGTTGGGATAGTTAATCCACAGCAGCTTGGTCTTCGCCAGAATGTCGTTGCGGATACCTTCCAGACTGGGCAGGAAGCCGTGTTCCGCCCGGAGCGATAGGTAGTAAGGCCGCCCCCCGGCCAGCTGGGTGCCGATGGCATAGACCGGGTAAGCCGGGTCCGGCACCAGGGCGATATCACCGGGGTCGATGAAGCATAAAGCGATGTGCCCTATTCCCTCCTTGGAGCCGATGAGCGGCAGCACTTCCTTGGCCGGGTCCAGGGTAACACCGAAGCGCCGCTGGTACCACGCCGCGATGGCCTGGCCCAGCTCCGGCAGGCCCTCCGATTCCGGGTAGCGATGGTTGGCGGGGTCGTGGGCCGCCTCGCAGAGCTTCTCGATGATGCGGGGCGGCGTGGGGATATCAGGGTCACCGATGGCGAAGCTGATTATCTCCTCGCCCCTGGCCTTCTTCTCGGCAATCTTCTTGTTAATCTCGACGAAGAGGTATGGCTTAAGGTTCTCGATTCGTCTGGATATCTTCATTGGTACACCTCAATCCGGCCATTTCCCCTCGAACACTACCGCCGCCGGCCCCCCGAGGATAACCTCGTTGTTACCGTTCCATTCGGCGTCCAGCGTCCCGCCGGGGAGAATAATCACCACCTTGTTCCCGGTATAACCTTGCAGTTTTGAAGCTACGGTTATGGCACAGGCGCCGCTGCCGCAGGCCAGGGTCTCCCCTACTCCGCGCTCCCAGACGCGGGCTTCGATGCGGTCTTTGCCTACCACCCTCGCTACCTCGAAGTTGACCCGCCGGGGAAAGACCGGCAGGCGCTCTACCAGCGGCCCGATTTTACCCAGGGGAAAACCGGACACCGGCTCCGAGGAGAAATAGACGGCGTGCGGGTTCCCCATGGAGACCAGGTTGAGCGTGAGGTCGACGCCGCCTACCTTTACCGTGTAAGCCAGCATCGACTTTATGTCAACTACACCCTTTTCTCCCGCCTTTAACGTTACCGGGATTTCCGCGGGGGTGAACCGGGGCTTCCCCATATTGGCCGAGAACCGGGCGACCCGGCCGTCCTGCCGCTCGAAAGTGACCCGGTTGATACCGGCCAGCGTCTCGATGGTAATGCCCCTGGCGTCAGGGCTGACGAGTCCCTTCTCCAGGGCGTACCTGGCCAGGCAACGTATGCCGTTACCGCAGGTCTCCGCCTCGGAGCCGTCGGCGTCAAAGGTGCGCATCATGAAATCGGCGCGGTCCGAGGGCAGCAGTATTATAAGGCTGTCGGCGCCCACCCCGAGATGGCGGTTACAGACGGCGATGGCCAGCCGTGGCCAGTCCCGCTCCAGGCCGTTGGCCTCCACCATCACAAAATCGTTGGCGGTACCCTGCATCTTGGTAAAGTTCATCTATCTTCTCGCTTCCTGATAACGCTCATTCTTTTTCTAAATAGTCGGCCAGGGCCTCTTCAATGGCCGCTTCGTCCTGCCGCCCCACGTCGTACCAGTGTATCTTTTCGTCCCGGAGACGGAACCAGGCATACTGGTGCCGGATAAAGCGGTGGGTCTCCGTCTTCATCCGGCGTCCGGCCTCATCCAGCGTCAACCCGCCGGCGAGGTACTGCCCCACCTGCCGGTAGCCGATGCCGGACATAGCCGGCAGTTTAAAATCATACCCCATTTCCCGTAATTTTTCCACCTCGGCCACCAGGCCCCGCGCCATCATGGCATCTACCCTTTCGTCCACCCGGCGGTAAAGCTCCGCCCTATCGGCGGTCAGGCCGATGATGTGAGCATCGAAGTCCGGCGCCTTTTTCCCGCCGAGCCGGGAAAATTTCTGCCGCGTGCCGGCATATACCTCCAGCGCCCGGACAACCCGCCGCACGTTGCGGGGGTCTATCTTCCCGGCCGCCTCGGGGTCGATGCTGACAAGCTCCCGGTAGAGCCCGTCCACCCCGATTTCCCTGGCGCGTTCCTCTATATTATACCTGAATTGGGGGTCGGGCAACACCCCGGGTACCCGCCAGCCTTCCAGCACCGCCCGCACGTAAAGCCCGCTGCCGCCGACCAGGAACGGCAGGCGTTGACGCCGGTGGATATCGCTGATGGCGTGGTAAGCCAGCGCCTGGTAGCGGGCCAGGCTGAAATCCTCGTCGGGGTTGACGATATCGATGAGGTGATGGGGCACGGCGGCCATCTCCCGGGGGGTGGGCTTGGCGGTGCCGATATCCAGGTGGCGGTACACCTGCCGGCTGTCGGCGCTGACTATCTCCCCGTGGAAACGACCGGCCAGGCGCAGGGCCAGTCGGCTCTTGCCGACTCCGGTCGGCCCGACGATAGCGATGAGACGCTTCATGCCATCAGGAGATGCCCCGGGTTTCTGAGGTTTGCCGGGCAATGCTCACGAAATCGGCGGCTTTCAGGCTGGCCCCGCCCACCAGAGCGCCGTCTATCTCCGGTTTGCTCATCAATTCGGCAATATTACCCGCGGTAACGCTGCCGCCATAGAGAATACGGACGTTCTCGGCAATCTCGCCGCCGTGCCGGTGGCGGATAAGCTGCCGGATAAAACCGATGGTCTTAGCGGCCTGGTCACCGGTGGCCGATTTGCCCGTGCCGATGGCCCAGACCGGTTCGTAGGCGATGACCATGCCGCCGAAGATGTAGAGACGGTCGGAGGACGCCATTACCTGGCGGGTCAGGATTTCCTCCGTCCTCCCGGCCTCGTTCTCTTCCAGCGTCTCCCCGACGCAGAAAATGGGCTTGAGCAGGTTTTCCACCGCTATTTTTACCTTCTTATTGACGGTTTCATCGCTCTCGCCAAAAATGTGGCGGCGTTCCGAATGCCCGATGATAACGTACTCGCAGAGCCCGGCGAGCATGCCGGGGGAAATCTCGCCCGTATAGGCGCCTTTCTCCGCGTAGAAGACGTTCTGTGCCCCCAGTTTGACGGAAGTACCATCGATTAAGGCCTTCACGGCCGCCAGCGATACGAAGGGAGGACAGACGACCTTTTCAATGCCCCCGACCTCGTCGAGGCCGGGCAGCATGTCTTCTACCAGCTTGACGGCTTCATCGACCGTGGTGTTCATCTTCCAGTTTCCGGCAATAATCGGCGTACGCATCGGCATCACTCCTAGGCACCAAATTTGGTGAGTTTCAGGGCATTGGCCATGGCCAGCGGCATAATCTGGCGGGAGTAGATTCTCCCCAGTCCCCCGGCCAGGAAAGCGGGCTCGGAGAATCTTTTGACGGCGTCCGGGCGGCAGTATGGCCCGCAGAGGAGGACCGGCACCGGGTGCCAGCTGTGCCCCTTGAGCACCGCCGGTGTAGAATGGTCGCCGGTAATCACCAGCACGTCCGGCTTCAGGCCGGTCAGGAGGGGCAAAGCCGCGTCAATCTCCTCCAGGACCTTCACCTTGCGGGAGAAGTCGCCATCCTCCCCGGCGCTGTCCGTCCACTTGATATGCAGGAAAAGGAAGTCGTGGCGGCCATAGTTCTCCTTCAGGGTGGCGAACTCGTCCTCGAGGGTCGTCCCCGTTTGAGCAATTTTCATACCCACCAGCCGGGCCAGCCCGCGGTACATGGGATAAACGGCGATGGCCACGGGGTCCAGCTTGTAGATTTCCTGCATGGAGGGGATGTGGGGCCTCCTGGCGAAGCCGCGGAGCAGTACCATATTGGCCGGGTGGTGCTTGGCGAGTACCTCTTTGGCTTTCGCCACGAATTTACCGGCGACCCCGGCCAGTTTGGCGGCTCTGGGACTTAGCGCCTTGATATCCAGCGGCGCCACCCCCGTCTGTGACGGGTCGGAATCGGTAATGGCATCGGCCAGGCCCTCACCGCGGAAAATGGCCACGAAGCGGTGCTCACGCACCGGATAGACCAGGACTTTAACGCCGTCGATGGTCATGCCGTCGAGCAGTTTGCTCAACTCGGCGCACTTAGCGTTGGAAATACGCCCCGCCCGGCGGTCGGCGATGATGCCCTTATCGTCAACGGTGCAGAAGTTGCCGCGGGCGGCGACGTCACCGGCCTTGAGCTCGACATCGATGCCGACGGCTTCCAGGGCACCCCGGCCGATATTGCCATCGACGGGGTCATACCCGAACAATCCCAGGTGCCCCGGGCCGCTGCCGGGGGTAATACCCGGGGCTATAGGGTCGGCCAGGCCGCATATCCCGCCGGCGGTCAGGGCATCGAGATTGGGGAGTCGGGCCGTCTCCAGCTCCGTCTTGCCGGTTCCCGGGTCGGGCAGCCCGCCGAGGCCATCAATCACCACCAGCACAATCTTGCTCGGCGAAGACCGGGAAATCTCCTTAAGCAGTTCCAGCTCTAACATGGACTATTTTCTTTCCTCAAGACGCGGGTTTATCCAGCAGCGATACCACGCCCGGCAGCTCTTCCCCGCCCAGGAACTTGAGCGAGGCGCCGCCGCCGGTGGACACGAAGGTAACCTTATCGGCCAGCCCCAGGGCGTCGATGACCTCCGCCGTGGAGCCCCCCCCGACGATGGTGGCGGCTTTAAGCCCGGGGAGGAGCCTGGCCAGGTCCTCGGTTCCCGCGGCGAACTGTGGTATCTCCGCCACGCCGACCGGGCCGTTCCAGAATATCGTCTGGCTGTTTTTTAACTCCCGGCGGAACATTTCTACCGTTTTGGGGCCGATGTCAGCAATCTTTTTATCCGCCGGAACGGCGTTAATGTCGACCACCTCTCCTTTGGCCGAATCGGAAATATCGTCGGCCACCACCACGTCGACCGGCAGGAGGAGCCGGGTGCCGCTCTTCTCAGCCATATCAATCAGCCTCACCGCCGTCCCCACGCAGTCGGCCTCAATCAGCGAGGTGCCGACCTGGTAGGATTTCGCCTTTAAAAAGGTGGCCGCCATGCCGCCGCCGATGAGCAGGCAGTCCACCTTGCCCATGATATTCCGCAGCATGCCCACCTTATCGCTGACCTTGGCCCCGCCGAAGATGGAGGTGAAGGGGTGGACGGGGTTCTCGAGGAGTCCGCCCAGGGTATTGATTTCCTTCTCCAGCAGCAGCCCGGCCACGGCCGGCAGGTACTGGGCGATACCGGCTATCGAGGCGTGCGCCCGGTGCGACGTGCCGAAGGCGTCATTCACGAAGATATCCCCCAGGCGCGCCAGGGCCCTGGCGAACCCGGGGCTGCCGGTCTCCTCGTCCGAGTGAAAGCGGAGGTTTTCCAGGAGCAGGACGTCACCGGCTTTCAGGGTCTCCACCGACTTCTCCACCTCCGGGCCGATGCAGTTGACGGCCACCCCTACCTGCTGCCCGAGAATCTGGGAGAGGCGCTGCGCCACCGGCGCCAGCCGCAGTGAATCGACCACCTTGCCCTTGGGCCGGCCCAGGTGGGAAATCAGGATGACCCTGGCATTACGCTCGGTGAGGTACTTGATGGTGGGCAGGGCCGCCCGGATACGGCTGTCATCGGTGATGGCACCCGTCCTGGCGTCCACCGGGACGTTAAAGTCCACCCGGACCAGGACCCTTTTCCCGGTAACTTCAATGTCCCTGACGGTCATCTTGTTCATGCCGCGCTCCTGAAATTTTCAGACCTAGAAACGAAATATCAGGTCGCCCGCCCGGAGGCCTGATACCGCAGCACCCTTTTGACAGATACGGATTTAACAACCCGCACCGGCGGATGGGAAATGAACTTCCTTTTCAATATCATCTCTTCTCCCCTACCCTGCCGCGGGCGGCGTAAATCCGGTAAGTATCAGGCGGTCTTGGCCCCGTTCTTGGACTTCAGGGAAAAGCCGACCCGGCGCTCCGGGAAAAGCTCCAGGACGTGCCGCACGATGCCGTCGGCATCTAGGCCGTACTTGGCACGCAGTACCGCCTGGGTCCCGTGCTCCACGAACTCATCGGGGATGCCGATGTTCTTCACGGTCAGGTCGCAGTGCCCGGACTCCTGGAGCAGCCGGCTGACGCTGCTGCCGAAGCCGCCGTTGAGCACGTTCTCCTCGACGGTGACCAGGCGCTTCACCCGGCCGGCGAGGTCGTTGATGAGTGAAGCGTCCAGCGGCTTGGCGAAGCGGGCGTTTACCACCGCTGCCCCGATGCCCTTCTGGGCCAGCTTCTCCGCGGCGGCGACGGCCGGTGCTACCGAGACACCCAGGGCCAGGATGGCCAGGTCCTCGCCGTACTTTACCATTTCGGCCTGGCCCAGCGGTATCTCGTGCAGGACGGTATCCAGCTTGACGCCGAGTCCGGCGCTGCGGGGGTACCTCACCGCCATGGGACGCCCCGCCCTGACTGCCGTGTAGAGCAGGTGCTGGAGCTCATTTTCATCTTTGGGGGAGGCCACGGTAAGGTCGGGAATCAGGGTGAGATAGGAAATATCGAATGTGCCCTGGTGCGTCTTGCCGTCGTCGCCGACGATGCCACCGCGGTCGATGGCGAAGACGACGGGCAGGTTCTGGAGGCAGACGTCGTGGATAATCTGGTCGAAGGCGCGCTGCAGAAACGTCGAGTAGATAGCCACGACCGGTATATAGCCCTGGGCGGCCATCCCGGCGGCGAAGGTCACGGCGTGCTGCTCGGCGATGCCGACGTCGAAGACGCGCCCGGGGAACTCCGCCGCCACGATGCTCAGGCAGTTGCCCTCGGGCATGGCGGGCGTTACCACCACCAGCCGGGGCTCCTCGCGGGCCAGCCGCAGCATCGTCTGGGCGAAGACCTCGCTGTAGGTGGGCACCGTCTTGTCGCCGCCGCCCCGGGCCGGCACGCCGTGGAAATAGACGGCATTGCTCTCCGCCGGGGTATGCCCCTTGCCCTTGGTGGTGATGACGTGCACCAGGGCCGGCTTGGTGGCCGAGTCCCTGACCTGCTTCAGTACCGTCTCGAGGTCGTGGATATTATGCCCGTCGATGGGGCCGACATAGGTAATGCCCAGGGCTTCCCATATCGCCATGGGCATGAGAAAGCCCTTGAACCTCCCCTTGATCTCCTCGCTGAGGTTCCAGAGGTCTTTGCCCAGGGGCAGCGAGGTGATTATCTGCTGGCCCTTTTTCTTGGCCTGCCGGTAGCGCTGGTCGAAGCGGACCCGGCTGAGCAGCTTGGCCAGGGCGCCCACGGTGGGCGATATGGACATACCGTTGTCGTTGAGCACGACGATTAGCTTCGAGCCGAGGTGGCCGGCCTGGTTGAGCGCCTCGAAGGCCATGCCGGCGGTAATGGCGCCGTCGCCGATGACGGCCACCACCTTGTAATCGTCCCCGGCGAGGTCGCGGGCGATGGCCATCCCCAGGGCCGCCGAAATCGACGTGCTGGCGTGTCCGGCCCCGAAGGAATCATGCTCGCTCTCGTCGCGGCAGGTGTAGCCGGAGAGGCCGCCGTACTGGCGCAGCGTGCCGAACTCCCGGCGGCGACCGGTGAGCAGCTTATGCACGTAGCTCTGGTGCCCCACGTCCCAGATAATCTTGTCACGGGGACTGTCGAAGACACGGTGGAGGGCGATGGTAAGTTCCACGACGCCGAGGTTGGATGCCAGGTGCCCGCCGGTGGTGGTTACCGTGGTGATGATTTCATCCCGGAGCTCGGCCGCCAGTTCTTCCAGCGCCGCCAGCGATAATCCTTTCAAATCGGCGGGACTATCGATTTTGTCCAGCAATCTCGGCATAATGCTATTATACAGTATAGGTAACCAGTTTCCATACTATCAATGAAGAAGAAGGGTTGTCAAGCAGACCAGCTTGACGCTGTCAGCGCCTAACTGCTACACTCCCAGCGTGGGATTCCTGGAACAGCCGATACTCGATTTCATTGCAGCCACTTACCAACGGCTGCAGTGGCCGGGTGTCGTGGCCCTGATGGCGATAGAAAGCGCCTGTATCCCCTTTCCCAGCGAGCTGATTATGCCCCTGGCCGGCTGGATGCTCATCAAAGAGCAAGCCCTGCCGGTAACCCATGTCCTGGCGGCCGGTGCCTACGGAGCACTGGGCAACACCATCGGCTCCATCATCGCTTACCTGGTGGGAATGTGGGCGGGGCGTCCCCTGTTGGACCGGTACGGGCGCTATGTCCTGATATCCCGGCGCGACCTCGACCTGGCGGACCGCTGGTTTTCCCGGAGCGGCAGCTGGACGGTCTTCGTATCCCGACTTCTCCCGGTGGTGCGGACCTATATCAGCCTGCCCGCCGGTATCGCCCGGATGAATGTTGTCCGTTTCCTGGTCTATACCTTCATCGGGTCATTCATCTGGAGCACCGGGCTGGCCTACGGCGGCTACCGGCTCGGTGAGCACTGGGAGAAGCTGCGCGACATGATGCGTCCCTTTGACCCGCTTTTCATCGCGCTGATAATCGCCCTGATAGCCTTCTATATCTACCGGCACGTCAAGCACGCTACCGGAGAATAGGCGAATCAGACCGTCTTGACCCTGCAGCGTTGTTGTGTTACCTTTTTAAAGGCATTATGGCACGTCCCTGTAGCTCAGCTGGACAGAGCAGCTGCCTTCTAATTCTGAGCCAAATTGTCAACCAGTAGTTTTACGTTCAAAATAGAACCTTTGTGTCTATGGCTAAAACCCTGTTCTGAAGCTAGAGTGCCTTTTAATGACAACCAGTAGTTTTCAGTTTA
>MGNX01000055.1 GCA_001796935.1 Chloroflexi bacterium RBG_16_60_22
GGGCCGTGTCTCAGTCCCAGTGTGGCTGGTCGTCCTCTCAAACCAGCTAACGATCGTCGCCTTGGTGGGCCGTTACCTCACCAACTAGCTAATCGTGCGCAAGCCCCTCCTCAAGCGCCCGAAGGCTTTAGACCTTCACCTTGCGGTGAAGGACCACATGCGGTATTAGCTCCGATTTCTCAGAGTTATTCCCCACTTAAGGACAAGTTACTTACGTGTTACTCACCCGTCCGCCACTAGCCACCGAAGTGACTCGTCCGACTTGCATGCATAAAGCACACCGCCAGCGTTTATCCTGAGCCGGGATCAAACTCTCCAAAAAAAACGTTGACTTACTTTGTTTTGTAACCTTCCTTCCGCTATCCAGTTGTTAAGGTGCTTAAACGCTTCCAGAGCGCAAATTTAATAATATCATACCGGGCTGTCCTTGTCAACAACAATGTTTACGTCCGGAGGATAAATATTTATGGAATATTTACCTCTTTCCCTCTATTGTTTATGTTCCTTTCATACGCGGCATTCTATACTGGCTTATCTGGCGCGTCAAAGGAGAACCGGCGGGCGTTTCCCGTAATCCTGAGCACGCGAGTAATGCGGGAGGTTGACCTGTTATGCTGGGTATGACCACCACCAGCGACCCCGGTAAGACCGGCATCAAGGATATTGCCGAGGCCCTGGGCGGCGGCATCCGGGAGAACACCCTGGTGCTGGTAGAGGGCGAGACCCGGACCGGTAAGAGCGTGCTGACCCAGCATATCGCTTACGGCGTGCTGCGCTCCAAGGAAAGCGCCGTGGCCTTCTACTCCTCCGATAATAACTCCGATGCCCTCCAGACCCAGATGGAGTCCATGTCCCTGGACATCAAGAAGGACCTGGTTACCGACCGTTTTCGTGTCTTTAAAATGGGCTCTCGGAATGTCCTCCGGGACGCCATGAAGTCCCTGCAGCTGATTATCAATCACATCGTGGCGCTGCCGGAGCGCTTCCACCTGGTCATCGTCGATTCGCCTTCACTCTATATGTCGCAGCTCAGTCCCACCGTCAAGGTGGACTTCCTGCAGACCTGCAAGGAGCTCTGTGAGCGCGGACGCACCATCGTCCTCGTTCTGGACACCCATGTCTTTGAAAGCAAGGCGCTGGTGCGTGCCTATGCCTTGAGCGACTACTACTTAAGACTGAGGTCACAGGACATGGTGCTGGGCGCCGGCCAGATTGACACCCGCCTCATCAAGGTCCTCGAAGTAACCAAGCTGGGGGGGGCGGAGCGCTGGGGCCAGGAAGGCATCAAGTTCGAGATTAAGCCCCGGGTGGGTATCCAGATTCTCCCCTTCGTCCAGATCAAGGTCTAGGCCTTCCCAGAGTACCCGCCCCGTGTATTTTTCAAGAAACCGGCCTTGATGTGCTATCATTCCTGGTAGCATGAGCGCCGAGATTTACAGCTCCGGGGAAATCAGACGCGGCCTGGCTACCAGCGTTATCGGGCGCCGGGTCCTCTTTTATCCAAGGCTGGCCTCAACGATGGACACTGCCCGGCAGGAAGCTAAGAGTGGGGCCTCCGAGGGCACCGTTATCATTGCCGGAGAGCAGACGCGGGGGCGGGGGAGGTTGAAACGCCCCTGGCTTTCCCCGGTCGGCAACATCGCCCTGTCCATTATCCTCCGCCCGGATATCGCCGGTCTGCCCTGTCTGATGATGATATCCTCCCTGGCGGCGGTCCGCAGTATCCGGGAGGTAGCCGGGCTGAAGGCGCGGATAAAGTGGCCCAATGATGTACTTATCGGCGGCAAAAAGGCGGGCGGGATACTCATCGAGAACGAGGTGAAAGGGGACAGGGTGGCTTACGCCGTCATCGGCATCGGCATCAACGTGGGCCTGAGGACAGCCGACCACGCCGACATCGCGGGCATCGCCGCCGGCCTGAACGAGACGGCCGGCAGGGAAATATCACGTGCCGAACTGGTGCGGAGCCTGCTCGAAGAGTTTGAAAGGCTCTACCTGGCGCTGCCCGATGGTCAGACTATCTACGAGGAGTGGCGGGACAATCTGGCGACGCTGGGGAAGAAGGTGACGGCGACCTCCGGGAAAGACGTCATGGAGGGCATCGCCGTATCCGTGGACGGTAACGGCGCCCTGGTGCTGCGCCGCCCTGACGGCACCATGACCAGGGTAGTAGCCGGGGATGTTACCCTGCGCGAAGGATAGCCGGAACAATTTCCCCACCCCCCGGACTGATTGGAGGGTGGGGAAATACTGGTTGCTCCGAAGCCGGCGGCTATTTGCCTGGTTTTTCGATTTCGGTGCTGTACTTGCTGAAGGCCCTGAGAAATTCCATCGGGATGGGGAAGATGATGGTACTGTTCTTCTCGCTGGCAATCTCGGTCAGGGTGGACAGGAAGCGCAGCTGGATGGCCGAAGGCTCCCGGCCGATGACGTGGGCCGCCTGGGCCAGTTTCTCCGAGGCCTGAAGTTCGCCCTCGGCATGGATGATCTTGGCGCGCCGCTCTCGTTCGGCTTCGGCCTGCGCCGCCATGGACCGCTTCATCTCCTCGGCCAGCTCGACCTCCTTGATTTCCACGGTGCTGACCTTGACGCCCCAGGGGTCGGTATGTTCGTCGATTATCTTCTGGAGCATCTGGTTGAGCTTCTCCCGCTGCATCAGCAGCTCGTCGAGCTCGGACTGCCCCAGCACGTTGCGCAGCGTGGTCTGGGATATCTGCGAGGTGGCCCGGATGTGGTCGAGTACCTTGACCACCGACGCCTCGGGGTCAACGACACGGAAATAGACCACGGCGTTGACGCGGACGGTGACGTTATCCTTGGTGATGACCTCCTGCGATGGCACGTCCATGGTCACCACGCGCAGGTCTACCTTCACCATGCGGTCGACAAAGGGGATGATGAGGAAGAGGCCCGGCCCCTTGGCCCCGATGAGTCGACCCAGCCGGAAGATGACGCCGCGCTCGTACTCGGTGACAATCTTGATGGCCGTCGGGAGAATGATAAGAAGCACAACAACAATAATGCCGATGATAATTGGACTCATGTTTACCTCCTTCTATTTTTTCCTGGTTACCGTTAATTTCAAGCCTTCGACTTTGGTTATAATCACCTCCTCTTCAGGCTCCACCCGTCCCTGGTCAACCGTGGCCGTCCAGCGTTCGCCCTCGACGAGGACCATTCCCCGTGGCTCCAGGGCCACCTCCACCACGGCCGTCTTGCCGACGAGGTCTTCCCGGCCGGCGGCTATCTTTTTCCGGTGGGCGCGTACGCCCCAAAAAGCCACCAGGACCAGGAAAACGACGATGACAACGATGATTAGGGTTAACAGCCAGCCGGATATGTAAAGCAAATGGCCCTCCTTTATCGTTTAATTTATTACGGCGCCGCTATGGTTTCCTGGTGACGTGCAGTACCAGGCCGTCAATGCTTTTAATGGTTACCTCTTCCCCGGGCTTGATGGTACCATCATCGGAGATGGCCGTCCACCGCTCGCCCTTGAGGAACACGGTGCCTTCCGGGTCCAGGGCTACCTTGACGGTGGCCGTCTTGCCGATAAGCTCCTCGCGGCCGGTCCTGGCCTGCCGCCGGTGGGCGCTGATGGCCCGTTGAATAACGAAGGTCATCGCCCCGGCGATGATAATGGTCACCCCGGCGATAAGCCAGGGGTCCACCCGGAAGAGCGGGGACGCCCCCTGGAAAAGAATGAGCGAGCCGATGACCAGCGCCACCACGCCACCGGCGGTGAAGACGCCGAAGGTGGTCGTCAGCAACTCCCCGATGAAGAGGCCGATGGCCAGCACGATGAGCAGTATCCCGGCGTAATTCACCGGCAGCATCCCCAGGGAGTAGAAGGCCAGCAGCAGGCTGATGGCGCCAACCACCCCGGGGAAGATGAGTCCGGGGTTGAAAATCTCCACCATGATGCCCAGCGTGGCCACGCTGAGCAGCAGGTAGGCGATATTGGGGTCGGCGATGGCGTAGAGGAAATTCTCGATGGTCTTCATGGGGATATCATTGATAACGGCGCCGCTGGTTTCCAGCGTGACCACCAGGTTGTTAAGCAGGGTAACCTGTCTCCCGTCCAGCTGCGCCACCAGGGTGGGGAGGTCCGGGGCAATCATATCGATGACGTTAAGCTCCAGCGCCTCGCGCTCCGTGGCGGAGACGCTTTCCCGGACGGCGTTCTCCGCCCATTCCATGTTGCGGCCGTGCGCCTCGGCGAGGCTGCGGATATAGGCCGCCGCGTCGTTGATGACCTTCTCCTCCATGGTCGAGGACATCTGGGCCTCGCCGTCGCCGCTGAGGGCCACCGGGTGGGCGGCGCCGATAGCCGTATTGGGTGCCATCACGGCCACGTGGGCCGCGATGGTAATGAAGACCCCGGCCGAGGCGGCCCGGGCCCCGGAGGGTGAGACATAGACCACCACCGGCACGCGGGCGTTAACGATTTGCTGGACGATATCGCGCATGGCAGTATCCAGGCCGCCGGGCGTGTCCAGCTTGACGATGAGGGCCTGGGCGCCGTCGTCCTCGGCTGTCTCGATGCCGCGTTTCACATAGTCCACCAGCACCGGGTTGATGGTTCCCTTGACGGTAATAACGTCCACGTGGGGCGTCTGCGACCGCACTCCAGCAGCGATGGAGAGCGCCAGCAGCCCGATGACCAGTGCCAGGATAGTCCGCCTGATTTTTATCATACCCACTCCTGAAGTGCTATCATTATAAATTGTATAACACTTAAAATGCAATTAAAACAACCGAGCCTGTCATTGAATCCCTACGTAATTTATTGTAAATTAATATAGTATTTCTTTTGGTTTGCAGGGATGTAGCATGAAAGTCCAGAGATGCAAAGGCATGCGCGACATGTTGCCGGCGGAAATGGATGTGTTCCGACCGGTGGAGGGGATTTGCCGCGACTGCTGTACCGGGTGGGGGTACCGGGAGGTCAGGACGCCGACCATCGAGTACCTTTATCTGTTTACCTCGGCGGGGACGCTGACGCCCGGCCGGCTGGGCAAGGTATATTCTTTCCTCGACTGGGACGGGTGGAGCGGGGAAAGGGTGGTGCTGCGTCCTGACGGCACGATACCGGTGGCCCGCCTTTATACCGAGAGCCTGCCGGGCCGGGGACCGGTCCGGCTCTTTTACGCCGCCAACATCTTCATCTTTGAGGAGGCCGGGGAGAAGACCCGGGAGAGGTGGCAGTGCGGTGCGGAGCTTATCGGGGCGGGGTCGGCGGTGGCTGACGCCGAGCTGGTAGCTCTCTCCCTGGAGGTCCTTAAAAAGCTGGGACTCAAGGGCGTGGAGCTGCGGCTGTCCCACGCCGGGCTGATAAAGGCCCTGCTGGTCAAGCTCGGGCTGAGCCACGAGGAGCAGGACCGCCTGTTCGACCGGATTCTCGATGGCGACGCGGCGGCGCTGGCCGGGGCCGGGGGGAAGTCGGCGGAGGTGGGGAACGCCCTGAAGCCCCTCCTCGGCTTCAAGGGAAAATCGGCCGGGTTTCTGCGGAACCAGCGGGCCCTCCTCGTTCAGGACGTGCCGGAAATCGGCCCGCACATCGACGATTTTCTGAAAACGGTGGCCCTCCTTGACGACCTGGGCTGTAAGTATAAAATCGACATCGCTTCCGGGGCGGGCTTCGAGTACTATACCGGCATGATATTCCAGCTCTTTATCGGTGGGGAAAAGGTGGGGGGCGGGGGCCGCTACGATGCCCTGATTCCCGCCATGGGGGGCGGCGATGTGCCCGCCTCCGGCTTCGCGCTGTACATCGACCGGCTCATGGAGATGGTGAAAGCGGAGGACATCGCACCCGCCGTCCCGGAGAGGGTTACCGTTAAGATAAAGTCCGGCGGCGCCGTTAAAGAGGCTTTCAGAGCCGCGGAGGGCCTGCGCCGGGCAGGTTATATCGCCGAGCTCGACCTTAACGGGGAGAAGGCTGCTTCACGGTGGACGCTGGAGGTTGGCGGCGAGACGCCGTATATTTTAAGTGATAGTCTAAAATCGCGCCGGTTCGAGGTTAAAACAATCGGCGAGGTGCTGAAAAGGCTGGAGGGGGAAGGTGGCGATAAAGATAGCCCTGCCTAAGGGGCGCTTATTGCGCCGGACGGCGGCCAGGCTGCAAAAAGCCGGGTGGGGCCTCGACGAGTACCACTCGCGCATCGGCTTCTACCGTCCCAAATCGGAGAAGTTCCCGGAGGTGCTCATCAGGGTCTTTCACGAGAAGGACATCCCCATCCAGATAGCCATGGGGAACTACGACCTGGGGATTTGCGGTTCCGACTGGGTTGAAGAGCTGATGGCGAAATACCCCAGCAGCGGCCTCGTCAGGGTCCGGGGCCTCGACTACGGGGAGGGCACACTCTTTATGGCGTCGGCGTCTGAAGGGCAGCGTAACGGTGATTTAGTGCGGATTGCCAGCGAGTACCCCAACCTGGCGGAGTCCTTCGCGTTGAAACAGCGGCTGAGCCGGTTCAGCGTGTTCCCCGTCTGGGGGGCGGCCGAGGCCTACCCGCCGGAGAATGCGGACATGGTGCTGCTGCCGGCCCGGACCGGGTCGGAGCTTTCAGACTACGGCATGACGGCGGTCAGCCGGGTGCTCGACTTCAGCGCTTTCCTCGTGGCCAACCGCAGCAGCTGGGAGTCCAAAGACCTTGATAAAATCGTAACATCAATCTGCGATACGCTGGCGGAGGTCGAGAGAAAGACCGATTCCGGCGAAGCCGTCGAGCCTGTCGCGGTAAAAAAAAGTTATGGTCGTATCAAAATTACCGATGGCACTGTCCGGCTGGCCCTGCCCGACGGCCACCAGCAGCCGCCCACGGTCAATGTTTTAAACCGGGCCGGCATCGAGATAGTTGATTACCCCTCGGAGACGGGCAACCGGCGTCCCCGGATTAAGCTCGACGGGGTGGCGGTCAAGGTTATCCGGCCCCAGGACATGCCCCTCCAGGTGGCCAACGGCAACTTCGACCTGGCCGTGACGGGCCGGGACTGGCTGACGGAGCACCTTTATCAGTTCCCCTCCAGCCCGGTCCGGGAGCTGCTGGACCTGGAGTTCAGCAAGGTGAGGCTGGTGGCGGTGGTGCACCGGGACATGGCCGTCGAGGATACCGGCGGCCTGCGGGAGTACATCGCGGCGCGGCCGGAGCCGTTCCGGGTGGCCTCGGAGTACGTCAACATCGCCGATAAGTACGCCCGGGACAACCACCTCGGGCACTACCGGGTGATTCCCACCTGGGGGGCCACCGAGGCTTTCCTCCCGGAGGACGCCGACCTGCTCATCGAGAACACGGAGACGGGGAGGACCATTGCGCGGCACAGCCTTAAAATAATAGATACGCTTTTCGTATCGACGGCCTGCCTCATCGGCAACGCCGGGGCCATCGCCGACCCCGCTAAGGGAAAACGCATCGCGGCGATTGTGAATAAATTCAAGGCGGGGGTGGAGGCTTAGATGAAGATTGTCGAGGGCTACGCCGCCGCGAAGTCGGCTTTGTCCCGGCCAGCCCAGAACGCCCTGGCCGGGGCCGATGCGCGTGAAAAAACCGTCAGGCAGATAATCGACGATGTGCGGCGACGGGGCGATGCGGCCATCTACGACTATACGGAGAAGTTCGACGGCGTCCGGCTGGCTTCGCTGGAGGTCGATAAAAAAGAGATTGACCGTGCCGCTAAAGAGATAGACGCGGGGCTGCGGGGCGCCCTTAAGCTGGCCGCCGACCGCATAGCCGCCTACCACGCTGAGCAGAAAAACATTCTCTTGAAGGAGAAAACCGGAGGCAAGCTCGGCTGGGTGATACGCCCGCTGGACAGCGTTGGCGTCCACGTCCCCGGTTTCTCGGCGCCGCTGCCGTCATCGCTGCTGATGACGGCCATTCCGGCCCGGGTGGCCGGGGTAAAAGAAATCGTCCTGGTGACGCCGCCGGGCAAGCGGGGCAGGGTCTCGCCGCTGACGCTGGCGGCGGCAGCGCTGGCCGGTGTCGACCGCGTTTTCGCCGTCGGCGGCGCGCAGGCGGTGGCGGCCCTGGCTTACGGCACGGAGTCCGTCCCCCGGGTGGACAAGGTCTGCGGGCCGGGGAACATCTACGTTTCCCTGGCCAAGAAGATGGTCTACGGGGTAGTGGGCATCGACGGGCTGTACGGGCCGAGCGAGGTCATCATCATCGCCGATGAGACGGCCAACCCGGCGTACTGCGCCGCCGACCTCCTGGCGCAGGCCGAGCACGGCTCCCTGGCCGCGGCCGTCCTGATAACCACCTCGCGGCGGATGGCCGACCGTGTCAACGGGGAAATCGAGCGCCAGCTGGCGGACCTGCCGCGGAAGAATATCACGTCCGAGGCGCTGGAAAAGCGGGGGCTGATAGCCCTGGTGGGAAACGTGGATGAGGCGATAGAGCTCGCCAATCTTTACGCCCCGGAGCACCTTTGCCTGGTCGTGGCTGGTGCGGCTTCATACGTCGATAAGGTGCGCCACGCCGGGTGTCTCTTCGTGGGGGAGAACGCCGTCGAGGTCCTCGTCGATTACGTGGCCGGGCCCAGCCACGTCCTGCCGACGGACGGGACGGCCAGGTTCGGCTCGACGCTGAACATCAGCGATTTTGTGAAAATCATGACCGTAGTGCGAACGGACGAAGATGATATCCGGGAGCTGGGTAATGCGGCGTCAATCATCGCCAGCGCCGAGGGGCTGGACGCCCACGCCCGGGCGGTGGCAAAACGACTGGAGGGGAAAGCGCGTGGCTGACTCGGAAGGCATAGAAAAGTATATCCTGTCTAACCTGAAGGGGTTCACCGGCTACAGCGCCAGCACGTCCCCGGATACGCTGGCGGGTAAAGTTGACGTGCCGCTGAAAGACATCATCAAGATGAATGCCAACGAGAACCCTTACGGCTGCTCGCCGCGGGTGCTTAAAGCGCTGGCCGATACCCGGACGTTCCATATCTATCCGGACGACGGCCAGCTGGAGCTGCGCCGGCTGCTCTCGGGGTACGCCGGCGCTCCACCCGAGCGCATCGTGGCCGGTCACGGCAGCAACACGCTCATCGACCTCATCGTGCGCCTTTTCGTCGGCCCCGGCGACGAGGTGATAAACTGCGTACCCACCTTCGATATCTACCGCTTCAGTACGGAGATATGCGGCGGCACCATGGTCAATAGCAGGAGGGATGCCGACTTCGCCGTGGATGTAAAAGCTGTTAAGGCCGCTATCACTAGCCGGACAAAGATGATATTTCTGGCAACACCCAATAACCCCACCGGCAATGTCATCCCCCGGCCTGACATCCTTAAAGTTCTGGAGACCGGCCTGCCGGTGGTCGTCGACGAGGCTTACTACGAGTTTAGCGGGGAGACAATCATACCGGAGGCCGCACGTTACCCTAATCTCATGGTGCTGCGGTCGTTCAGCAAGTGGGCCGGGCTGGCCGGGTTGAGGGTGGGCTACGGCGTTTTCCCGCCCCAAATCGCCGCCG
>MGNX01000056.1 GCA_001796935.1 Chloroflexi bacterium RBG_16_60_22
AAAGCGCCCGGGAGATAAGCGTACTCTTCAATTCCGCGATACTGCTGGGCGTTATGCTCTGGCTGATTTACGGTATCAGTCTGGGGCTGGTGCCGATGATAGTCTGGAACTCCACCGGCATTGCCCTGACCGGCCTGCTGCTTTTTTCCAAGCTTAAATACGGGAAATAGAGGGCCGGCCCTGTGATAGCGCCGCGTCCGGCCTATCTTCCCGGCAGGCCGCCGGAGGGCGACCGCCATACCGGGATGAGCAGGAGCAGGGACACCACCCCTCCCGCCGCCCCCATCATGAAAGACCAGCTCAGCGTGCCGGTGGTATCCGCTATCCACCCGGCGAGGGTCGGCGCCACCAGGGAGCCGATGCCGAGGTACACCGTCCACAGCCCCACGATGCTGCCGGCGTACTCCTTGGAGAAGTAGTCCGAGGCCGCCGCGGCGTACATCGACCAGACGGCGCCGTAGCCCAGGCTGAAAACGGCGGTAAACGCAATGAGCATGATACCCCGGGCGTAAGCTATTCCCAGGCTGCCGGCCGCCATCAGCACCGCGCACAACATCATAATCTTGATACGGCCGGTCTTATCCGAGACGGGGCCCAGCACCAGCTTCCCGACGACCGCCCCGATGCCGATCACGGCCACCAGACGGGTGGCGGCCCCGTAAGAAAATGCCAGCTCCTGGGCGGCGTAGGTGCTCAGGAAGGTAAACTGGATGATGACCGTGAAACCGGTGAAGGTGTAGGCCAGCCCGATGAGCCAGAACTTGCGGTCGCGCAGGAGCTTCCGGTAGGTCGCGCCAATCGTCTCGGCGGGGTATTTCACCGGCCCGTTCGGCAAAGCCCGGGGGCGGTCCCCCGGGGGGCTTCTCATCACCAGCAGGTCCATCACCGCCACCAGGACACCGAAGGCCCCCAGGGCCATCCAACCCGTCCGCCATCCCTGCGCCATAACTATCGCCGGGATGGCCGTGCTCGTGCCGACGATGCCCAGGGCGCTGCCGACATCGACAAAGGCCAGCGTCTTACCCCGGTGTTTATCGCTCGTCCAGCGCTGCGCCAGGGCCATCACCGGGGCCCAGCAGGCCGCGGAACCGATGCCCGCCAGCATGAAAAACAGGCTGGCCTGGAGAATCGATGCCGAGAAGGACATGAGGAAAGCACCCGCCCCGAGGAGGGCGACAAACACCGTGATGAGCAGGCGCTTATCGTACCGGTCCCCGAGCAGGCCCAGCAGCGGCGAGCAGATGGTATAGGCGACGAAGAATGAGGAATAGATGACGCCCGCTTGCGTCTTGGTGATGCCCAGGGCGGGCAGCATTTCCGGCAGGAGGATACCGTAACCGTACCGCGTGGCGTAGGAAATCAGCACGGTAAAGAGGCAGGCCGCCAGTACCGCCAGCGCGCGTTGGCTCATATCCCCCCGATTTTGGCTTAAGTGAACCATTATATCATATTTTCCCCGGCATTTATCATTCAATTATTTCGGTTAACATATACGCAGTACGATTTTTCCCCCCCAAAATGGCACATCAAACCATTGACCAAACGGAATAAATAGTTTACACTTATGGTATGTCCAATCCCTGGCTGATTCATTTGGAGATGTCTTATATCTTCCTTTTACGCGGTGGGCGCGGGCAACCGGCGCGCGCCTTCAGCCGGCCGGGGGTCTCGCCGAACTAGTCCGCAGCGTTCCATTATTTTCTTTTCCAGCGTTGGGTGTATAATAACATACAATTGAACATGGGTGGGCGGATTAGAAACTGCCTTTCTCAAATCCGGTGAGGAGGCGGACGGAGGGAAAAATGACGACGGCCAAGTTCAAGAAACTGCGGGAACAGCTGGAGACCGAACAGAAACGACTCCAGAATGAGCTGGAGCAGCTGCGCACCACCGCGTCCACCGCCGATGAGCGGCGGGAGGGCAGTCCCTTCGGCAAGCGTGAGGAAGAGGCCACGGAGACTCTGGAGCTGGAGAAGCGGCTGGCCCTGGAGAACCGCATCCGGCAGGAGCTGGTGGGAATCGAGCACGCCCTGGACAAGTTTGAGAAAGGCACCTACGGCAGTTGTGACAATTGCGGGCAGCCGATAGACCCGGAGAGGCTGGAGGCGCTTCCTCAGGCAAGTTTGTGCATGAATTGTAAAGCGTTGCTGGCGAAGAATGCAAAAGGAAAGCCGCCGACGGGGTAAGTGGCGGAACGTGGTCTTCGGCTGCGTCGCCCTTATCATCCTCGTCGCCGACCAGCTCAGCAAGACCTGGATAAGGGCCAATCTGGCCCCGGGGGAGTCACTTCTTGACACGGGATTATTCCGGATAATCCATATCCAGAACTCCGGGGCCGCCTTCGGTATCCTCAAAGACTATACCCAGGTATTAATCGTCGTGGCCTTTATCGGCATCGCCGTTATCCTGCTCTACGTCTTCTACCTGCAGCGGCGCTGGCATATCCTCGATAATATGTTCGTCATGGGGGCGCTCGGCCTGGTCCTGGGCGGCGCCATCGGCAACCAGGTTGACCGCCTGTTCCGGGGTCAGGTTACCGACTTCGTTGATTTCAGGGTCTGGCCGGCCTTCAACGTGGCCGATGCCTCGGAAACCGTCGGCATTATCATCATCGTTATCTACATCCTTCTCCAGGTAAAGACCACCGGGCAATCGGAATGACCGAATACCGCTTTGAGGTCGACGCCGCCGGGCTCCGCCTCGATAAATACGTCGGAGAGAGGTGCCCGGAGCTGTCCCGCACCCACGCCCAGAAGCTCATCGCCGCGGGCTTTATCACCGTCAACGGGCGGGCGGCCCGGTCCAGTCTCAAACTGGAAAGGGGGGACCGGGTGGACGTCGTTATCCCCCCCGAGCCGCCCAGTCGGCTGACCCCGGAAGCGATACCCCTTAAAATCATCTACGAGGATGACGACCTGCTGGTGGTGGACAAGCCGGCCGGTCTGGCGGTGCACCCCGCCCCCGGGCACCCCACCCGCACCCTGGCCAATGCCGTCCTGGGATACCTGCCCGGGCTGGCAGAAGAAGGCGATTCCCTCCGGCCGGGCATCGTGCACCGGCTGGACAAGGATACCTCCGGGGTGATGCTGGTGGCCAAGAACCGGCTAGCCCAGGCTAACCTCTCCGCGCAATTCAAGTCGCGCTCCGTAAAAAAAACCTACCTGGTGCTCGTCAAGGGGAGACTGACCCCGGAGAAGGGCGTCATCGAGGCGGACATCGGCCGCGACCCCCGTCACCGCCAGCGCATGGCCGTGGTGGCGCGGGGCCGGGAGGCGCGCACCGCCTACCGGGTGAAAAAGTACCTCGGCAACTACTCCCTGCTGGAGATTACGCCGGAGACGGGGCGGACCCACCAGATAAGGGTGCACCTGGCGGCCATCGGCTTTCCGGTGGTGGGGGACGCTACCTACGGCGTGGCGTCGCCGCACCTGGCGCGCCAGTTCCTCCATGCCTCGCGGCTGGGCTTCCGCCTGCCCTCCACGGGCGAGTGGGTGGAGTTCGAGGCAGCATTGCCGGAGGACTTACAGAAGGCGCTGCGGTCGATTAGCTGAAGCCCCCGCCTCCCCTCGGAGATATCTATTCCCACCCGAGGGGCGGGGGAAGGGTAATCATTCCGAAGTTACAGCTTAAAGCGAAAAAACCCGCCTAGCGGTAGCGTCCCGTCTTGCCGCGGACGGCCGACCGCCTCTGGCTGGGTTTTCTCTCCGTCCGGTAATCCGGGGCGATGATGGCGAATGTTACGCTGACCTTGCGGTCGACGAGGCGGGAGCTGACGGAGTTGTCCACCTCTTCAATGATTTCATCCAGCGAATAGCGGGTGGTTATCACCGTGGGCAGCTGGGCATTATAGCGGTAGTTGATAAGCTGGTAGAGCTTCTCCCGCGCCCAAGTGGTGGCGGACTGCTCCCCGAAGTCGTCCAGGACAAGCAGCGGCGCTGTCTTGACGCTCTCGAAGAACTGGTCGTAAGACACCTTGCTCTCCGGGCTGAAGGTGGAGCGGAGGTGGTCGAGGAACTCGGGGACCACCACGAAGAGGGCGGGCTGCCCGGCCTGGTAGCGGTAGTTGACGATGGCCGCCGCCAGGTGGGTCTTGCCGCAGCCGGTCTCGCCCATTAAGACCAGCCAGCCCTCGGGCGACTTGGCGAACTCCATCGTCAGCTCCAGCGCCTTTTCCAGGTTCTCCTGCTGCTCCGGGGGCAAATTGACCCGCCGGTCGAAGCTGGCAAAGGTCATGGCCTTCTGCAGCTCGAACTCCGGGCCCCAGCCGTACTCCGTGGACGGCAGCTCCTCCTCCAGCATGTAAACCCGGCTCAACCGGGGGTCGGTGAGACGGGTGTGCAGTCGCTCGTCGAGCCGGTCGACGGGCGTGATGGTAACAATGACGGTGGGCAGCTCGTTATTGAAACGCGACGTCAGCAGCTGGTCGAGCTTTTCCCTCGCCCAGGGCGTGCCGGACTGCGCCCCCAGGTCGTCGAGCACCAGCAGCGGCGCGCTCCTTACCTGCTCGAAGAACTCGTCGTAAGGGACCTCGGCGTCGGGGCTGTACGTCGACCGCAGGTGGTCGAGGAGGTCGGGGGTGCTGATATAGAAGGCCGGCTGGCCGTGCGCGATGCGCTCGTTGACGATGGCCGCCGCCAGGTGGGTCTTACCGCTGCCGCTGGGCCCTTCCAGCACCAGCCATCCCTGCGGCTCCCCGGCGAAGGCCCGGGCGGCCTGGTAGGCGTGGTGGAACTGCTCCTGCGTACGCGGGTTGCCGCTCTTGCCACGCGACTCCATGTTCTCGAAGGTGAAACGGGCCAGCGCGCCCAGGTTGCTGTACCTCTGGAGACGGTCATGACGCTCGCCGACTTTTTCGCTTTCCGTGCAGCGGCAGGGGACTACCCGGCTATAGTCCGGTTGCCCGGAGGCCAGCCGCGGGTGAACGATGCCGGCGCCCTTACAGACGGGACATTCCGGGCGTGACGGGGCATCTTCCTCAGCGCCGGACCATGTGTCCGTACTTTCCCTTGAAGTACTTGTCCGGGCCTGCTTTTTTAGAATCTCGCTGATATGTTCCATCGGTCCTGCCTTCAACCGACCAGGTCTCTAAAATCTTGGCGATGTATTTAATACTCCGCTTGTTGTGCAGCGCCGCTTCCCTGATGGCGTCCTTAATCCAGTCCTCCGGGTAGTTCTTCTCGGCATCGCGGAGCTCTTCGGCAATCATGGGGGTCAGCATGCCGATGTTCTGCTCGTAGAGGGTGAAAATATCCGGCAGCTCCTCCGCCGCGACACCGGGGCGCTTCACCGACTTCAGTCCGGAGAGCTTAAGCTCCCCGCCCTCGATTTTGGCCGCCGCCTGCCGGCCGGGCTCGTCGTTGAGGAAGTAGATATATTCAGAATTTCCTTCCCTTTCCAGCGCCAGGCCTACCAGGGTACCCCGCGCCACCGCCATCTCCAGGGCGCCGCGCAGCGCCTCCTCCGGCGATTCCCCCGCGCCCTTGAGGCTTTCCGCCAGGGAGACATCGCCCAGCAGCTCCCCGAAGCTCACGAAGCGAGGGTAGCCCTTCTTGCGGTAGAGCGCGGCGACGACGTGGAGGGTGGTCTTCAGCTCGGCCATATCGGTGATTTCAGGCAGCAGACGGCTGAAGAAGACGTTGGGCAGCGGGGTGAACTCCATCCGGGCGGGGAACCCTTGAAACGGCTTCATAGCAGGGTCGGCTCCACGCTGCCGAGGCTCTCGAACCTGGCCAGGTTCTGGCGAAAGCGCATCTTCACCCGGCCGGTCGGCCCGTTGCGGTGCTTGGCGATGATGACGTCGGCCTCCTCGCGGGGGTACTCCCGGTCCGGGTGGGCGGCTATCCACTCCTCCTCGCTCTTGTAGTAATACTCGTCGCGGTAGATAAAGAGGACGACGTCCGCGTCCTGCTCGATGCTGCCGCTCTCCCGGAGGTCGGAGAGCTGGGGCTCGTGGGAGGCGCGCCACTCCACGGCACGGCTGAGCTGGGATACCGCCAGCACCGGCGCGTTAAGCTCCCGGGCCAGGGCCTTGAGCGACCGCGAGATATAGGTGATTTCCTGCACGCGGTTCTCGCCGCGGTGCCCCTCCCCCTCCATCAGCTGTAAATAGTCGATGATAATCATGTCGATGCCCCGCTCGTAGTTGAGGCGGAGCGCCTTGGAGCGCATCTCCGCCATGCGGAGCATGGGCGTATCGTCAACGTAAATCGATGCCTCGGAGAGCACGCCGGTGGCCTCCATGACCCGCCTTTCCTCGTCCTCGGTATGCTGCCCGAAGCGCACGCGCCGGGAGTTGACGCCCGACTCACTGGAAAGGAGACGCAGCACCAGGGAATCGCGCGCCATCTCGACGCTGAACAGGGCGACGCAGGCACGGTGGTCGACGGCGGCGTTGCGGGCGATGTTGAGCGCCAGGCTGGTCTTGCCCATGCTGGGCCGGCCCGCCACGATGATGAGGTCGGAGCGCTGAAAGCCCCCGAGGAACTCGTCCAGGCCGGGGAAACTGGAAAGCACGTAAGGGAGCTTCTCCGGGCGGTCCTCCGTGGAGGGAGGCGCCACCTCGAAATACTTGTCCAGCACCTGCCGGATGTGGGTGAGGTCACCCTTACCCCCGCCGCGCCGCAGCTTGAAGAGGAGGCTCTCCGCCCGCGCCATGCTGTCCTCAACGTCCGGCCCGGCTTCGTAGCCGATGGCCGCGATGCGGTCGCCGGCGGTGACCATCTGCCGCATCACCGAGAGCCGGTAAACGATGCGGGCGTAGTGCTCCACGTCCAGCGAGGTGGGGCAGACCGATATCAGGTAGCTGAGGTGGGCGGCGCCGCCGCAGGCCTCCAGCCTTCCCCGGCGGGAAAGCTCCTGGGCCACGGTGACCTGGTTGATGGCCTCGTCGCGCTGGTAGAGGGAAACGCAGGCCTCGTAAAGCCACCGGTTCGGCTCGTAATAGAAGTCGTCCGGCTGGAGGAAATCGGCAATCTGGAAAATGGACGTGCCGTCAATCAGCAGCGAGCCGATGACCGACTCCTCGGCATCGTTATCGCTGGGCGGCAGCCTGGTGTCATTCACGCGCTTCCCTCTCCTCTTCTTCCTCCTCCGCCATCTCCGCCACCGCTTCTATCCCGGCTTCAGCTTCGGCCTCTCTAACCCCGGCTCCGGCTTCCCCCATCACCGCCTCGGCCTCCGCCGCTTTTCTCCTGGCCCGGGGTTTCTTCTCTTCCTTTTCCGGTTTTTCCTCTACCACCTTCTCCGCCTCCACCGTCACCCTGATAACGGCCTCGATGTCATGGGTGAAGCGGACAGTCACGTCATGCGTCCCGACCTGGCGGATGGGCTCCTCGAGGACTATCTTTCGCTTGTCAATCTCCTGCCCGGCGCTCTGGCTCAACGCCTGGGCGATGTCCGCGGCGGTAATCGACCCGTAGAGTCGGTCCTTCTCCCCGGCCCTGGCCTTGAGGTTAATCTCGGTGCCCTCCAGCTTCTTGGCCAGTTCGCCCATCTCCGTGGCCGCCTGGGCCCGTTTCACGGCCACCCTCTTCAGCTGCACCTCCACCACGTTGGAAGCCGCCGAGTTGGCCAGCACCGCCAGCTTCTTGGGCAGCAGGAAGTTCCGGCCGTAGCCGTCGGCCACCACCTTGGTCTCGCCGGCCAGGGCGACGTCCGGCACGTCTTCAATAAAAATAACCTTCACGTCTCTCTCCTTTTAACGCTAATTATACTGCAACGCAGGGAAAGGGCGTCAACCGCCCTCACGAATGGCCATTTGGAAAAATTTTAACGGCTCTATTTACATATGGTCGATTAACCTGTCATTGCGAGGAGCGCAGCGACGTGGCAATCTAAAAACCTTAATAGAGATTGCTTCGCCTTCGGCTCGCAATGACATTATCAACCAAAACCGCATAATATCATTTTAGCCGATACTCGCCTACCCGGAGATGTATTTTTCGGCGCTGATGGCGGCCACGGCGCCGTCGCCGGCCGCGGCGATGACCTGCCGGATGGAGCCGCTGCGGATATCCCCCGCCGCCAGGATACCGGGCACGCTTGTCTCCATGCGGTCGCTGGTAACCACGGCGCCGGTTTCGTCCAGCTCGAGCAGGCCCCCCAGGAAAGCGGTGTTGGGCCGGAACCCTACCGACATGAAAATCCCGGCTACCTCCAGGTCCGACTTTTTATTTGTCTTGACGTTGCGGACCCTCATCTTGCTGACGAAGGTCTCCCCGATGATTTCCTCGGGCACGGTATCCCAGAGAAACTCTATCCTGGGCTCGGCGAAGGCCTTTTCCTGGAGAATCTTGGTGGCGCGGAGCTCGTGGCGGCGGTGTATCACCGTTATCTTAGAGGCGAACTTGGTAAGCTCCAGGGCCTCGGTGATGGCGGCGTTGCCTCCCCCCACCACGGCCACCGGCTTGTCCCGGAAGAAAGCGCCGTCGCAGGTGGCGCAAAAGGACACCCCTTTCCCGGTGTACTCCGCCTCCCCGGGGATACCCAGCTTCTGCCGCTCCGAGCCGCCGGCCACGATGACGGCCCTGGCGGTGAAGTCGCCTCTGGCGGTGCTGACCACCTTCTGCTTGCCCTTTACTTTAACACCGGTAACCTCGGTGACCAGTGTCTCCAGCCCGAACTTGGCGGCCTGCTGGTGCATGGCCTCGGTCAGGGCTATGCCGCCGACCCCCTCGGCGAAGCCGGGGTAGTTCTCCACCCACTCGGCGTTGATTATCTGCCCGCCGATGGCCCCCCTCTCTATGAGCAGGGTGGCCAGTCTGGCCCGGGCGGCATAGATGCCGGCACTAAGCCCGGCGGGACCGCCGCCGATGATGATAACGTCATACTCTTTCCGGGAATCAGCCATGAGTCTCCCCCCTTTTTATTCGATGGGCTTCGCCCTAAAAGTGCTTCATTTATGTCACCCTGAGCGCAGCAAAGGGTCTCGGGGCGGCGGGGATTCTTTCGTCACTTCGTTCCTCAGAATGACATCTGGGGCAAAGCACACCCGATGTCCACACGGAAAAAAGATATTCAGGCTAAAGAGCCGTGTCCAGGCTCTTCTTCAGCTCGTCCTTGGGACGGAAGCCGATAATCGTATTCACCGGCTGGCCGCCTTTAAAGACCATCAGCGTCGGGATGGACATGACGCCGTACTGGCTGGCGACCTTGGGATTATTATCGACGTTGACCTTGAAAAAACCGACTTTGCCGTCGTACTCGCTGGCCAGCTCCTCGACCACGGGCGCCACCATCCGGCACGGCCCGCACCAGGGCGCCCAGAAATCTACCAGCACCGGCTTCGTGGCCTTCAGGACATTCTCACCAAAGGCGGCCTCGTTAATTTCAACTGGTTTGCTCATGCTTTTCCTCCTTGACTTTTTGCGTAATACAACGCTCTACCGTTTCCTTGGCCAGGCCGATGGCGTTCTTGATGGCCCTGGCCTGACTCCGCCCGTGAGCGATGATGACATTGCCGTTGACGCCGAGAAGACAGGCCCCGCCGTACTCCGTGTAGTCGAGCTTCCTGGCCCAGTTGGTCAGCCCGATGTCCCGGAGCAGGTCGCGCCCCCGCAGCCGGTAGGCGCTGGAGAAGACATGCCCGATCTGGCGTACCGAAACGAGAAAGTTGTCGCTGAAACCCTCGATGGTCTTGATGACGATATTCCCGGTAAAGCCGTCCGTCACGATGACGTCGGTGGTCCGCTTAACGATATCCTGGCCTTCAATACTGCCGACGAAGTTGATATCCGTGGCGTTTTTAAGGAGCGGGTAGCTATCATGGACGAGCCGGTTGCCCTTGCCGTCCTCGGTACCGTTGGAGAGGAGCCCCACGCGGGGCCGTTCGATTTTAAGGATGGCCTGGCTGAATAACGAGCCGAGCCGGGCGAACTCCAGCAGGTGCTCGGGGCGGCAGTCGGCATTGGCCCCGGCATCCACCAGGAGGGCCGGGAAGGAAGATACCGTATCCAGGAAGCAGCCGATGGCCGGCCGGCTGACCCCCTTGGTTTTGCCGAGGGTGAGCAGCGCCGCCCCCACCACCGCCCCGGTGTTCCCCGCCGAAACGAAGGCGTCGGCGCCGCCGCTTTTCAGCAGTCCGATGCCGACCACTATCGAGGAGTTCGGCTTGCTCTGGATGGCCTTCATCGGGTGCTCATTAAAGTCGATGACCTGCTTGGCATCGACGATGGAGATGCCGAGGCCGGGCTTGGTCTTGGAATGCTCCACCAGCTTGCGGAGCACGTTTTTCCGGCCCACCAGGGCAATCTCCACCCCGTACTCCTGGGCGGCCCGGATGGCCCCCTTGATAACCTCGTGCGGAGCGTAGTCGCCGCCCGCCGCATCAACCGCTATTTTCATCTTCTTCAGCTAATCTCCCGGTACCGCCCCTTCCCAGAGGTCACAGCGCCCGCCCCACCCGGCGATGGTCCGGTGGTCCTCGGAAATCCGCACGATTTCACAGGCGGTCGGGCAGGCCCGGCACTCAAAGGAAGAGGTCTCGAACTCCGTTTCGCTGACGCCGAAGCCGCGGAACCGGCTGGCGTCGCGGCGGTCCACCGCGTTTTCGTGTACCAGCCAAGCCGCCCCGATGGCCCCCATGACCTCGTGGTGGGGCGGCACGATGATGTCCGTCCCCAGCGCTTCTTCCAGCGCCCGGACGATGCCCCGGTTGAAGGCCACCCCGCCCTGGAAGACGACCGGCGGCCGGATGTCCTTGCCCGAGCCGACATCGTTCAGATAGTTGCGCGCCAGCGCCTGGCAGAGCCCGTAGATAATATCATCGACATTATGCCCCGTCTGCTGCTGGTGCACCATGTCCGACTCCGCGAAGACGGTGCAGCGCCCGGCGATGCGCACCGGCTTTTTACCGAGCAGCGCCCGCCGGGAAAGCTCCTCGATGCTCATCTTCAATCTGGCCGCCTGGTGGTCCAGGAAGCTGCCGGTGCCGGCGGCGCACACCGTGTTCATGCCGAAATCGGTGACCATGCCGTCCCGGATGATAATCATTTTGCTGTC
>MGNX01000057.1 GCA_001796935.1 Chloroflexi bacterium RBG_16_60_22
GCAGCAGGTGGCACGCTCCCTTTACCGCGTAGTCCCCGGCGTCACCGCCGACATCGGCCACCCCGTCTATTTCATAGTCCCGCGTCGCCCCGATGGGTTCGCGAAGCAGTTGAGAAACGTTAATCTGCATGCCGCCTCACCTCCCCTCCGGCCTGACTCGATATATTATAAGCCAATCGTACCGTACGTGGCAAGATTGGGAGACGGCGGGGAGGAGCAGTTTTCCGGGAGGAAGGGGCCAGACGGTTATTCCCCGGTAACGAGCCGGCGCACCGCCGCAACGATATCCGGGGTGCGGGCGCCCGGCCCGAAGACGGCCCGGATGCCGATTTTTTCCAGGGCGGGGACATCTTCACCGGGGATGATACCCCCGGCCACCACCTTGACGCTGTCCATGCCCTTCTGCCGGAGACGGTCCATGACCTCGGCGAAGAGCTCCAGGTGGGCGCCGGATAGGCAGCTCAGCCCGATGACGTCCACGTCCTCCTGGAGGGCCACCTCGACAATCATCTCCGGGGTCTGGCGGATGCCGGTGTAGATGACCTCCATGCCGGCGTCCCGCAGGGCGCGCGCCACCACCTTGGCCCCGCGGTCATGCCCGTCAAGGCCCGGCTTGGCTACCAGCACCCGTATCTTCTTCCGGCTCATAACTGGCTACTCCTGGAATTCCTCCCTATCTACCCTTACTGTCCTGTCATTCTGAGGAGTCCCGATATCGTCTCTCTCATACTTACTGTCCTGTCATTCTGAGGAGTCCCGATATCATCGGGACGACGTGAGAATCCAAAACGTTGTCCTAATGTTATTCTGCTGAGAATAATCCATCATAAAGGTCTCGCCATTCGGGGTTGAAGGTAGATATCATCTTCAGCTTCTTTTGTCGGACCCAGCTTTTAATTTGCTTCTCCCGGGTAATGGCCGCCGAAATTTCTCCCGCGACCTCGTAATATACAAGCTTGTGCACATTATATCTCTTGGTGAAACCCTCTACCATATGGTTCTTGTGTTCATGAATACGGCGTACCAGGTCATTGGTAACTCCCGTGTACAGGGCAGTGTTTTTAGCGGTTGTTAATATGTACACATAATACTGCTCAATTGACATTAAGTTCTTATATGTTTCAGATTCTCACGGGCACTTCGTGCCCTCAGAATGACAGTAAGTCGCTAGCACCCTTTTTATGGGCCTTGGTGCCCTCAGAATGACAATATAATACAACTATTTTTTCTTCCTAGGCTGGAGGAGCTCGACGAGGACGCCGTTGACCGACCTGGGGTGCAGGAAAGCGATTTTTCCCGCCACCCCTTCCCGCCCCTCACGGTCGATAAGCTGGACGCCGTTGGCCTCCATGACCGCCAGCTCACGGTCGATGTCGTCCACCTCGAAGGCGATGTGGTGCAGTCCCTCGCCGCGCTTTTCCAGGAACCTGGCTACCGTGCCGTCCGGGGCGCTCGGCTCGAGCAGGTCAATCTCGATACCCTCCCCGAAGTCGAAGATGGCCTCGGTGACCTTCTGGCAGGGGGCGTCTTCCATGTGCGCCTTTATCCCCAGCAGCTTCTCAAAGAGCGCCGCGCTCTCTTTAAGGTCTTTGACGGCGATTCCCACGTGGTGGACTCTTTTAATCATCGTTTTTCTCCCATTATCTTAAAATATGAGGAACTCCCGCTGCACGCCGAACACCTCGCGGAGGGCATCGCACATCTCCCCCACCGTGGTGTAGGCCTCGACACAGCGGAGAAAGGCGGGCATGGTATTTTCCTCGCCCCGGGCTGCCTTTTGAAGCTCTTCCAGCGCGGCCGCCACGGCCCCGCCGTCCCGCTCCCGCCTGACTTTATTCAACCTGGCGACCTGCTTCCTGGCCTCCCCGGCGGTGACGCGGTGGAGCTTTTCAATTTTAGTATAGGGCGTGACGAATTTATTCACGCCCACGATTACCCTCTCCTCCGCCTCGACCTCCCGCTGGTAGCGGTAGGAGCTCTCCTGAACCTCCCGTTGCTGAAACCCTTTTTCAATGGCCGCCAGCGCCCCGCCGAGGGAGTCGATTTTCTGGATATACTGCCGGGCCGCCGCCGCGATGTCCCGCGTCAGCTTCTCCACCAGCCACGCCCCGCCCAGGGGGTCGACCGTATCCGCCACGCCGCTCTCGTAAGCCAGGACCTGCTGGGTGCGCAGCGCCGCGGTCACCGCCTCCTCCGATGGTGTGGCGTAGGCCTCGTCGTAGGAGTTGGTATGCAGTGACTGCGTCCCGCCGAGCACGGCCGCCAGCGCCTGGACGGCCACCCGGACGATGTTGTTGTAGGGCTGCTGGGCCGTGAGCGTGCAGCCAGCGGTCTGCGTGTGGAAGCGCAGCATGCAGCTGCGGGGGTCCTTCGCCCCGAAACGCTCCTTCATTATCTCCGCCCAGAGCAATCTGGCCGCCCGGAACTTGGCGACCTCCTCCAGCAGGTTGTTGTGGGCATCGAAGAAGAAGGAAAGCCGCCCGGCGAAGTCGTCAACGTTCAACCCTTTATCGATGGCCGCCCGGACGTAGGCTATGCCGTCGGCCAGGGTGAAGGCCACCTCCTGCACCGCCGTGGCGCCGGCCTCGCGGATATGGTAGCCGCTGATGCTGATAGTATTCCAGCGGGGGAGGTTCTGACGGCAGTACCGGAAAATATCGGTCGTCAGCCTCAGGGAAGGGCCGGGCGGGAAGATATAGGTGCCCCGGGCGATGTACTCCTTGAGGATGTCGTTCTGTATCGTCCCGTCGAGCCGGGCGGGGTCGGCCCCTTGCCGTTTGGCCAGGGCGATATACATGGCCAGCAAGATGGGGGCGGTGGCGTTGATGGTCATGGAGGTGCTGACCCCATCCAGCGGGATACCCTCGAAGAGCACCTCCATATCCCGCAGCGTATCGACGGGGACGCCCACCTTGCCCACCTCGCCGCGCGCCAGGGGACTATCGGAGTCATAGCCGAGCTGGGTCGGCAAATCGAAGGCGATGCTCAGTCCCGTCTGCCCCTGTTCCAGGAGGTAGCGGTAGCGGCGGTTGGACTCCTCCGCCGAGGCGAACCCGGAGTACTGGCGCATCGTCCAGAGCCGGCCGCGGTACATGGTGGGCTGGATGCCCCGCCCGAAGGGGTACTCCCCGGGATAGCCCGGCGACTCTTCGAGGTCGGCCCCCTCGAGGTCGTCCGGGGTGTAGAGGGGTCTGATTTCCAGGCCGGAGGTCAGGCGGAAGCCGGGCTGCCGCTCCGGGAAACGCTTGAGGGCCGGCCCCAGGACCTCCTTTTCCCACCGCTCGCGGCGCTTACCCGGCATCGGCCCCGGCCCCCTTGCCGGACCGGCCCCGGCGGCAGTCCTCGCAGAAGCCGAAGATGGCCACGTGCCGCAGCTCGGCCCGGAAACTGTAATCGCGCAGCAGGATGTCCCGCAGCGACGACAGGGTTGATTCGTCGATATCGATGACCCTGTTGCAGTTCTGGCAGACCAGGTGGTGGTGGTGGCCGCTGCCCTCGGCGTGGTAGCGGATGCGGCCCTCCCCCAGGTCAATCTCGTACACCATGCCGAGCTTTTTCAGCAGCTCCAGCGTCCGGTAAACCGTCGAGATATTGACGTGCGGGTAACTGGCGGCCACCTGGGCGTAGATTTCCTCGGCGCTGATGTGGTCTTCGCTGCCCTCGATGGCCGAGAGAATCATCAGCCGCTGGGGCGTCAGGCGGTAGCCCTTCTGGCTCAGCCTGCCGACGATACCGCTCGTCTCGTGCATGACGCTGCTCCCCGGTGGGTCTATTTCCGTATGAACAATAGCAAAACCGGCGCTATATTACAACCGATGGGGAGCCATGAAGACTCCCCCTCCGGCAACTTAACTCAGCGGGCGACCCTATTTCCTTTTAGTCGCCATGTCCTTCACCACGGAGTCCAGCCCGAGCTCTTTCAGCTTCTTCCCGGTGGGGATGCCTTCCTTCGTCCAGCCACGCAGCTGGTAGTATTTATCAAGGAACTCGTCATGGTGGCTCACCATCTGCCCTTCCCCCGGCGCCTCCCGGGTATGGAGCGGCTCGGTGCGCATCCGCTTCGGCAGGTAGTCCTGCTGGCGGGTGAACCCCTCCCTAACGTTGAAGGCCCTCTCCAGGTTCCACATGCGCTCCCCGACTTTGCCGAGGTAGTCACCATCCGCCAGCTTATCGATGCCCCGGGCGGCCGCTACCAGTTTGCCGAAAATATCCATCCAGCCCCAGCCAGACGAGAAGGCGCAGGCAATCCCCGTTTCGTGCCAGGCGGTGCCGTCCTGGTTGAAGATGACGATGTCCGGGTTCTCCTCGGAGAAACGGTCGACCGGCCGCGGCATGATGGCGCCGAAAATTTCCTGGGGGGCATAACCGTAGCAGTGGCTGGCGCCGATGTTGGCGGTAGCGTAGTTATAGCCCTGGGACTTGGCGCCCCTCGGCTCGTAGGCAGGCAGCTCCAGCCCCTTGACGTGGATGGCATAAGCCTCCGCCCCCCCGCCCATTTTCTCCGCCGCCCGCATCGCGCCCTCCGCCAGGAGGTCGCCGATGCCCTCGCGCATCGCTATCTTTTTGATGAGCTTGACCATCGGGGCGGGGTCGCCGTATTTAAGCTCCAGGCCGTCCAAGTCCGATTTCTTGAGCAGGCCCTTCTCGTAGCACTCGTAGGCAAAGCCGATGGTGCTGCCGGAACTGATGGTATCCAGCCCCATGTCGTCACAGAGCTGGTCGGCGGCGATGCTGGCCTCCCGACTGAGGCTCTCGACCGTACCGGTAAACGCCCAGATGCTCTCGTACTCCGGCCCCTCGCTGTGGGCGCCGGCATAAGGCCCGGTCTTCACGGTGTGTACCTTGCCGCACCGCGCCGCGCAGGAGTAGCAGCCGATGTCCCCCGTCCTGAGCTTGCGGTACTCGGCGCCGGTAATCTGCTGGTAGCCTTCCTGCTGCCCGTAGCGGAAGTTCCGCACCGGGTAAATCCCGATGCTGTTGGTGAGGTCCTGGGTGGTGGTGGTGCCCCACTCCTTGTGGTGCTTGAAGCCGGGGTTGTTGAGGATGGTGCTGACCTGCGCCCTGGCCAGTTTGTCATAGGCATCGGGGTCAGCCAGTGTCAGCCGGCGCGCGGCGGTAACGGCCACCGCCTTGAGGTTCTTGGAGCCCATCACGGTGCCGGTCCCGCAGCGTCCCGCCGTCCTCCGGTCGCTGACGACGGCCGCGTATTTCACCAGGTTTTCCCCACCCGGGCCGATGCAGGCGGTGCGGGTGTTCTTACCGTGCCGCTCCGCCAGCCACGACTGCGTTACCCTGGTGTCCTTTCCCCACAGCTGACCGGCGTCCTGAATCTGGCAGCCGTCCGGGGTGAGGTGGAGATAGACCGGCTTGCCGGCCCTCCCCTCGACGATGATTACCTCGTAGCCGGCGAACTTCAGCCACGCCCCGAAGTCGGCCCCGCACACCGAGCGGGCCCAGGCCCCGGTCTGGGGGCTCTTGGTACAGGTCATCCACCGCGATACCGCCTGGGCGGTGTTGCCGGCCAGGGGGCCGGCTATCATCAGCAGCTTGTTAGCCTCCCCGAGGGGTTCCACGCCCGGGGCCAGCTCGTCGTAGAGGTACCTGATGCCGTAGCCCCTCCCCCCGACGAAGTCCTCCGCCACCTTCCGGGGGACGGACTCCGTGGCTATCCTGCCGCTGGACAGATTTACCCTGAGAATCCTACCGGTGTTTACCGTCATGTTGTCTCCTTCCGGCGCAATGCCGGCGTTTTATTAGTTATATATATGGTAACAGCTTACCCACCCACCATGACATAGGTGATATGGAGCTTATCGCCGTCCCTGACCGGCCTGGCCAGCTCGCCGGGGTAAGCGCTCTCCCCGTTGATAAAGACGTTGAGGCCCTTGAGCAGCCTGCCGTTCCTGGTGAACAGCTTCGACTTAATCTCCGGGTATTGCCGCACCAGCTCGTTGAGGCACTCCCCGACGGTGCTGCCGCCGGCCTCGAAGATTTTAACACTGCCGGTCAGGTGCTGGAAAAAGGGCGGTATATTGATTTTAACGGTCATGCTTCCCCTGAAACGATTATATCACCTGAGGCCGGTAAAGATGCAAAAGTCCAGGCCTCGTACTCCCTCCCGCTCCCATCAGAACGGGTTCAGCCATGTGCCGCGCCTCATCTTAACATAGCAGGCCGCCGGGGTGTAAGTCAGGACGAAGCCTATTACCACCATGATGAGAGCCAGCACGAACAGGCTGTAGATGACGCCGAGCGAGGACGCCGTCCAAGGAAAAAGCTCACCATTGCCCGGGCCGAGCAGGAGCGCCGCGAGGTTGAGCAGCAGGAAGGGCAGGATAATGCAGCCGATTCCCGACAGGGCCAGCTTGAGGTCGGAGACGCTGAGCCGGACGTTGGAGGCGACGCAGATGGAGAGGTAAAGGAAGACCCAGAACTGCCATCCGCCCAGGTTGTCGAGGGTGAATATCGAGGCGGCCAGGGCCAGCGACGAGCCCCGGAAGATGGCCAGGTAGCCCCCCACGGTGTTGATGTTCTCGACCCCCCTGACCCCGGACAGCACGGCGTCCCAGGCCCGTGGACTGCCCGGGATGAGGAAGTAGAACGTGGCCAGCAGGGCCAGGCACCCCAGCAGCACCGGCCCGATGCCGATGAAGAAGTTCCCCAGGATGTGCCAGGGATTGGAGCGGTTCCAGGTATGGCTGACGTAGCCCAGCGTCCCCGTCACCGGCTCCGGCTTGAAGAACTCTATCTTGACGATTTTATGCAGGAATATCACGCAGAACAGGGCGTGGCCCAGCTCGTGGATGGGCGTGCCCAGCCAGGCCACCAGGTAAACGCCCTTCCTCCCGAAGGCCCTCTCCAGCGATTTGAACGTCAGCTGGGAGAAGAAATGTATCAGCAGCCCGAAGATGAAAACACCGGCGAAGAGCGAGGCCATCTGCCCGAAGGTCGCCAGCAGCAGGTCCTTGATAAAAACGAGCACGGTCATGGTCGGTTAGATAATATCCGCACCACCGGGGGCTGTCAAGGAAAGGCCATGTTGTTCCAAGCTGCGGAAATACGCTTTTGAGCACGGGCGATATTTGACACTGTGGGCTCACTATGCTATAAATTTTGACGACCACCCTGTTGTTTCAAGATTTAACATAGCGGGAGGCGCAACGATGTCTTTCATGATTGGCGTGGATACCGGGGGCACCTTCACGGACGGCTTTTTCACCCGCAACGGCGACCTGAGGACGGTCAAAGTGCTGACGACACCCCATGATTTAACGGTCTGCCTGGCCGACTGCCTCCGGGAGGGCGCCCGCCAGTTCGGGGTATCCCTCCAGGACATGCTGGCGGAAACGGATATCGTCCGCTACTCCACCACAGTCAGCGTCAACACCATCATCCAGAGGGTCGGGGCTAAAATCGGGCTGCTGGTCACCCGCGGCTTCAAGGACTCTTTCTACTCCCCGGACGTCTCTAAAATAGAGCCGATTTACTCCTTCGTCGGCAAGGACATGATTGACGACGTCGTCGAGGAGATTGACGCCAGGGGCAAGGTAGTCAGGCCCCTGGACGCCGAAGACCTGATTGCCAAGATGCAGCGCCTCATCGACCTGGGCGCCCGGGCCATCGTCGTCAGCCTCAACTACTCGGATGTCAATCCCGCCCACGAGCGGGAGATACGGGCCATCATCAAGGAGCACTCCCCAAGCTACTTCCTGGGGAGCATCCGGGTGCTGCTGGCCTCCGATATCTCCGACCACCCCGATGCCTTCTACCGCACCAACGCCGCCGTCCTCAACGGCTATATCCACGACGCTATGGTCAGGTACCTCTACCGCTCGGAGGATGACCTCCGGGCCAACCTCTACACCCGGCCCCTCATGGTGGGGCACTCGCACGGGGGCACCGCCCGGGTGGCCAAGACCCGCGCCATCGATACCTACTCCTCCGGCCCGGTGCTCGGCGTCTTCGGGGCGGAGCTGGTGGGCAAGCTCCACGGCTTCAGCGAGGTCGTCGCCGTCGACGTGGGCGGCACCAGCCTGGACATCGGCATCATCCGCGGCGGCAGCCATAACTACAGCCTCACCCCCGTCATCGCCGACCTCCCCGTGAGCGTCCCCATGATTGTCACCGAGTCGGTGGGACTGGGCGGCTGCTCTATCGTCAAGCTCAACAACGCCGGCGGCGTGCAGGTGGGACCGCGCAGCGCCGGGGCCAGCCCCGGGCCGGCCTGCTTCAACCGCGGCGGCACCGAGGCCACCGTCACCGATGCCGACGTCGTCCTCGGCTATATCGACCCCGATAACTTCCTGGGCGGCCGCGTCAAGCTGAACAAAGACAAGGCCGTTTCGACCATCAAGCGGCGCATCGCCGACCCCCTTAAAATCAGCGTGGAGGAGGCGGCGCACCTCATTAAAGAGACCACGGAAATGCGCATCCACGAGGAAGTGGTGAAGTTCCTCAAGGAGAAAGGGGTGGCTACGGACCACCTCGGCGATTTTGCCCTGGTGGCTTACGGCGGCGGCGGCCCCACCCGCTACGCCGGGTTCATCGGCGGACTGAAGTTCGGCAAGGTGCTCACCAGCCCCTACGCCTCCACCTTCTGCGCCTTCGGCTTCTCCACCACGGACCTCATCCACCGCTACTCCAGGTACACCCGCACCACCCTGTTCGATGGCGCTAAATACCTGTCCGACTTCAAGAAGATAAACCAGACGGTGAAGCAGCTCATGGATA
>MGNX01000058.1:0-105 GCA_001796935.1 Chloroflexi bacterium RBG_16_60_22
GGGGGAGGATTTCAGAATAAATTTCTTCCCCCTCTCCTGTGAAACCTCGTCAGGAGAGGGGGGACACAGGGGGTGAGGTGGAAAAATAATCCCTCAATCCCGGAT
>MGNX01000058.1:285-376 GCA_001796935.1 Chloroflexi bacterium RBG_16_60_22
GGTGGCAGCGGCCACGCGGGCCCCCGGCAACCGGGGCGCCACGATGCTCATACCGGAGCCGGGCAAGCGCGGTTTGTACCACGTCGTCCTG
>MGNX01000058.1:386-2122 GCA_001796935.1 Chloroflexi bacterium RBG_16_60_22
ACCGGGATTCCGTGGCCACCTGGGAAAACTCTAATGAACGCAAAGAGCTTTCAAAAGAGGCGGACGCTTTCTCCAGATCGAGCCGGCAGGAGGCGACCGGGCTGGAGACCTGGTTCTCGATTCCGGAATGCCCGGAGCTTGCCCCGCCGCCCCGGTGGAAAATGTCCGTCGTCGCTTTCATCGCCGCCTACGTCCTCACCATAATCATCGTCCCACTAGAGCTCCGCTACCTGGAATCGTGGGCGTTTCCGGTGCTGAATATACTGACCTGCGTGCTGCTGGTCATCCTGATGACCTATGCCGTGATGCCGTTTCTCAGCCGTTTCATCTTCCGGCACTGGCTGTACCGCTGAAGACGGGAAAACAAAAGGAGCCAAACACAACCCGCTTTTGACATTTCCCGCCTCGGCTTATATCATTATAGATAGCCCAAAACCCTGAAAAAGACCGGAAAGGCCATGCGCCGTCTTCCGTGGCGTACCCGACCGTAATCAAGGAGGTCTACCAGATGATGAGAAGAATCGCCATTACTGCCCGACCGCTACCCCTGACTTTCAAGCTGACGGATGTCCGCGCTTACATCGTCATCGCCGCGTTCACCGCGCTGAGCGTGCTGACGCCCTGGGTCTTCCACCAGTTCCGGCTGGCCGGCCCCACGTTTGTCCCGATGCACATCTTCGTGCTGGTGGCGGCGCTGGCCGCCGGGTGGCCGGCGGGGCTGCTGGTGGGGGTGCTCACGCCCCTGGCCAGCTACGCCGTATCCGGCCTGCCCCCCGCCGCCATCCTGCCCCAGGTAATCGCCGAGGTGACCGCCTACGGCCTGATTGCCGGGCTGCTGCGCCAGAAGCTCAACCTGCGGGTGGGGTGGTCGCTGCTGGGGGCCATGGCCGGGGGACGCCTCGCCCTGCTGCTGGCCGTCCTGGCCATCTACTACATCGGCGGGGCCACCGCCAGCCCGCTCGGCGCCGAGTCCGGCCCGCTGATGTCCGCCTGGCACACCGTCCGGCAGGCCTGGCCGGGGATGCTCATCCAGCTGGCCCTGATACCCGCCGCCTTCTGGGCCGGCGCCAGGGTCAAAAAGACAACGGAGTAACCGCATGAACCGACTCTACCATGAATTCCTCGGCAGCGACGATACGCTCCGCGTCTACGAAGGTATCCGGCCGGTCTTTACCTCAAAGCAGGACCGGCTGCTGCCCCTCATGGAGTACATCGACAAAGTCCCCGTCCAGGGCCCGGTGACCGTCTTCGATAGAATCATGGGCAATGCCGCCGCCCTGCTGGTGACCAGAATAAACTGCCGGGAGGTCTACAGCCCCCTGGGCAGCGAGCTGGCCGTCAGGACGCTGGAAAGGTACGGCATCGGGTACCACCTCGATAAAATCGTTCCCTGTATCCAGCGGGAGGACGGGGGCATGTGCCCCATGGAGGAGCTGTCCCTCGGGAAAGAGGCGGAGGAGTTCTACGCGGAAATGCTCGCGCGCCTGGCCGGCCGCGGCGGAAAGGAGCCGGCTTGGAAAAGATAAGGCTCGGGCGGACGGGGATGATGGTGACGCGGCTGGGCTTCGGGGGGATTCCCATCCAGCGCTGCACCGAGGACGAGGCGGTGGCGGTGGTGAAAAGGTGCCTGGAGCTGGGCCTCAACTTCCTCGATACCGCCAACGGCTACAGCACCAGCGAGGAGCGCATCGGCAAGGCCGTCCGGGGCCACCGCCACGAGGTCTTCATCGCCACGA
>MGNX01000058.1:2133-8906 GCA_001796935.1 Chloroflexi bacterium RBG_16_60_22
CCGTCCGGGGCCACCGCCACGAGGTCTTCATCGCCACGAAGTCACTGGGCCGCACGCCCGGGGAAATCAAGAGCCACCTCGACCTCTCTCTCAAGCGACTCGGCACGGACTACATCGACCTCTACCAGTTCCACCAGGTCGGCGACTTCCCCACCATGGAGAAGGTCCTCGACCCCGGGAGCGGGCTTTACCGGGTCTTCGAGGAGGCCAGAGCGGCCGGTAAAATCCGGCACATCGGCGCCACCTCGCACCAGATAGACGTCGCCAGGGCGCTGGTCAAGAGCGGGCGGTTCGAGACCGTCATGTTCCCCTTCAACTTCATCACCTGCGAGCCCGCCGACGAGCTGCTGCCCCTCTGCCGGGAGCACGACGTCGGGTTCATCGCCATGAAGCCGATGGCCGGCGGCATGCTGGAAAACGCCGCCGTGGCCTTCAAGTACCTCTTCCAGTTCCCGGACGTTGCCCTCATCCCCGGCATTGAGAAGGTCGAGGAGATTGAGGAAATCGTCAGCCTCTTCGCCGGCCCCCACGAGATGACCCCCGGGGAAATCGCCGAGATGCAGCGCCTGACCGCCGAGCTGGGCACCCGCTTCTGCCGGCGCTGCGATTACTGCCAGCCCTGCACGCAGGGAATCCCCATCTCCATGGCCATGACGTTCCCCTCGTTCGTCAAACGCCTCCCGCCGGACTGGTACCTGGAAAACCCGCGGATTCCCGCCAACATGGAAAAGGTCGCCAGCTGCAGCCAGTGCGGCGAATGCGAGACGAGGTGCCCCTACCATCTCCCCATCATCGAGACGATTGCCGAAAACTACAAGCTCTTTGACGAAATCAGGCAGCAGTACCGGAAGCAGCAGTCTACCGCCTGAACTGACCAGACTAAGGAGAGGAGGTAGCGTCACGGACTGAAAAAAGACGAACGATAGAGACCGGTTCTTCAGAGCCCCCATTTTAATATCTTCGGCAAGGAGGCGGTCACATGGCAGCATCACCTTACGAGAAATATATCCGGAGAGATGTCCGGTCCAAAACCGCCCAGGAGCAGCACCCTGAAGTCCCCGGCCCGGTGCTGGGACTCAAGAGCGATGCTACCTTCGGCAATAAAAATTTCGCCCTGAGCTGGTGGCCTATTTCACAGCCCTTCGAGATGGTCAAGGACACCCACGCCCACGACTTCGACCAGTTTTTAATGTTCGTCGGGGGGGATATCAACAACATGCTGGACCTGGGCGGGGAGGTGGAGCTGACGCTGGGTGAGGAAGGCAAGCCCCTGGAGAAGTTCGTCTTCACCAAAGCCACCATGGTCCATGTCCCCGCCGGACTGCTGCACTGCCCCCTCAATTTCAAAAAGGTCAACGACCCCCGTAAACCTATCCTTTTCCACGACTTCTTTTTCTCGCCGGAGTACAAGAGAAAAGGATAGACCGCGCCCCGGACAGGGGAATCAATCAAGAGAAAGGGAGGACGACATGGCCCAACTGAAAACCGCCAAGTACCTGAGGACAGGAGTCACCCGGAAATCAAACCACCCGGAAATCACCGCGCCGATACCGGTCCTCAACAGCAACGAGGACTTCGGCGACCTGGGCTTCACGATGTACTGGGAGTCCATCACCAGGCCCTTCACCCACGCGCCGGAACCCCATAAGCACGAGTTCCCCCAGTACATCATCTACCTCGGGGGGGACACCAACAATATGCTGGACCTGGGGGGAGTGGTGGAGATAACGCTGAGCGAAGACGGCCAGACCATGGAGAAGCACACCATCACCAAATCTACCACCATCTACATTCCGCCCGGTCTGTACCACGGCCCGCTCGTTTACAAGAAGGTGGACCGGCCCTTCATGTTCATCGATATTTTCTTCGCCAGGGCCTACGAGAGGAAGAAGTAGTCCGAATTTCAGACAAAAAGAGAGGGAGGAAAAAGTGGGCAAGTACGATAAGTATTTCTACACGGAAAAGGACGGCATCACCGGCCCGATACTGCACCCGGAAATCAAGGAAAAGACCATCAAGGTGGACAAGGGCAAGCTGGGCGAGTTTGGCATCAGCTGGGAACCCATCATGCACCCCTTCACCATGATTGACCACTCCCACAAGCACGACTACGGCCAGATACTGGCCTTTGTCAGCAACAACCTGAAAGACCTCTTTGACTTCGATGCGGAGATAGAGTTTCACCTGGGGGGCGAAAAGCACATTATCACCGAGAGCACCATCGTCTACATTCCGGGCGGCACGCTGCACTGCCCGCTGATTATCCGGCGGGTGGGTAAGCCTTTCCTTTTCAACAACATGTACTTTACGGCCGAATACATGGCCAGGACAGAAGATTAAACAGGAGGTAAAAAATATGGACCTTAAATTGAAGGACAAGGTAGCCATCGTCACCGGCGGGGGCAGCCAGGTAGGCTACGGCAAGGGCATCTGCCTGGCGCTGGCCAAAGAGGGCTGCCACGTGGCCGTCGATGACAAGGACGAGCAGTTCGAGGGCGCCAAGAAAACGGCGGAAGAGTGTAAAAAGCTGGGCGTCAAGGCCATCGCTTTCAACGCGGACATCCGGGTGCGGGCCGAAGTGGACGCGCTGGTGAAGGCCGCGCTGAAGGAGTTCGGCAAGATAGACATCCTGGTCAACAACGCCGGCGCCAGCACCCCGATGGTGCCCTTCGTGAAGACCGACCGCAAGTTCTGGGAAGAGGACATCGAGACGAACCTCTACGGCCAGATGAACATGACCCAGGCCGTCATTCCCCACATGCTCGAGCGCAAGTACGGTAAAATCGTCATCTTCTCCGGCGGCCAGGGCATCCCCAACAACTCCAGCTACGGCGCATCCAAGGCCGGCGCCGTATCATTCGGGTACTCCATCGCCAAGGAGCTCGGCCCGCTGGGCATCACCGTCAACATCATCATGCCCGGCGTGGGGGACACCGGCCTCGGCGGCGGCAGCAAAGCCCTTCCCCCCGGCTTTATGGAGACCATCGCCAAGCGGTCGATGCTGGGGCGGCTCTGCACGCAGAATGACATGGGGCCGGCGGTAGCCTTCCTCGTCTCGGATGTCAACAGCTACATGTGCGGCCAGCTATTCCACCTGGGGGCCATGTAAAGCCCGGCCCAACCGGCCGACAATAATATAATAAGAAAGCGGAAGTATCGATGACAGGTAAAACGTTTACCGAAGCCGAGGCCATCGGCATCCTCGGGGAGCGCCGGTTCCTCGCGGCGGACAAGGTGGTGGCCGCCTGGAACAAGCTTATTGGAGAGCACCGGACTGACCGCGCCGTCAAGCCCTTGAAGTCCCCCGGCAGCCCGGTGATAAAGTACTCCGAGGCGACCCTCGAGGAGATGGCCGCCGACCCCAGGTGGTACGTCATCTACGACCCCGGCCTTTCGCTGCGGGAGAACCGCGCCATCCTGGGGACGGACCCCGCCCGCCAGCCCTGCCATCGCCGGGACAACGACTGGTGGTGGCTGAGCCAGAGGGAGGAGCCGTGGGCGGCGGCCAGGGAGAAGCCGGACTACCACCTGTTGAGGATGGAGGGGCTTTTCCCCCTGGACAACGCCGCCAGGGACTGGGACTGGCAGAAGAAGCAAATCGAGGATATGGGGGCCTCCTACGAGCGCACACCCACCCGGATAATCGTCAACGCCATCGTGAGCTGTTTCCTGCTCAACCAGGAAAGGTTCTTTGAAAACACCTACAACTTCGGGCCGGAGATGGATGCCGACTACTGTTTCCTGGTGGTGCACCTGGAGCCCATCGGGTTGAGCCTCGGCCACTGGCTGCAAAACGACTGGGGCGGCTACTTCATCAGCGGGCTGGAGACCTCCGTCATGAGGAAGTTTGACACGGGTAAATAGTCGTGGATACGGCGCCCGGCTAATGTCATTGCGAGGAGCGCAGCGACGAAGCAATCTCCATAAATAAAACTGTAAATCATCTGAACCACGATGTCATTCCCGCTTTCGCGGGAATCCAGTAGCGGGGCTTGGCCGGCTGGATTCTCCGGTCAAGCCGGAGAATGACGGGTAGATTGGAAGGGGGGATTGCTTCGCCCTTCTGCGGAAGGGCTCGCAATGACGGACCATCCTATGAAACCAGGATAAGGCCGCGTTGACAGTCGGCAAGCCGGCATTTTAACATGGTATATGGGGCGCTTGCCGGACATCCGTCAAAAGCTGGGGCGCCGGGATTTTTTAAAGGGACTGACCATCCTGGGCGGGACGGCGCTGCTGGCTTCCCTGCTCCCCGCCTGCCTGCGGCCAGACATGCCGCAAGACGTAATCAAAGAGGAGACTGCCATGACCAAAGTAAGCCTGGTGCGCACCACCGACCGGACCGAGGGCGTCCGCAAGGCCATCGAACTGCTCAATTTCAACCCGGTCGCGGGGAAAAACGTGGTGCTCAAGCCCAACTTCAATACGGCGGACCCCGCCCCCGGCTCCACCCACAACGACACCCTGCGCTCGCTGGTGCTTACCCTCAAGGAAATGGGCGCCGCGAGCATCACCCTGGCGGAGCGGAGCGGCCCGTCCGATACCACCCGTAACATCATGGAGCAGAAAGGTATTCCCGCCATGGCCGGGGAGCTGGGCTTCGAGATACTGAACCTCCAGGAGATGGGCGAGGAAGGGTGGGTGAAGGTGCGCCCGGCGGACAGCCACTGGAAGGACGGCTTCCTCTTCCCCAGGATTTATACCGATGCGGAGTGCATCGTGCAGACCTGCTGCCTCAAGACGCACCAGTTCGGCGGCCACTTCACGATGGCGCTGAAGTGCTCGGTGGGCATGGTGCCGCCGGGGCTGGGACCGGGGGGTAAATATCCCTTCATGAACGAGCTGCACCGCTCACCCTTCCAGCGGCAGATGATTGCCGAAATCAACACCGCCTACACGCCGGACCTGGTGGTCATGGACGGGGTCGAGGCCTTCGTCGACGGCGGCCCCCACGTGGGTACCCGCGTCAACGCCAACGTCATCCTGGCCGGCACCGACCGCATCGCCAACGATGCCGTGGGGGTGGCTATCCTGCGACTGCTCGGCACCACCCCCGAGGTGAGCCGGGGCCAGGTCTTCGAGCAGGACCAGATTGTCCGGGCGGTGGAGCTGGGGCTGGGCGTTACCTCACCCGACCGGATTGAGCTGGTCACCGGGGACGCCGGGAGCGAGGACTTTGCCCGCCAGGTGCGCGGGGAGCTGCTGAAGACCTAGCCTGCCATACTCTTTGCGTCCCGGGGCGGTTTGGGCTACAATGAGACGCAAAGAGGAGATAGCTGATGCTGGCCAAGGTTAGAAGCGGCGCCATCGTGGGGCTGGACGGCGCTATCGTGGAGGTGGAGGTCGATATTACGTCCGGCCTGCCCTCCTTCACCATCGTGGGGTTGCCGGACGCCGCCGTCCAGGAGGCCAGGGAGCGCGTCCGCGCCGCCATACGCAACTCCGGCTTCACCTTCCCCACCAAGCGCATCGTCGTCAACCTGGCGCCGGCCGACCTCAAGAAAGCCGGCCCGGCCTACGACCTGCCCATCGCCGTCGGCATCCTGATGAGCTCGGAGCAGGTCGGCGCCGATGCCGCCGGCACGATGTTTCTCGGCGAGCTTTCCCTGGACGGCAGCCTGCGCCACACCAACGGCGTCCTGCCCATGGTGGCCCTGGCCCATGACGAGGCCATCCCCACCGTCATTGTCCCCGAGGTGGATGCCGGCGAGGCCTCCCTGGTGGAAGGGGTGGAGGTTATCCCGACGGCCTCGCTGGTGCAGCTGGTCGGCTACCTGCGCGGCGAGACGCCCGCCCCCGTCCGGGCGGAGGTAGCGGCGGCGAAGAAAGGCCACCGGCCACTCAACCTCACCGACCTGGCTGAAATCAAGGGGCAGGAGCATGTCAAGCGCGCCCTGGAGGTGGCCGCCGCCGGGGGGCACAACGTGATAATGTGCGGGCCGCCGGGCAGCGGCAAGACCCTGCTGGCGCGCTCGCTCCCCTCCATCCTCCCCCCGATGACCAACGACGAAGCCCTGGAGGTCACCAAGATTTACAGCGTCAGCGGGCTGCTGCCCGCGGATACCCCCATGGTCCGGCAACGGCCCTTCCGCTCCCCGCACTATACCATCTCCAACGCCGGGCTGGTGGGCGGGGGGCATTTTCCCCGGCCGGGGGAAATCAGCCTCAGCCACCGCGGCGTCCTCTTCCTCGATGAGCTGCCGGAGTTCGGGCACTCGTTGCTGGAGGTGCTGCGCCAGCCGCTGGAGGACAAGGTGGTCACCATCAGCCGCGCCCAGGGGAGGGTCACCTTCCCGGCCAACTTCATGCTGGTGGGGGCGATGAACCCCTGTCCGTGCGGTTTCTACGGCGACCCCTTCCGGCGGTGCACCTGCCCGCCCGGCCTGGTCTCCCGCTACCAGCGGCGCATCAGCGGGCCGTTCATCGACCGGGTGGATATCTTCGTCGAGGTGCCGCATATCGACTACGAAAAGCTGAGCGACGAGCGGCTGGGAGAGCCCTCGGCCAGGGTGCAGGAAAGGGTCACCGCCTCCCGCGAGCGGCAGCTGGCCCGGTTCAAGGGTTCGAGGCTGACCGCCAACGCCGAGATGACCCCCGCCGAGATAAGGGAGTTCTGCCGGGTGGAGGAGTCCGCCCAGAGCCTGCTCCAGGCCGCCATGAAGCAGCTCTACCTCTCGGCGCGGGCCTTCCACCGCATCCTCAAGCTGGCGCTGACCATCGCCGATATCGAGGGTTCCGACGTCATCAAGGCCCAGCATGTCGCCGAGGCCGTC
>MGNX01000058.1:9025-14101 GCA_001796935.1 Chloroflexi bacterium RBG_16_60_22
TGAAGCTTAACACCGGACTAATCAAGCCTTTCCTTATCATTATACTGCTCGCCGTGATGCTGGGAACACTCACCGCCTGCCAGGACCTGGGGTTCCCCCCGACCACCCCCACCACCCCTCAGGCAACGCAGCCTGAGCCAGCCAAGGTCGGCACGGGCGTTATCAGCACGCGGGACGGCGCCATCATGGCCGTCTACAAGCGACTGCTCGGCCAGGCCGGGACGGTCGAGGCCAAGCTCTACCTCGCCGACTTCTATGCCAGTTGCGATAACTGGACAGCGCAGCAGGACTACTTCAAAGACGGCACCGGCACCTGGTACGTCGCCGTGGACATGACCGCCGTCAGGGACTGGAAGCTGCGCCCCTACTGGCAGCAGGCCAGCTGGTACGTCTTCAGGGACGGCAGCGTGATACCCTCCTCCGATTTCCAGACCAACGCGCTCCGGATTGAGGCCGACCTCCAGGCCCTGAGTCCGGCAGCGGAAGCGGCCCCCGCCGATAAAGCCTAGGACCGCGAGACACTGGAAATAACCCCCGGACCCCGTTCGGGAAAATCACGCGGGAAGGGAGATATTAAATATGGCGGAATCAAAGTACGGTAAGTATATCTGCACCGACCTTAAAAAAGACATACGGCTCCCCGGCTACCGGGCCTGGGAAAAGACGATGATCGGGCAGGGAGAGTTCCAGGGGCGCCGCCGGATGATGGAGCACGTCATCTGGATGGACAGGGAGGTCGTACCGGGCGCCTTCTACTCCGAATGCGTCTGGTTCTGGCCGCCGACGATGCCCGGCTCGCCGATGAGAATCATAACCCCGGGCCGGGCCGAAGGCGAGGGCGGCCCGCCTCCCCACGCCCACCCCTTCCCCGAGCTCCTCTCCTACTTCGGGACGGACATGGACCACCCGGAGGAGCTCTACGCCGAGGTCGAGTTCTGGCTGGAGGACGAGAAGTTCATCCTGGACAAGAGCTTCGTGGTGTATATCCCGGCGGGCATGACGCACTGCCCGCTGAAGATGCATAACATGAAGAAGCCCCTGTTCCACTTCACCATCGGCCCCGGCGAGATGTACCGCTAGGAATATCGGGGGCTGAGATAGAAGGGAAGGAAGAAAATGGCTGAAAAGAGGAACGCGAAGTATTATGTCTTCAAAGACAAGCCCGACTTCAAGCCCCCGGCCTGGGAGCACCTCACCAGCCCCGGGTTCACCCGCCGCCTGGCCTATATCGACGAGGAGACCGTTCCCGGCGCCGAGTTCGGCTGCGAGAGCCTGTGGCTGCTGCCCGGCGGGAAGTCGAGGGAAGGCCGGAAGATGATGGACGCCCATGCCAGCCCGCACGGCACGTTCATCGGCTTCTTCGGCTACAATTACGAGGACATCCACGACCTCGGGGCGGAGATAGAGTTCCATATCGGCGGGGAAAAGCATACCATCAAGAAGAGCTTCGCCGCCTTTATCCCGGAAGGCCTCGAGCACGGTCCGCTGATTATCCGGAACATCCGGCGGCCCGTCTTCCACTTCATCGCCCGGCCCTGCGGCGAGGGAATCGGGAAGAAATACGCCTAGACCCTGCCCGGCCAATGTCCGAGAAAGAGACGCTTAAAACGTGACGGTCTATCAACTTACCGCAAAGGGGGAATGCTAAGATGGCCGAATCTAAATACGGAAAATACATCGTCGATGCGCTGAAACCGCCGGCGAAGGAAGCGCCCTGGAGTCCGCCGTTGACCGCGGCCGGTAAAGGCCGGGGCGGGCGCGTCCTGTACATGGACGGCGACACCGTGCCGGGGGCGTTTTACGTGGAGTGTGTCTGGGTGATGCCGCGGCCGGCCGGCGCCACCCTGCCGGGGGGCAGGAAAGTGGGCACCGAGCCCCACGCCCATAAGTACGATGAGGTCATCGCCTTCTTCGGCACGGACCTGGACAATCCGCAGGACCTCGGCGCCGAGGTGGAGCTCTGGCTGGAGGACGAAAAGCACATCATCACCAAAAGCAGCCTGGTCTTCGTGCCGGCGGGGCTAAAGCATTGCCCGCTGACCTTCAAGAGGGTGGACCGGCCGGTGTTCCACTTCACCACCGGGCCGGGGAAGATGTATTTCTAACGGCTACTTGCCGCCTTTTATGAAGTCCTCGATGGTGTCCGCGATATCGCGGGCGTAGTCCTCGACGTACTTTTTACAGAACTCAATATCATAGCCGGCGGGGTTGCCGAAGTAGCCGCCGGGTATCAGCCGGCGGGTCTCCCCGTCGCCGCGTCCCAGTGTCTTCATGTCCGCTTCGGTAATCCGGCTGTCTTCAAGCTGTCTCGCCATCCCGGCGTCCACCTGCTCCGGGAAATATTGCAGCATGATGCCCGTCTCCAGCGACCCCGCGTGGTAGTCGATAAACTCCCCGCGCGGCCCCATGGACGGCGGGTTTTTCTGGAGAATGACCGGCTCCCCGCCGGTCAGGCCGAGACGGTTGAAGTCCCGGGGGGGCATCAGGTAGTAGGCCTCGATGGCAAGGTCGCGCCGGGCTGCCGTGATGGCATCGATGACGACATGGCAGTGGCGGTACTCGGCGTGCCAGTTGACGGTGAAAACGCGGTCCAGCCCCCAGCTATGCAGCGAGGCCAGAATATCGTAAATGGCCGCCTGCATCGTCTCTTTGCGGACGGAGAAGGTGCCGGCGAAGACGCTGGTGCTGCGGCTGATGCCCCAGTAGTACGGGGGCGCGATGAGGCTGGTGATGCCGTGCGATTCCAGGTGATGCTTGGCGAGGACGCTGAAGAGGCAGGGGATATAGGTATCCACCGCCAGGCCCATGTGCGGGCCGTGCTCCTCGATGATGCCGATGGGCAGCAGGACGATGGCCCCCTGCCGGGCCGCTTTCTCGATTTCCGGCCAGGGCATGTCGACCATCGTCTCGTCAAAAATGGAGTAACCCATCGCGGCCTTGCCTCCCTTCGCTTTGCCGGGGAACCCGGTCAGGCCCGGGAGAGGGCGACCAGCCAGGAGACGATGCCGGCCAGCAGCATCAGCACGCCGAGGGCGAGGGCTATCCAGCCGCCCACCTTCAACGCCCCCGGCTGGGGACGCTCCGGCCAGTGCGAGACGAACTCCCGGACGTCGGTACGGGTGGTCAGAGACTCGTAGTACCTCTTTTCCTCGTGCCGACCCCAGAGAAGCCCGATGATACCCAGGACGATGAAGACCCCACCCACGCCCATGAGTACAAACCAGTCGCCTTCAGGCATAATACCACCGACTCCCCGATTGGAGTAGTAACGTTACTATAGGCCATCCGCCCGGATTTTTCAAACCGTCTGGGCCTACCGTGCTTAACCGGGGCTATTTAATCTCGGCGGTGGCGCCGGCGGCTTCCAGCTTCTGCTTGGCGGTGGCCGCCTCTTCCTTGGTGATGCCTTCCTTGACCGGCTTGGGCGCGCCCTCCACCAGGTCCTTGGACTCCTTGAGCCCGAGGGTGGTCAGCTCGCGGACGGCCTTGATGACATTAATCTTGTTGGGGCCGATTTCCTTGAGGATGACGGTAAACTCGGTCTGTTCCTCGACTTCGGCTGCCGCTTCACCGGCGGCCGGGGCGGCCGCGGCCACGGCCACGGGGGCCGCCGCGCTGACGCCGAACTCGGTCTCCAGGGCCTTCACCAGGTCGGCCAGGTCAATGACGGTCATGCTCTTGATGGCATTCATGATATCCTCAATGGCCGCCGATTTCTTGGCTTTGGCCGCTTTGGGTTTCTTGGTCTCTTCCGCCTTGGGTTCCTCTACCGCCGTTGCTTCTTCCTTCTTGGCTTCTTCTGCCATGTTACTGTCCCTCCAGTTGTCGTATTCTGGCCTGCAGCACCCCCATGATGCCCCTGACAGGCCCTGCCAGCACGTTTACCAGGCCGTAGATAGGACTCTGCATCCCGGCCAGGACGCGCCCGATGAGCACTTCCCGCGACGGCAGCCTGGCCAGCGATTCGACATCGCGGGGGGTCAACACCCTGTCCGTCAGGAAACCGCCCTTGATATTGAGAATGGACTTGGTGGTGCGGATATAGTCGGTAAGAACCTTGGCCGCTTCGGGTATCTCCCCGTAGCCGATGGCCACCGCCACCGGCCCGACGAAAGAGCCAGCCGCCTCGTCCAGGCCGACCTCCCTGGCGGCGAGTTGCGCCAGCGAGTTCTTGACCACGTGGTACTCGATGCCCGCCTCCCGCAGCCTGCGGCGCAGGTTGCTGAGCTCGGCCGTGGTCAGCCCGCGGTAGTCCGTGAGGATACCCACGCTGCACCGGGAGAAGACGTCCCGCAGGCCCTTGATTATCTTTTCTTTCTTTTCCGTTGGCATATCTGCTACCTCCTGAAAAAACCGCCGGTCGTCCCGGGGGTATTACATTATGTAAAGAAAAAGTCCCTGTGCCGGCCGCACAAGGACATCATCAATTCCGGACTCCGTCCGGTCTGGCTTCATCCTCGGCAGGCACTACATTAAGTCCTTCTGGGGAAGGACACCCGCTGTCTCGGGACTGTCTCTACAGTTGTCAGGGATATTTTAACATAAGTTGGGGTGGGTGTAAAGGGCAGGAGAAAGGCTTTATGTGCATTTGGCAACAATCCTTTAAAAACATGGTATAATAACTTCACTCAATGTTGGAGGTGTTAATGTTATGCCATTTTTATTTAGAGAAGGATTGGTGTTCATGCCTGGTGATAAGGCACTTTTTAAACCTGATGAAGAACACGAAGGGGAGCCTTGCATCGTGACAGGGTTTGTTTCTGGCGAGGATAACACATTGACCGGATATACGATAGTCTTGTTAAACAGCAAGAAAAACTTGTCTTGTGCCATAGAAGAATTAAAACTTCCTCCAAAGAATAAGGAGAAAGGGGAACACTAACGGCCTAAGCCGCGGATGGTGCGAGGGCGGCATGGGTGGGAATAGATAACTCCCGGGGGGCGGTAGGGCAAGAAAAGAAAGAGATTCTCACGTCGTCCGCCTAGGGCGGACTCCTCAGAATGACGGAAAGGGGGAAAAGGAAGAGGGGGCTGGCGCCCCCTCTTGAACACCCCGTATTAATCTATTCAGCTAGC
>MGNX01000059.1:0-128 GCA_001796935.1 Chloroflexi bacterium RBG_16_60_22
GCAGGCCGGCGGTCAGCAGGTAGAAAATCCACCTCGCCACGGTCAGCGGGATACCGGCTATGGCCTGTTCCAGGTACGGTACGTGCGGGGCATCGCCGTAGAAACGGTAGCCTGCGGGAAATAATGTC
>MGNX01000059.1:161-11469 GCA_001796935.1 Chloroflexi bacterium RBG_16_60_22
GCCAGTATGGCGAGCTCTACCAGCATGACGAAGGGGAAGTAGCCCTTCGGGGGCGGGGCTCCCCGGGGCGCCTCGACAGCTTCCGGCGCGCTCTCCCCCGTTCGCCTCGGGTAGGTCTTCCCCTCCTGCCCGGAGGGGACCGTGCCGATATCGCCTTCGTACCCCTGGAGGCGGTAAGCCCCCCGGGGGATATCCTTCATGTCCTTGTCCTCGACCTTCGATATCCGGCACAGCAGGCAGGTGAGGTCCGGCGACCCGTACATGGGGTCGAAGTGCTCGTTGGAGGTGAGGACGTTGGGGCTGGATATCATCAGCCCGTGGAGCGGGCCGGGCTCCTCCGGGTAGAAGCAGTTGGCGGTGGCCATCACCACCCGGGGGTCGATGCCGGGAAAAACCCTGGCCTGCTGCCGGATGCGCCCCCGCGGGCTCTCTATCCATATCCAGTCGCCGTCCGTTATCCCGTGCTTCCTGGCCGTCTCCGGGTGAATCTGGGCGGTGGGATAGACCATGAAACTCCGCAGCCAGGGGATGTTCCGGTACTGGGCCAGGAAATAGAAGGGCTGGCGGTAGCCGGTGGAGAGGACATACGGGTATTCATTAGCCAGCTCCGGCGTGGAGACGGGGCTTTCACCCGGCTCGACGTATTGCGGCAGCGGGTCGTACCCCATCCCTTCCAGGGCGGTGGAGTAAAGCTCCAGCTTACCGGTCGGGGTGGGGAAGCCGCCGCCTTTTCTCCAGTAGTCCGTCCTGTACTTATAATATATCTGGTCCTTACCCGTGCGAGCGCAGACCACCTTCTCGCTGAACTGCTTCCAGGTTATTTTCCCCTTGCGCAGCTGGTAGTCCAGCATCTCTTCAACGTTTTGCCAGGGCCAGTATTGCGGGGACACCCTTTTACCTATCTCCAGGACTATTTTATTGTCCGGCCAGGCCTCGCCGGGGGGCTCGACGCACTTGTTAATGGCCTCAATCATGAAGCGGGGGTGCATGTCGAAGATATCGTCCATCTCCAGCCAGTGGGCCGCCGGCAGCACGATATCGGCGTATTCCGCCTGCGGCCCCATGAACTGGTCGATTTGCACGCGGAAGAGGTCTTCCCTCTCATAGGCTTTAGAGACATAGTTCGTGTTGGCCAGGTGGACGAGCTGCTGCCCGGCGACGGCAATCCAGACCCTGATTCTGTCCGGGTGGCCCTCGGCTATCTCCTTGATGACGGTATCGGAGTGGGCGGTGCGGGCGGCGCCCATCTTGAAGACACCGCCCCCCTTAATTTTGCTTTTCATCTCGTCGGTAATCGGGACTTCAAAGAAGAAGTCCTCGATAAGTCCGGTGTCCGGCAGGACCCAGCTCATCATGCTACCCGGCCGTTCAATGTTGCCGGTGATGCCGCAGAGGTCGACCACCGCCCGGATGTTCTGGCCGGCGTTAGCCTGCCTTTCCAGGGAGCTCCCGACCTGGATACACCCCGGCGTATCCACGGCGAAGAGGCGGGCCGCCTGGGCGATTTTTTCCCGGGGGACCCAGGTTATTTCCTCAACCTTGTCCAGCGGGTACTCCGCCGCCCTCTTCTTCAGCTCTTCGAAGCCGTAGGTCCATTTCTCCACGAACTCCCTATCGTAGCGTCCCTCCTGGATGATGACATTCATCATGCCCAGGAGCAGGGCGGCATCGGTGCCGGGCCTGACCTGCAGCCAGAGGGTGGCCCGCGAGGTCATGGCGGTGGCCCGGGGGTCGATGACAATCAGGTTTTTCACGTGGTCCAGCGATTTCATGAAATAATAGGCCATTTCGGAGTCGGCGCTGCTGATTTCCAGCTGCTTGGCCAGGACAATCTGTGTCCTGGGGTATTCCCCACCCCAGCCATGATAGTCGCAGTAAAGCCGGCCGTAGCCGGTGACCAGCCCGTAAATCCCTATCCTGGGGCTGTGGCAGACGTAGCCGGGGGTGATGGTGTTGGCGGAGCCGATGGACCGGGCCAGCCGGTGGATGTAGCGGTTGCAGCCCCGCCCCGTCCCCTGGGACACGGCGATGGTGTGCGGGCCGTATTTTTCACGGGCCTCGTCGACCTTCTCGGCGATGGTGTCCAGCGCCTCGTCCCAGCTTATCCGCCGCCATTTCCCTTCCCCTTTCCGCCCCACCCTTTTCAGGGGATATTTCAGGCGGTAGGGGTTGTTGACATGCTGCAAGGCGGACAGTCCCTTGGAGCACATCGTGCCCTCGGTCGAGGTCTCGGGATTTCCCTCGACGTGAATGATAACGCCGTCCTCGACGGTCACCAGCACGCCGCAGCCGCCGTGACAGGCCTTGCAGGTGGTCTTGATGATTTTCCGTTCGCTCATTGCGGTCTCCTTACAAACGATGCGAGTATGATAACGTCGGCAGCAGGGGGGTGTGGACACCTGCCTTGAGCAGAACGTACTTGAGCGCCACCGCCCCCGCGGTATGCAGGACGATGGCCGTGATGAGCAGCCCGGTCGTCGCTTCGCCGGCGAACAGGCTCAAGGAAGAAATCACCAGCGGGGTGACTATCCCGAGTATGACCACGCCCAGCCAGAAGGGCAGGGCGAGAGCCCCCTTGAGCAGCAGCAGCGCCGAGTACTTCGCTGTCCTGGAGGTATAGGTGGCGTTCCACAGGTAGGCCGCCATCATGAGGGCGTTGACGGCCAGCACGAAGCGGCCCGCCGACTCCGCGGCGGAGATACTCACCCGGGGGTCGAACAGGCCGATGGCCATTATCAAAGCCAGACCGTCGGCGACGCCGGCAAAGAGGAAAACCAGGGGCAGCATCGCGGTGTTCCAGAACGGCACGCTCTTACAGTAGCTCATGATGAAGCCGCTGTATATCCCCACCAGCAGGGCTAAAAGCCCGCCCAGCACCCGGAAGGCCATGTCCCAGGCGCCCCAGGCGGTGGCGGGGAAAACATGGAGGGCCACGAAGGTAATGACAAGCTGTACAAAGGCAACGCTCCCGAACAATATCGTGAAGGTGATACCGCGGGTGAACCATGACGTCTTCCAGGCGTTGGTGAAGGGCGGTATCGTCCGCCAGAAGCGGAAGGGCTTCCCGAAGTATATCAGGTGCAGGGGCACCTTGAGGAACATGATAATAACCCAGGCGGCCAGCATCCCCCACCAGTTATCGAAGAACAGGGATACCAGGTAGAGGCCGGCCCCCAGCGAGGTGAACACCTCGGCAATCCAGACCAGTACCCCCCGCCGCTCTATCCACTCGGTCTGTGCGGTGGGCTTGACCATCCAGTCGTGGGTAACCATCCATTGACGTAACGCCATAGCTACGCCCCCCGGTAGCCCTTATCAATGTAATATATTGAGGGGTCGGTATCGTGTTCCAGGTGAAGCTGAAATCCCCGGCGGTCCCGTATCAGCTGCCGTACCTCACTGTCGGGGTCGTCCAGGTCCCCGAAATGCAGCGCCCTGGACGGGCAGGTGTTGACGCAGGCCGGCGTCGCGGCCCGGTCCTTTCCCGGCTTTAAGCCCCGGGATATACCCTCGTCAATCCTTTCCATGCAGAAATTGCATTTCTCCGTCGTCCCGACGGTGTGGGGATACAGCTTCCTGCCGACTTTCTCGAACTCCGTCATTTCATAGCCGGGGAAATACCCCGTGTCCCTGTCCCGGGAAAGATAGGTCCGGTTCTGGTACGGGCAGGCGATAATACAGTACCGGCAGCCCACGCACCTGTCCTGGTCGACCCAGACGATGCCGTCTTCGCGCTGCTGGGTCGCTCCGGTGGGGCAGACCTTGACGCAGGGAGCGTCCTGGCAATGGTTGCAGCGTACCGGGAAGGTCGTCAGTTCGGCCTCATTCTCCTCCCAGGCGATGAGCCTGGGCCAGGTCATGCCCAGGGGGAGGAAGTGCTCCACCCGGCAGGCGGCGATGCAGGCATGGCACCGCATGCATTTACTCAAATCAACGACCATTCCCCATCTCATCGTTGCGGTCACCCGTTTACGGTTATATTGTTACGCAATAGATTATTTTATCTGCCAGTTATAAATTATAATATATTGATATGCGTATTGAAACAATTGAAAATCTTTATTTTTTATATTATGTAACTTATGTTACATAGTAATACATGTTTCACAGTTTGTCAATACCTTTTAATATTTTTTCAACTTGACAAAAGCAGCGACGTTACTTACATTATGTTTTAAGCACCGCGTGAACATTTGAAATTATCAAGCTGGTGTAATATGGCAGTCACTTTAAAAATATTAGCCAAAATGCATTACTTTGCCGGCCTGACTCCCGACGAGCTTGAGGAGGCCAGAAAGTATGTTGCCTTTGAGAAAAGGATTAAAAAAGGACAGACCCTGTTGTCTGAAGGTGACCAGTCCGAATATATGTATTTGATAGTCTCCGGCGCCGTGAAGGTGTATAAAAGGTCGGCCAACGGGAAAGAGCAAATTTTAAATATTACTACCAACGGAGATTCCCTGAATGACGTATCAACGTTTGACGGCGGCGGGAGCGCCGCTAATATGCTGGCAATGACGCCCGTCCGCTTCTGCGCCATCAGAAAAAGAGATATGGAGAAGCTCTTTTGTGAAAGTCCAAAGATAGCGCGGAACGTGGCCGGGGTTTTAGCCTCCAGGGTCCGCCGTGATTCTTCGCTGGTAGAGGTCCTGTCATTCGGTCAGGTCATCAGTCGGCTGGCGGGATTAATCCTGAAGCAGGTCACCGCCAGCGGCAGAGAACGGCTGCCACATTTCACACAGCAGGACCTGGCCGCCATGGTGGGCACCAGCCGGGTGGTGGTCAACAGGTCCCTGCGGGCCCTGGAGGAGAAGGGAGCCATCAGGCTGGAGCGCCGGCGCATCGTAATTACCGACGAACAGGCCCTCAAAAATCTGGCGGGCCAGGTGAGCCCTTAGAATATCAAAGGAGGAATGAAATGGCGACACTCGAGGAGCTGCAGGCCAGAATGACACGCCTTGAGGATAATAAGCAGATAGAGAAACTCCAGAGGATATACGGCTACTACCTGGACTATCACGAGTACCAGAAGGTGGTGGACCTGTTCTCGGACAACGCCGACTCGGTGGAGATAGCCGACTACGGGGTCTACAAGGGTAAGGCGGGGGTGAAGAGGTTCTACCTGGAGCTGCTGGGAAATAAACCGCCCCGGGTGGGAGAGCTGTCCATCGGGATGATAATGCAGGGCGTGGTCGACGTGGACAAGGGCGGCCGGACGGCCCGGGGCCGCTGGTACTGCATGATGATTGAAGCCAGGTCCACCCTCTCCCTCCACGAAGGCGAGCTAAGGCAGCTCTGGGGCAACGGCATCTACGAGAACGAGTACGTCAAGGAAAACGGGAAATGGCTGTTCAGGAAGGTCTTCTTTTTCCTCAATTTCCGTACCCCCTACGAGGAAGGCTGGCTGAAGGTGCCCGTGGTGGGCCAGAACGGCCCCGGTACCGAGGTACCGCCGGACGCCCCGCCCACCTTCTATTATCCGTACCCTTCCGGGATGCACCTTCGGCCCCATTACAAGCACCCCATTACGGGTAAATAGTCCATCCGGTCGGCACGGATAAAGGAAGAAAGAGAGGTAAGAGATGGACCTGGAAGAGCTGGAAAAGCGGGTAACCCTCCTGGAGGATATCCAGGAGATTGAGAATCTCCAGAGAATCTACGCCTATTACTTCGACCTGCAGCGGTGGCAGGACATCGTCGACCTTTTTTCTGATGATGCCGAGTCCGTCGAGATAGTGGACCACGGCCTGTTCAAGGGCAAAGAGGGCGTGAGGAAGATGTACTGGGAATGGATAGGGCGGGGCGGAAAGGCGGTGCGGGAACCGTGGGTGCAGTTTATCATCATGCAAATCGGGGCCGTCATCGATGTCTCCCCGGACGGCCAGACCGCCCGGGGGCGGTGGCAGACATGGCTATGCGAGGCCAAGACCTTCGGGGCATTTCCCCGGCAGGAGTGGCTGCACGGCTACTACGAGAACGAGTACGTGAAAGAGAACGGGAAATGGCTTTTCTCCAGGCTGCACTGGAACAACACGTTCTGCAGTCCGTTTGAGAACGGGTGGCTGAAAACCCCTCTCATGGGCCTGATGAACTACCATCCCACCATCAAGCCGGATGCCCCGCCCACCGCTTTCCATCCCTATCCCTCCGGTTACCACCTGCCGTATCATTACGAGCATCCCATTACGGGTAAATAAAAGGAGACTGTCATGGATATAAAAGAACTGGAAAAAAGAGTCAGGGCTATCGAGGACCTGGAAAAGATAAAACAAATGCACCGGGAATATATGTCCTGCCTGGATAACCTGGAATTTAAAAAGGCGCTGGACTTTTTCACCGAGGACGCCGAGGTGGAAGTCCGGTTTTCCGGGGTGCTGAAAGGCAAGGAGAACTTTTCGCAGATATACCTGGGTACCCTGGCCACCAGACGGACCGAGCGTTATGACGGTCACCTGGTCGGCCAGCCGGTTATCGCCGTCGATGGGGACACCGCCCGGGGACACTGGCTGGTCTATATGTTCTTTTCCAGGCCCACCGTGGAATGGGTGCAGGGAAGGCACGACTGCGAATACCGCAAGGAAAACGGGGAATGGAAGTTCAGCCAGCTGAAATTCGCCCGGACACTGGCTTCCAAACCTGATTTATTCCCGTAAGTCGAAAACGCACCGGGATGTCACTGGTGCCGCTGCTACCTGTATTTTCGGAAAACCAGCACCGAGTTGTGCCCGCCGAAGCCGAAGGCGTTGGACACGGCGGTAAGTATCCGTACCTTCCTGGCGACGTTAGGAACGTAGTCGAGGTCACAGGCGGGGTCAGGTTGGGTAAGGTTGATTGTCGGCGGCAGGACGCCGTGGTGCAGGGCCAGGACGGTGATGACCGCCTCGATACCCCCCGCCGCCCCGATGAGGTGACCTATCATCGACTTGCTGGCGGAAATGGGGATGCTTTTAGCGCGGTCGCCGAAGACGCTCTTGATGACGTTGGTCTCCATGCGGTCGTTGAGGGGCGTTGCCGTCCCGTGGGCGTTAATATAGTCCACCTCGTCCTGGCTGACGCCGCCGCGGTCCAGGGCCAGTCTCACGGCGCGGGCGGCGCTGGCGCCGTCCGGGGCCGGCCGGGTAAGGTGGAAGGCATCGCTGGTGTTGCCGTAACCCGTGATTTCGGCCAGAATGGGCGCGCCCCGCGCCAGGGCGCAGCCGGCCTCTTCCAGGACCATCATGGCAGCCCCTTCCCCCATGACAAAGCCGTCACGGGCGGCATCGAAGGGGCGGCAGGCACCCGGAGGGTCATCGTTGCGGGTAGACAGGGCGCGGATATTGCTGAATGCGGCCATCACCAGCGGGATAATCGGGGCCTCGGTGCCGCCCGCCAGCATCACCCGGGTATAGCCGTCGCGGACCAGCTCGTAGGCCTGGCCGATGGCGTCGCTGCCGCTGGAGCAGGCGGATGACGGGGCGTAGTTCACCCCCTTGGTGCCCAGGAGCAGGGATACCTGGACGGAAGCGGCGTCCCCGGTCATGGTGGGGGCCAGAATGGGGTCCACCCGCCGCGGGCCGTGCTTCACCATCACCAGCATCTGCCGGTAGGCCGAGAGCAGGCCGCCGACGCTGGTGCCGATGATGACCCCGGTCTCCAGGGCGTTGTCCGGGGTGATTTTAAGTCCCGCCTCCGCCACTGCCTGAAAGCTGGCCGCCACCCCGAACTGGGTGAAACGGTCCATGCGCTGCGCCTGCTTCCGGCTGACGTAGCGGACGGGGTCGAAGCCCTTGACCTCGGCGGCAATCTTCGTCTCGAAGTCGGTCGTATCGAAGCTGGAAATATAGCCGACGCCCGACTTCCCCGAGACGAGGGATTCCCACGTGGTGGGGATATCCAGGCCGACGGGGCTGACGGCCCCCAGCCCGGTGACGACGACGCGATGGGGGGCATTACTTTGGTTACGTTTCACGCGTAATTTTCACTTTTATCGGGGGGTTACAATTACGAGTATAACAGCCGGAATAGTCCCGCACAACGGAATTCCATAGTACTTTGTTACTGGTACTCCGCACTTTCCTTGTTGTGCTTTAATCGTTAGTGTTACAATCTTAAGTAGGGCTTTAGTAGGGGTCATTTAAGACAGTATGCCGTCAGATGCCATTATCGTTAAGGGTGCCCGTGAGCACAACCTGAAAAATATCGACGTTACCATCCCCCGCGATAAACTGGTGGTTATCACGGGCGTTTCCGGCTCCGGGAAGAGTTCCCTGGCCTTCGATACCGTCTATGCCGAGGGACAGCGCCGCTACGTGGAGTCGCTCTCCGCCTATGCCCGCCAGTTCCTGGGACGGATGGAGAAACCGGAGGTCGATTACATCGGGGGGCTGAGCCCGGCCGTCTCCATCGACCAGAAGGGGCCGAGCAAAAATCCCCGCTCCACGGTGGGCACGGTGACGGAAATCTACGATTACCTCCGGCTGCTCTTCGCCCGGGTGGGGCACCCCCACTGCCCCCGGTGCGGGCGGGAGATTACCCTCCAGACGGTGCAGCAGATTGTGGACGCCGTCCAGAACCTGCCGGAAGGCAGCCGCATCATGGTCCTGGCGCCCCTGATTCGCGACCGCAAGGGGGAGTACCAGGCGGTCTTCGACGACCTGCGCAAGCAGGGCTACGCCCGCGTCCGGGTGGACGGTGAAATCCACGAGCTTACCGAGTCCATCCAGCTGGACAAGTTCAAGAAACACTCCATCGAGGTGGTCGTCGACCGCCTCGTCGTCGGGCAGAGCGGCAACCGGAGCCGCAGCGCCGACTCCGTCGAGACCGCCCTCAAGATTGGCGCCGGCGTGGTGCTGGTGTCTATCATCGGCGGCGAGGAGCTGCTTTTCTCGGAGCACTTCGCCTGCGTCCACTGCGGCATCAGCCTGGGGGAGATTGCCCCCCGGACCTTTAGCTTCAACAGCCCCCACGGCGCCTGTCCATCCTGCACCGGCCTGGGTTTCAAACAGGAAATCGACCCCGACCTGGTGGTGAACAAAGACCTGTCTATCCTCCAGGGCGCCATCCGGCCGTGGCAGTTCCATAACTGGTACCTCTACCGGGTGGAGCCCCTGGCCCGCTCCCACGGCTTCTCCCTGCATACCCCGCTGAAGGACCTGACGAATGAGCAGCTCGACCTGCTGCTCTACGGCGAGGGCGGCGAGAGCTACACCTACCGCAACCGCTTCGGGCGGGAGCGGCGCTATTCCGAGGGCTTCGAGGGCGTGATACCCACCCTGGAACGACTCTACCGCGACACGGAGTCGGAGAACTCCCGCGCCAACATCGAGCGCTACATGGTGCTGAAACCCTGCCCCACCTGCGAGGGGAAACGCCTCAAACCGGAGTCGCTGGCGGTGACCATCGGCGGGCGGACCATCATGGACGTCACCGGCATGGCCGTCGGGCAGGCCCTGGAGTGGGTGGACGGCATCCCGAAGAGCGTGCTCAGCGAGCGGGAGAACATGATTGCCCACCAGATACTCAAGGAGATTAACACGCGGCTGGGCTTCCTCAAGGACGTGGGGCTGGACTACCTCACCACGGACCGCGCCTCGGCCACCCTGAGCGGCGGCGAGGCCCAGCGCATCCGCCTGGCCACGCAGATAGGCAGCGGCCTGATGGGGGTGCTCTACGTCTGCGACGAACCCACCGTGGGCCTGCACCCGGCGGACGACTACCGGCTGATACAGACGATGCAGCGCCTGCGCGACCTCGGCAATACCATCCTGGTGGTGGAGCACGACGAGGCCATGATGCGCGCCGCCGACCATATTATCGACATGGGGCCCGGCGCCGGCGAGCACGGCGGCTGGATTGTGGCCGCCGGGACCCTGGAAGAAATCATGGACTGCCCGGAATCGCTGACCGGCCAGTACCTCAGCGGGGCGAAGCGGATTCCCCTCCCGGAGAAGCGGCGGCCCGGCAACGGGGCGGAGCTGGTCATCAGGGGGGCCCGGCAGAACAACCTGAAAAATATCAATGTGCGTATTCCGCTGGGGCGGTTCGTCTGCGTCAGCGGCGTTTCCGGCAGCGGCAAGAGCACTCTGGTCGACGAGATTCTCTACCGCAAGCTCGCCCAGCTCTTCTACCGCTCGCGGGAGCGCGCCGGTGCCTGCGATGAAATCCTCGGGGTGGAGCATATCGACAAGGTCATCAACATCGACCAGTCGCCCATCGGGCGGACCCCCCGCAGCAACCCGGCCACCTATACCGGCACCTTCACCCCCATCCGCGAGCTCTTCGCCACCGTGCCGGACGCCCGCCTCCGCGGCTACGGGCCGGGGCGGTTCTCCTTCAACGTCAAGGGCGGGCGCTGCGAGGCCTGCCGCGGCGAGGGGTACATCGAGATTGAGATGCAGTTCCTGCCGGACGTCACCGTCCCCTGCGAGGTCTGCAAGGGGGCGCGCTACAACCGGGAGGCGCTGGAAATCAGGTTCAAGGGGATGAACATCGCCGAGGTGCTCGATATGACGGTGGCGCAGGGGCGGGAGTTCTTCGCGAATATCCCCCGCATCAAGGGCAAGCTGGAGACCCTCAACGACGTGGGGCTGGGCTATATCCACCTCGGGCAGCCGGCCCCCACGCTCTCCGGCGGGGAGGCGCAGCGGGTCAAGCTGGCCACCGAGCTTTCCAAGCGCTCGACGGGCAAGACGCTCTACATCCTGGACGAGCCCACCACCGGGCTGTCCTTCGAGGACATAGCGGCGCTGCTGCGGGTGCTGCAAAGGCTGGTGGATGCCGGCAACACGGTCATCGTCATCGAGCACCAGCTGGACGTGATGAAAAACGCCGATTATATTATCGACTTGGGCCCCGGCGCCGGCGATAAAGGCGGCTACGTGGTGGCCACCGGCACCCCGGAGGAGATAGCCGGGATAGAGACCTCGGCCACGGGGCAGTATTTAAAGAGGGTGCTGAGGGGGGAGAGTGCCGTGGGGGTGGGGGGATAGTGTTTTGCCCCGTTAACAAGATGGCGGGAAAGATAAAAATAAATAGTTGAGATAATTGAATTGGATAGTTGGTTCTTGAACTATATAAACTCTGTAATGGAACTAAATAGATTACTCGGTTTGAGTTTTATATGGGATGGTGAAGAATATAAAAGCGTAGGCGCAAGAACACCGATAGGTGAGTCAATTAAGATGGTCGGCGTTTTTCACAATGAGCGTGATTATAGTAGAAGAAATGTTGAGATAGCAAAGCTAAGCATGTTAGTTAGGGACTTGCATACTATAGAAAAGCATGAACAGAGATTGTTAAATGAAATAAAAAAAATATTACGTGATACGGA
>MGNX01000060.1 GCA_001796935.1 Chloroflexi bacterium RBG_16_60_22
CCAAAGCGGTCTTGAAGCTTTCGTCCTTATCGGCCTGGCTGCCGGGATAGAGGGTGCTCAGGAGCTGCCGCATCTGGGGCGGGGTATTGCCCCGGAGGACGTAGATGGGCAGGTGGGCGCTCTCGGCGTCCCGGACCTTCTGCGGCTTGCGCCGGTAGTAGTTCTTGGAAGTCACGAAGACGCTGGCGCTGTGCAGGTTATCGGTGATATCCAGGTCGAGGTGCATGTCCCGCCCGAGCTGGGCCAGCCGCGCCTTGTTCACCCCGAATACGAACAGCCGGTTCGGCCGGGCTTCCTTAGCGCCCTTTTTACCCCGCGCCACCTTGCCCTTCTCCGCCTCAGGCTTTTCGATTTTCACTTCGCCGTTCTCGTCCAGCCAGCGTATCTCGGTACTGGGCGGCAGGTGCCGCAGGAGGTCGTCCACCGCCCCCCCGACGTCCGGGTGGATGGCTACCCGGTCCCTCTCCTGTATCTCCACCACGATATCGAAAGTGGGCGGCGATTTCCTCTCCAGTATGGATTTCTGGGTGCCGCGGCGGCGGGCCTCTTCGTCGCCGAGGGTGACCGACTGTATCCCGCCGATGAGGTCGGCCAGGGTGGGGTTCATCATCAGGTTGTCCAGGGTATTGCCGTGGGCGGTGCCGACCAGCTGGACGCCGCGCTCGGCGATGGTCCGGGCGGCCATGGCCTCCAGCTCCGTGCCTATTTCGTCGATGATAATCACCTCGGGCATGTGGTTCTCCACGGCCTCAATCATCACGTTGTGCTGGAGAGCGGGGGTCGCCACCTGCATGCGGCGGGCGTGGCCGATGGCCGGGTGAGGTATATCCCCGTCGCCGGCGATTTCGTTGGAGGTGTCCACGATGATGACACGCTTCTTCAGGTCGTCGGCCAGGACGCGGGCCACCTCACGGAGCATGGTGGTCTTGCCCACCCCCGGCCTACCCAGCAGCAGGACGCTCTTGCCCGACTGCACCAGGTCTTCGATGACCTTAATCGTACCGAAGATAGCCCGGCCCACCCGGCAGGTCAGCCCGACGATGCGGGCGCGCCGGTTGCGTATCGCCGAGATGCGGTGCAGCGTTCGCTCGATGCCGGCACGGTTATCGTCGCCGAAGCTTCCTATCCGCGCCACCACGAAGTCGATATCCGTTTCCTCGACCTCTTTGCTGCTGAGCACGATTTCCCGCCGCGTTAAACGTGCCTCCGGCGGGCGGCCCAGGTCCAGCACCACCTCCAGCAGTTCGCTCAGGTCTTTCTGATTGGCCAGCGGGCGCTTGATTTGCGGCGGCAGGATATCAAGCAGGGCATCCATATCGTCGGTGATGACCTTTTGCACAGTCCCTCCGGCTTATCCTTAACGCTCTCCCGCGGCGATGTCCAGGAAATAACGGTGGAACCTGAGGTCCGTGGTCAGTTCGGGGTGGAAAGCGGCTACCAGCAGTTTACCCTGCCGGGCGGCCACCGCCGTGCCGTCTTCCAGCCTGGCCAGCACTTCCACGCCGCCTTGGCAGTGCTCGATGAGCGGCGCGCGGATGAAGATACCGGGGAAGGGCTTTTCCCCCAGCACCGGTATTGACAGCGTCGTCTCAAAGCTGTCTACCTGCCGCCCGAAGGCGTTGCGCCGGACGCGGATATCCATCAGGCCGAGGGAGGCCGTGCCGTTGCCGGAGACCTCCCGGGCCATCAGAATCATGCCGGCGCAGGTACCGAACAGGGGCATACCCTCCCGGCCCCGGTCAGCGACCTCCTTCATCAGGTCAGAAGCGGACATCAGGCGACTGATAGTGGTGCTCTCGCCGCCCGGAATGATGAGCCCGTCCACTCCCTTCAGCTCCCGGGGCAGGCGGACGGGCACCGCTTCGGTATCCAGTTGTTCCAGCACCGCAATATGTTCGGCGAAGGCTCCCTGCGACGCAAGGACACCGATTTTCATACTACCATCCTCGCTGGGCCAGCAGTTCCTCCGAGGGGATTTGCTTGATATCCAGCCCGGCCATGGCCTCACCCAGGTTCTTGGACACCTCGGCGATGATAGCCGGGTCCTGGTAGTGGGTGGTGGCCTTGACGATGGCCCTGGCCCTGACCTCGGGGTTGCTCGACTTGAATACCCCGGAGCCGACGAACACACCCTCGGCGCCCAGCTGCATCATCAGGGCGGCGTCGGCGGGGGTCGCCACGCCCCCGGCGGCGAAGTTCACTACCGGCAGCTTGCCCGCCTTGTGGACATCCACGACTAGTTCGAAGGGGGCGGCCAGCTCCTTGGCTGCCGCCATCAGCTCTTCCTGGGGGGTGTTCACCAGCTTGCGTATGCCGTCCATGACGGCCCTCATGTGCCGCACCGCCTCGACGATATTGCCGGTGCCGGCTTCGCCCTTGGTCCTTATCATGGCCGCCCCCTCGCCGATACGGCGCAGGGCCTCACCGAGGTCGCGGCAGCCGCAGACGAAGGGTACTTTAAAATCGTGCTTCCAGACGTGATGGCTCTCGTCGGCCGGGGTCAGCACTTCCGATTCGTCGATATAGTCAACGCCGAGGGCCTGCAGCGCCTGCGCCTCGACAAAGTGCCCGATGCGGCACTTGGCCATGACCGGTATGGAAACTGCCTTCATAATCGCCTCGATGACCGTGGGGTCGGCCATGCGGGCCACCCCTCCGGCGGCGCGGATATCCGCCGGCACCCTCTCCAGCGCCATCACCGCACAGGCCCCGGCCTCTTCGGCTATCTTGGCGTGCTCCGGGGTCACCACGTCCATGATGACACCACCCTTGAGCATCTGGGCCAGTCCGGTCTTTACCTTCCACGTCCCCGTTTCCATGTCCGCCTCCTCTAGATTTCTCAAGCAGATAGTATAATTCTACTACTGTTTTACGGGCCGGCGCAATACTGCCCCTTTACATTGGTAATGAGCGCAACGCTTTTGCCGTTTGGCACATTTTAAGGGTTAATCCGATATTAAATTGAGGGTTAACCCCCATTGCCACAGGTGCCTGGTGATTTATAGTGATGTTGGCTGACATTACTCTTTTCGAGGAGGAATTGACCGATGGTCAAACTACATTTTGAGAAACTCGCCCCGGGTATGAACGCCAGGCTCGATGCCAATTACCGCGCCGGACGCAATCACCACGGCGTGAACCACGGCCGCCACGGGCTGAGAAGGCCCGGCCGGAACGGCTCGATTAACTGCCTGCTGGCCGACGCCGTGAAGATGCCCTACAACCGGACACAGCTATCATAAGTTCAGGCATAACAGGATAAATAATCCCCCGCCCTACCGTAGCGGCCGCTTGACGGGAATGCCGGGACGGCGGGGGTATTCCGGCGGCGTCACTTTTACCTTATCGATTATCACCAGGCACCGCCTGTCCTTAAGTTCATCTATCAATACCGTCTTTATTTCCCGCAGTCTGCCCCCCAGGACATTGATGGCCTTTGAAGACTGCGCTACTTCCGTTCCCACCTCTCCCTTTTTCTGAGCGATGAGTCTGCCCCCGACCGTGACAAAGGGCAGCGTAAGCTCCACCAGCGCCGGCAGTGACGCCACCGCCCGCGACAGCACCACACCAAACGTTTCCCGGTATCGAGCGTCATGGGCCGCCTCCTCCGCCCGCCCGACCACAATCTCCACGCCTTCCAGCCCGAGCCGGCCGGCCAGGTGATGCAGGAAATCGGCCTTCTTGGCGGTGGCCTCCAGCAGCACCAGATTGATGTCAGGGAATAATATTTTAACCGGTACTGCCGGCAGTCCCGCCCCGGTCCCCACATCAATAACCCTGGGGCCGTTCTTTTCAAAGTCAGCCCCAAGCACCACCGTCAGGGAGTCCAGGAAGTGCTTTACCTGTACCGCTGCGTAGTCGGTGATGCGGGTGAGGTTCAGGCGCCGGTTCCAGTCGGTCAGTTCCTGATAGTAGATGTCAAACAGCTCAAGCTGCCGCGGGGTGAGGTGAAGTCCCAACTGTTCGGCGCCGGATTTCAGCTTTTCCATGTTAGACATAATTATAACATCTTTTCTATGCAAGAATACGGGTGTTTAAGAGGGGCGAAGCCCCTCTTTTATTCTCTGCCCCTCTCCTTGGTTGGGGACTTTGCCCTAAATGTCATTCTGAGGAACGAAGTGACGAAAGAATCCCTACCGCTTTAGACCCTTCGCTACGCTCAGGGTGACATGGATTAAGCACTTTTGGGGCAAAGCTCCTTGGTTGGAGATGGGGATAAAGGGGGTGAGGTAGATATCTAGAGCACGATAAAAATATAGTAAAGGTAGACAATCACCCCGGCAAAAACAACGCTGTCCATGCGGTCGAGGAGGCCGCCGTGCCCCGGCATGAGCCGGCCGGAGTCCTTGACGCCGGTATTGCGTTTCAGAAGCGACTCCACAAGGTCGCCGAATTGGCCGAAGATGCTGATTAACAGGCCCAGGGATACCGCCTGCCAGTAGCCCAGGGGGAGTTGCAGCGGGGTAGGCAGGGTGAAAAGCAGGCTGATGATGACCGCCCCGACGAGCCCGCCCGCGGCCCCCTCCCATGTCTTGCCCGGACTGATACGGGGCGCCAGGCGGCGCCGCCCGAAGGCTCTGCCGATGAAGTAGGCCGCCGTGTCCGAGCCGAAGGTGGCGAACAGGGCCAGGTAGAGCCAGGCCCTCCCCGCCTCCAGTCGCAGCGCCACCAGGAAGCTGAGCAGCAGTCCCACGTAAAGGATACCGCCCATCAGCCAGGCCCAGTTGGCGAAAGCGCCCTCCCGCTGCCGGAGTGTCACCAGCAGTATCAGCGAGAGCACCACCGCCGAGGTCGTCAGGAACATGAAGAAGTTCGGGTACCGGATGTGCGGGTGCATGATGAAAAACAGTGTCCAGACCAGCCCGAAGCAGGTCAGCGGCAGGATTTTGGAGACGGCGGTCATCCGGTAAAACTCGATGACGGCCAGCATCCCCCAGACGGCCGCCAGCAGCGAGAACCACGGCAGCGGCCCGTCAAACCAGATGGCGACGATGACAAGGGGAACTCCCCAGAGCGCCGTGACGACCCTTTTTCTCAGCATGCGGCCCCTGATGATAATCCGCCGAAGCGCCGCTGCCGCCGACCGTAGGTTTGCAGGGCTTTCTCCAGCTCTTCTTCATTGAAATCGGGCCAGAGGACGGGAGTAAAATAGTATTCAGCGTAGGCCGCCTGCCAGATCAGGAAATTGCTGGTGCGTATCTCCCCGCCCGTCCGTATCACCAGGTCCACGTCCGGAAAATCGGGGTTGTAGAGATAGCGGGCGAACAGCCTCTCGTTGAGCTGCGCCGGGGGTATTCCCCTGGCCATGATATTGCGGACGGCGTCCAGTATTTCGGCGCGTCCCCCGTAGTTGAACGCCAGCCCCACCGTCATGCCGGTATTATCTCGGGTCAGGTTGACCGAGTCGATAATAGACTTTTTGAGCGCCGGCGTCAGCCCGTCCAGCCGGCCGATATGGCGTATCCTGATGCCGTTTTTGTGCAGCTCTCGGGCCTCCCGGTGAATGACCTCTTCCAGCAGGTGGAAGAGTCCGCTGACCTCGTCCTCGGGACGGCTCCAGTTCTCGGTGGAGAAGGCGTAGATGGTGAGGTATTCGATGCCGTGCCGGCTGAGAAAGGTAATGATGGGGCGTATGTTCTGTACCCCGGCCCGGTGTCCCTCGAGGCGGGGCAGTCCCCGCTGCTCCGCCCACCGGCCGTTGCCATCCATGATGAAGGCGACATGACGGGGCAGGCCGGTATCCTTCTCCATTATCCTGTGTAACGGGCTAGACTTCCATGAGCTCTTTTTCTTTTTCCCGACCCAGCTGTTCGATTTCAGCAATGTGGAGGTCGGTAATCTTCTGAAGCTGGTCCTGGGCCCGCTTGTGCTCGTCCTGGGAGATTTCCTTGTCCTTTTCCAGCTTTTTAAACTCGTTCATGGCCTCGTGGCGATGGGCGCGTATGGCGACTCGCCTTTCCTCAACCCTCTTGTGCACCACCTTGATAAGTTCCTGACGGCGCTCCTCGCTGAGCGGCGGGATGGCAATCCGGATAATATTGCCGTCACTGGACGGGTTCAGCCCCAGTTCTGATTTCAGGATGGCCTTTTCGATGCTGTGGATGCTGCTCTTGTCCCAGGGCTGGATAACCAGGAGCCCGGCCTCCGGCGCCGAGATGCCGGCCAGCTGGATGAGCGGGGTGGGGACACCGGCATAGTCAACCTTGACGTGTTCGACGAGGGAGGGAGTGGCATGGCCCGTGCGGATGGTGGCTAGCTCCTCGCGGAACAACTTTATCGAGGCTTTCATCTTGTGTTCAACACTGGTGATAGTTTCGTTTACCATATCAACTCTCGCTTGATACCATCGTACCTATCGACTCACCCAAGACGACCTTCTCCATGCTGCGGGGAGCCTTGAGGTCGAAGACGATAATCGGGAGTTTATTCTCGAGGCAGAGCGACAGCGCCGTGGCGTCCATGACCTTGAGGCGCTTGTTCAGCGCTTCCAGGTGGCTGATGCGGTCGAACTTCTTGGCGTCGGGGTGCGTGAGGGGGTCGGCGGAGTAAATGCCGTCGACGTTGTTCTTGGTCATCAGCAGGACCTCGGCGTTAATCTCGATGGCGCGCAGGGCGGCGGCGGTGTCCGCCGTCATGTAGGGGTTACCGGTACCCCCGGCGAAGATGACCACCCTTCCCTTCTCCATGTGGCGGATGGCCCGGCGGCGGATGAAGGGCTCCGCGACCTGCTCGATGTCCAGGGCCGACTGCGTCCGGGTGTCCACTCCTTCACGTTCGAGGACGTCCTGGAGGGCCAGGGCGTTGATGAGCGTGGCCAGCATCCCGGCGTAGTCCGCGGTGACGCGGTCCATGCCCTGCTGCTCGGCTTCAGACCCCCGCCAGATATTGCCGCCCCCCACGACGATGCCGACGCTCACGCCCATCGCCACCACGTTTTTAATGTGCCGGGCAATATCGGTGATGGTGGCGTTGTCAATGCCGTATTCGCGGCTGCCGCTGAGGGCCTCGCCGCTGAGCTTGAGCAGTACCCGCTTGTACCTTGGTTCCGGCATTTTTATTCCCGGGAGCCGAGTTCGAACCGGGTGAACCGGCTTACCCTGATATTTTCTCCTACCTTGGCGACGGTCCCCACGATGAGGTCGTTAACGGTCACGGAAGGGTCTTTGATGTACGGCTGGAGGAGCAGGCAGGCTTCCTGCGGGTCGGCGTCCTCTCCCTCCGGCATATCGGCTCCAGATACATATTTAGGGGCCAGGGCGGCCACCTGCATGGCGATGTCATGGGCCAGGCATTTGAACTCGTCGGTGCGCGCCACGAAGTCGGTCTCGCAGTTGACCTCCACCAGCGCCCCGATGCGTCCGGCCGTGTGGATGTAGGCTTCCACCAGTCCCTGGCCGGTGGCGCGTTCCGCCTTCTTCTGGGCCTTGAGCAGCCCCTTCTCCTTGAGAGTCTCCAGGGCCTTGTCCATATCGCCCCCGCAGCCCATCAGGGCACCGCGGCAGTCCATGATGCCGGCGCCGGACTGCTCCCTGAGCTCTTTTATCATGGCGGTCGTGATTTCCAAGTATTCCTCCTTATTCCTCGTCCGGGGTGAAGATAAACGGTTCGGTGGACTCCAGAGTCCCGGCCGCGGCGGCTACCGCCTCCCCGGAGGGCGCCTCGGCGGCGGCTTCCGCCACCCCGGCCTTGCCCTCGAGGACGGCATCGGCTATCTTGGTGCAGATGAGCTTGATGGCGCGGATGGCGTCGTCGTTGGCGGGCACGGGGTGGTCTATTTCGTTGGGGTCGCAGTTGGTGTCCACGATGCCGACCACCGGGATGCCCATGCGCTTGGCCTCGGCGAGGGCAATCCTCTCCTTGGTAGGGTCGACGATGAAGAGGGCGCCGGGCAGGGCGGTCATCTCCTTGAAGCCGCCCATCTGCCTGTTCATGCGCTCAATCTTCTCGCCGATTTTGAGGATTTCCTTTTTGGTGAGCCGCCCGAACTCGCCGCGGGCCTGCTGGTCTTCCAGCCTGACGAGCTGGTCGACGCGGGCCTGGATGGTGGCGAAGTTGGTGAGCATGCCGCCGAGCCAGCGCAGGTTGACGTAGTACATGCCGCAGCGGGTGGCCTCTTCCCGGACGGACTCCTGGGCCTGTTTCTTGGTGCCGACGAAGAGGATGGAATCGCCCCCGGCGACCACCGACCGGACGAAGTCGCAGGCTTTGTCCAGCATGACGGCGGTCTTTTCCAGGTCGATGATGTGGATACCGTTGCGCTTGGTGAAGATGTAGTTCTTCATGCGGGGGTGCCAGCGCCCCGTTTGGTGCCCGAAGTGGGCGCCGGCTTCCAGAAGCTGTTTGATGGTCGCGGTGTCAGGCAAGTTACTTGACCTCCCATAGTAAATTAATCATAAGTGTCAGGAGATTCAGGTCTTTAACCAGTATATCATACCTGATATGATGGGGCAATAGCTTATGTTAAGGAGGTTGTTAATGTCATTGCGAGCCGAAGGCGAAGCAATCTCTCCTCCCAATCCATCTGTCATTCTCCGGCTTGACCGGAGAATCCAGTTGGACATGGCCCCTTACTGGATTCCCGCTTTTGCGGGAATGACAATAGTAAAAAGGGCCTAGCGCCCCTCTTAAACACCCCGTTATTTAAATTTGGCCTCTCCGGGGTCGTGGTTGCGGAAGTGGGCGATGCGGATGCGCTTCATCTTGTTGCCTTCCATGTTGTAGAGCACCCAGTTGGTCATGACCACCACGTCCCCCTTCTTGCGTTTCCAGTGAAAGTCTTTGGGGGTATCTTTGAAGGTGTGGAACTCCGTCCAGAGCTCGGCGAAGAGCAGCTTGCCGTCCGTCCAGAAGTCGCCGAGCTCGATGACCTCCCGGGTGTGGGCGTGGAGGGCCTTGTAGTTGGCGGCGAACTCCGCCGCGCCGTGGAGGGTGCGGGCGGGCGTTTTGTCCATCTGGCCGGCGTCGTAGTACTCCACGGTGATGTCCGGGGCAAAGTAGCCGGTGACCCTGTCATACCTCTTGTTGTTGAAGTGTTCCACGTATTCCTGGTACTGCCTGCGGTCCATGTCCTGCCTCCTTCTCTTTCAGTAATAACCGCCGAAAGTTTAGCCTATCCGGGCGCTGAAGGCAAGGGCTGAGAAATCCCCCTTGTCTCCCCCTTTTTCAAAGGGGGACAATAGAGCCGATTAAGAATGATGGTTATTAAGGAAAATGTCATCGTCTCC
>MGNX01000061.1 GCA_001796935.1 Chloroflexi bacterium RBG_16_60_22
ACCAGGACCTCCAGCCCCCCGAAGGTCTTGCAGACCTTGTCCAGACTTAAAACGGCGTTTTCTTGACCCATCTTTCAGCCGGTTTCCTTGATAACCGTGAGAGCGCTTCGCAAAGGTATTTCGTATCGCTGGTGGACGCCTGTCGAGACCCGGATAAGTTGTTGAAAAGCTCGCACTTCCCGAAATAAAAAAATCGGTTCATGCGACCGTTTATGGCGCAGATTATAGCCCATTAAATTTTTGATGTCAAGTAATTTATAGCGGACAGTGGTATTGCCTGTCAGCAGGTCTTTTCAGGCGGAAAACCACTCCCGGAGTTCAATGGAAAGCCCATCCGGCCCCGCTATTTCCGCCCGCTTGGAATCAGCCAGGGCCATCGGCGGGACGATAATTTTTACACCCTTACTCCGCAGAAAGTCGATGGCCTTATCCATGTCCTCGACCTCGATGGCGATTCTTTTATAGCTGACCTGCCACGGTTCCGCGGACGGCGGCGCGGGATTGGCCACGTCGATTATTTCTATCACCGTGCCATTGAGCTCCACGAAGATAACCCCTTTCATGGGGGGACGGTCTATCTTTATATGTTCCTTGAGGCGGAAACCCATGATATCGGTGAAAAATCGGGTACACTCCCCGGCGTCACCCGGGATAATCTCCACGTGGTCAACCCTTTTGAACATGCCCGTGCCTCCTCGATATTGATAAAACAAATGCCGTGAAGCGGCGGTTTCACGCGAGAGCCAGCATTTGCCGGAACACGGCGCACTTCCGGCAAATGCTTATTTTCTCTTTCCAGCCCGGCTGCACCTGGCCCTGGCAGCGGGTGCCGTTGATAAACCAGCAGAAACGCCCGGCGTTGAATTCCCAGGCCGTGCAGTCTTGGCGCCAGTCTTCAGGGCAACCTTTTATCTCCCAGCAGGTGCGGCCGTCATCCCGGCCGGACCGTTTTAAAGACAGGAGAAAAAGAAGCTGCCGCTCCGCGCTGGCGGAAATGCCCCGCCAGCCCTGCTCGAAGCTCTGAATGGACTTGGGGGAAACGCAGATGAGCCTGGCCAGCTGCCCCTGGCTCTGTCCCAGATAGCGACGTATGCGGCGGAACTCGCTCTTTTCCATCCGATACCGGCCACGGTTGATACCCAATAATACCACAATGTGGCAAATGCCTCAAAAAAGCGGACCGGGGCTTTTATTTCATGCCACGGCGTGGTATATTATTACCAGCCCCCTGGTCGTAGCTGCGGTTTTTCGCGTCAACTGGCGCGTGCACGGAAAAAAAGTTTAAAATCAGGGCGGTGACATGACGGGAGAAATATGTGCTATAATTGGCCGAAAGCCCGTCCGGAGGTTCAAAAATATACCCTTGTTTCGGTCAACAATCAGCTGTGGCAGGGTAAATGATGAGCTTTTACAGGAAAGACGAACCCGGTGAAGAGCCGGCCGGCGAGCCGGTAAGTCGTAAGAGGTTCCTCGCCTATCTGGTCGGGGGTATCAGCGGCGTTATCGCGGCGACGGTGGCCACCCCGCTGGTCGGCTATTTTCTTTCCCCGCTGTGGCGGAAGCACCCGCCCATCTTCACCCCGGTCGCCCGCGTCGAAGAGATTCCCGTCGGGGAGCCGACCTTCATCACCTACGAGCAGAGGGTCCGGGATGGCTGGTACATCAGCACCCTGAGCAAGGGCGCCTGGATAGTCAACAAGAACAACGGCGAGTTCATCGTTTACGACCCCCGCTGCACCCACCTGAACTGTCCCTATTACTGGGACAGGGACAAGGGGATGTTCCAGTGCCCCTGCCATGACGGTAAATTTGATATGGATGGTAATGTCATCGGCGGGCCGCCGCCGCGGCCGCTGGACCGGCTGGAGTTTACCATTGAAAAAGGCAGCATCCTGGTGAGCGGACAGACCGTCGGGGAGGGAGCGTAATCATGGCCAAGCCCGAGACCGGCTGGCTGGACGAGAGATTAGGCTCGAAGCAGCTCCTCGGTTCCTTCCTCTACCGCAAGGTCCCAAAGGGGGTCGGCTGGTGGCAGACAATGGGCAGCGCCACCCTGGTGGCCTTTATCCTGCTCCTCTTCACCGGGGCCTTTTTGATGTTCAACTATTCCCCCTCGCCGGACCATGCCTATGACAGCATCCAGTATATCACCAACGTGGTGCAGTTCGGCGGGCTTATCCGCAGCATCCATTTCTGGTCGTCCAGCGCCATGGTGGTCCTCGTCGGGCTGCACGGCCTGCGCACCTTTTTCATGGCGGCCTACAAGTACCCCCGGGAGGTGACCTGGCTCATCGGGACGCTGCTGTTCCTGCTGGTGATGGGTTCATCCTTCACCGGCTACCTGCTCCCCTGGGACCAGAAGGCCTACTGGGCCACCAATGTGGGCACCGGCATCGCCGGGCAGGCGCCGCTGCTCGGGCCGTGGATACAGGAAATCCTGATTGGCGGCGCCACCATCGGCGCGCAGACGCTGACCCGTTTTTTCACCCTGCACGTGGCCATTATCCCGCCGCTGATTATTCTCCTCGCCGGGATTCACATCTTCATGGTCGTCCGGCAGGGGATTTCAGCGCCGCCGAAGAAGTAGTTATCAACGAAATATTAGCTGATGGAGCGAAATGAGACCGCGCCCTCCGGCCAGGACTAAAAAGGAAATCTACGAGGAAGAATACAACGCCAGCAAAAAGGGCGGCGAGTCCTTCTTCCCGGACACGCTATCCCGTGATGCCATCGTGGCCCTGATTATCGTGGCGGCGATTTTTATCCTGGCGGTGGTCCTCCCCGCTCAAACCGAGCCCCCCGCCGACCCCACCAGCACCACCTATAACCCCCGCCCGGAGTGGTATTTCCTCTTCTTTTTCCAGTTCCTGAAGCTGTTCCCCGGCTACCTCGAGCCGGTGGCGGCGGTCATTATCCCGACGATTGCCCTACTGGTGCTGATACTGGTTCCCTTTTTCGACCGGGGACTGGAGCGGCGCTACTCCCGGAGGAAACCGATGCTCGCCGCGGGGATACTGGTGGTGCTGCTGCTGGGGGCCATGGAGGTGGGTGGCGCCATTTCCGCCCCGTCCCGGCCGGCCGGCGAGGAGAGCCACCTGGTACAGGCCGGCCGCGAGGTCTATCGAGGGGTAAACTGCTCCTACTGCCACAGCGTCGGCGGGGTGGGCGGCGCCGTGGGCCCCGACCTCTCCAATATCGGCGGAGAGCTTACCGAGGAGCAGCTCACCGTTTACCTGAAGAACCCGAACGCGATGGTGCCGGACACGCTGCACCCCAAGCTCCTCTTTACCGATGAAGAGCTCGAGTCCCTGGTGGCCTACCTGCTGACGCTGGGCGCGCCGGTCAGCTATACCGCCCAGGCGCCGGTACTGTTCCAGCAGAACTGCTCCAGCTGCCACATGATAAGCGGCCAGGGCGGCACGCTCGGTCCCGACCTGACGACGGTTGGCGACCGCCGTTCCGTCAACTTCCTGGAGTCGTTTACGGCCGAACCCAAGTCCGTTTTCGCCGGGAGCACCATGCCGGCGTTCAAGAACATCCTTGCCAAGGAGCAGATTCAGGATGTCGCCGCTTACCTGGCCAACCAGAAGGGCGGCGCGCCGCCGCCGCCCCCGCCCCCACCGGGTATGACCTCGCCCCCCGGGGTACCCCACGAGGTCGAGGGCCGCGAGAACTGCCAGGCCTGCCACGAGACCGGCGTGGGGAGGGCGCCGCGCATCCCGAACGACCATACCGGACGCACCAACGAAATGTGCTTGAGCTGTCATGAAGTCGGGAAGTAAGCTATTACGGTAGAGCTGGAGAACCGGGTTTCATGTTGCTATTCAAATCATCAGGTTGACAGGAGGTCAAACCATGCCGAAAGTGTTGATTGCCTACGCCAGTATGAGCGGCCACACGGAGCAGATGGCCCGGTATATCGCCGAGGGCGTGCGTATCAGCGGCTGCGAGGCCGTGGTCAAGAACATCTCCAAGATTAAAGATGCCGCCGAGCTGGAAGGGTTCGACGGGTATATCTTCGGCTCGCCGACCTACTACCGGGACATGGCGGGCAACATGAAGACGTTTCTCTTCCTGGGTAAGAAGGTCAACCTGGAAGGGAAGCTGGCCGGCGCCTTCGGCACCAACACGCACGACGGCGGCGCACCGGCCATGGTCCTGGAGACCATGGAATATATCTTCAAGATGGAGCCGTTCTCCCTCGGCTGCTTCGACCTCAAGGAAGCGGCCCTGGATACCCGGGAAGGCCTGCGGTCCTGCCAGGACTACGGCCGGGTCTTCGGGGAAAAGCTCGGTAAGTAATCAATATCACTCTCCCCGCCCTAGCCCAGCACGTGCAGCAGGAAGGGGATAACCACCAGGCTGGCCAGCGTCGTCAGGAAGACCACGCTGGAGACCAGCTCCGCCTCGTTATCGTACTTGGTGGCCAGCATCGCCGTGGCGGCGGCCGACGGCATGGCCGAGTCCAGGATAACCACCGACCGGAAGACGCCGGTGATGTTGAAGGCGCCGACCATCAGACGGCCGATTCCCAGCCCCACCCCCATGCGCAGCACGGAGGCCAGCAGCGTCGTCGGCAACGAGGTCATCCTCACCCGGGACAGGTTATGCCCCAGCGTTATCAGCACCAGCGGAATCGCCATCAGGCTGATGAAGCGCACCGTGTTGAAGGCCAGGTCCGGCACCCTGACCCCGAGAAACGTCAGCAGCAGCCCCAGCACGGACGCGTAGACCACCGGCTGCCGGAAGACCTCCTTCAGGTTGTCCTGTGACCGCTTCCCCGCCATGACGAAGATGCCGAAGGTATATATCGTCAGGAGATTGGGGATATAGAACAGCGTGGCCGCCGCCAGCCCCTCCGCCCCGTAAGCCAGGTAGATGATGGGGAAGGGGATGTTGACCGTGTTCATCACCGCGATGGAGACGAACAGGCCGGAGTGCTTCTGCCGGAGGGCCTTGAAGACCAGCCAGGCTATCAGCAGGCAGCCGAACATGATGATAAAAGAGGCCGCCCATATCTTGGCGGCCTCCAGCAGGACGATTTCCTTGTTGACCAGAGAGGTCAGGACCAGGGCCGGTATGCCCACGTAAAGGCTGATATCCACGATGGGGGCGATACTGAGACGGGTGAACTTCCCGAGCAGGTAGCCGATGAAGATGACGATGAAGGTGGGCAGGACGACATCGATGATGTTAGGCATTACAGTCTAAATAATACAAAATCAGGCGCCCTCTGGTCTATCCTCCGGCCTTACGGCTATTTCCCCAGTCGCTTCAGCTTCTTGACGACCGACTTGAAGAACAGCTTGACCCCCAGGCGGACCAGGGCCCGGTTGCGCACCTTGTTGGCGGTCTCGTAGGCGCGGGTCAGGTAGGCTTTCAGCTCGTCGTGGGTCATCTCCCGGGAGAAATAGTTATCGAAAGACTTCAGCCCCACCTTGCGCCAGTCGATGCCCTTTTGCTCCTCCTCGCTCATGGCGTCGTAGAGGGGCGTGCCGGGCAGCGGGATATAGCTGTTGATGTCGAAGAGGTCCGTCCTGATGCTTTTCATGCACTCCAGCGTCTCCTCGACGTCCGCCTTGCTCTCGTCGGGCAGGCCCAGCATGATGGCGGTGGCCGAGGGAATGCCGCTCCGGTGAATCATGCGGCTGACCTCGATATTACGCGCCACCGTGGTCTTCTTATCGATGGACTTGAGGACCCTGTCCGAGCCGGACTCGAAGCCCAGGTAGACCCCGCCGCAGTTGGACTTTTTCATCAGGCGCAGTATGTCCTCGTCGAGGTTGTCGTACCGCGCGGTGCAACGCCACTCGATATCCAGCTTCTGGTCGATGACGGCATTACAGAAAGCCTGCAGGTACTTGCGGTCGTAGGTAAACGTGCCGTCCATGAACTCGATGTTGTTGACCTTGTAATGGCTGTCGAGGTGCTTCATCTCGGCGATGACGTTCTCCACGCTGCGGCGGCGTACCCGGCTGCCCCAGAGCCGGCGGTCGGCGCAGAAGGTGCAGACATAGGGACAGCCGCGGGTGGAGGACATGCTGTGCGCCCGGTAGCGGTCGTAGTCGCCGTTGATGACCAGGTCGCGCGCCGGAAAGGACAGACCGTCCAGATCGGTGATGAGCCCGGGCGCGGGTGTGCTGCGCACCTGCCCGGCGGAATCGCGGTAGTTGATGCCGGGCACACTCTTCCAGTCCGGGCGGTCTTTCCCGATTTCCCTGACGAGGGCCAGCAGGGGGACCTCCCCCTCGCCCCGCACCGCGAAGTCGACGTCCGGGTTGGCCATCACCTCGTCCGGGCAGAAGGAGGGGTGAAAAGAGCCGAGGATGATTTTCGTCGCGGGGTCGGCCTCCCGGACGGCGCGGGCAATCCGCTCGACGGCGTACCGGGACGGCGAAAGGTAGGCGATGCCCACCGCCGCCGGCTTCGTCTGCCGGACGGTTTCGGCCATCCGCTTCCAGACGGGGTGGTCCTTATCATCGACAATCGTCTGGTAGTCGCGCTGTCCCTCGGCGTACTTTTTCACGTTCATGGCCAGGTACTTGTTGCCGCAGGAAAGGTCCGTGAGGAGGTCGCCGGTGACCACCCCCGCGCTGACGCCGTTATCACGGAGGTAGGCCGCCAGGCTGGTCAGTCCCAGGTTGTAGGCGGCATCGGTCGGCATGCCCTTGAGGCTCCGGTAGGGCGGGTCAATCAGCAGCACGTCCATTTTATCCTCTCCTTTTCCCGGCGTCCTCCGGTCAGTCCATCACCGGGCCCATGAGCGGCGGGTAGGGCGATGCCTCCAGGACGACCTTGCGCTGCTCCACCCCGTCGAGGGGCTTGAACCGGTTGGCCGCGGCGATTATCATCGGCCAGAGACGCAGGTCGCCGGGGAGCACGGCGGCGGCGATGTCCTGGGTGAGCGTGTAACGCAGGCTCTTCTCGATATCCGCCGCCTCCCCGAAGGGCTCGTACCAGGTGTTCCAGGGACGGGCGGCCCTCATGGGGCTCTCCCAGGCCCGCTTGGCCACCGCCTTGATGGCCATGACGCCGATATCCTTCTGCTGGGCTGTCTTCAGCAGGGAGCGGAAGTCGTTCCAGGCGGTGACATGGGCGGCGTGCACGCGGTTGAGTGGGAACATCACCGTATCGAAGTCGAAGCGGCCGAGGGCGATTTCCTGGACGGGCGGGTTGTGCCCGGTGATGCCGATAAAGCGTACCAGCCCCTGCCGCCTGGCTTCCAGAACGGCCTCCATAGCACCGCCGGGACCGAGGACGGTGTCCAGCACCTCGGGGCTGTCAACGCCGTGAAGCTGAAAGAGGTCGAACGAGTTTATTCTGAGCCGGTCCAGCGACCGCAGCAGGCTTTCCCGGGCGGCGGCCTTGTCCCGCTCGTGGGTCTTGCAGGCCACGAAGAGCTTATGCCCGCTCCTTTTCAGCCAGGAGCCGATGCGCGTCTCCGCCTCTCCGTATACCGGCGATACATCGATGTGGTTGAGGCCGGCGTCGCAGGCCATTTCCAGGGCGGCGTCCGCCTCCTTCTGGCTGGAGTCCCGCAGCGCAAACCCCCCGATGGCCATAATGCTGCTCAGGTGCCCCGTCCGGCCGAGTCGTCTCTTTTCCATCGATTTATCCTTATGGCCTCGATGTTGTCATCATACTACCGTTTCACCTTGCTGACAAAATACTCCCAGGCGCGGTAGTAAACATCGTAGTCGGGCATGTTGAGGTAGTCCTCGTTGCGGCGGTTGATTTCCGCCATGGAGAGGTAGGTGGGCTCCTCCAGCAGGGCGGCCCGGTACTGCAAATTGGCCGATTCCTCCAGTATCATCGCGCGGACCAGGGCGTCGATGACGTTGGTGCCGAGCGTGGCGGCGCCGTTGCCGCGGAAGAGGATGCCGTAGCTGTCTTTGAGCAGGTCGCCGATTTCGTCGACGAACGCGGGCGTATGCCCCAGGTGCGACGAGCTGAGCACCCGGACGACCGGCCCGAGCAGGTAGCCGCCGGCGTGGACGGGCCGGATAACGCGGTTGAGGATGCCGAAGACCGAGGTTATTTCCGTGTGGAAACGGCAGATGGCCCCGATGTCGGGTCGCTTCCGGTAAATCCCCAGGTGCATGTACACCTCGGCGAAGGGGGTGGCCGTGCCGCTGACGGCCCTGCCTTCAGGGTCGATGATTACCAGGTCTTCCGCCTTCACCAGCCCCAGGGCCTTACGCGGCGTGACCAGGAAGTTATCGGTGCCGGGCAGGCGCGAGCTGACGTGCCCGAACCCCCGCACCAGGCCGAAGGTATCCATGATTTTGCAGGCCAGCACCGTGGTTTCCTTTATCTCCTCGACGGTGTTGAGCTGTTTCTTTATCCGGACAATCGGCTTGTCCATTTTCAGCTCGTTATCGTTTTCGAAGAATGTCTTCATGCCTCTCCTTCCGGCCGGGGCAGGTGTCCTCCAATGTCTGCCGTTACCTGGAAATATGCCACATTTTTTCGTTACGGTCAAATTTATGGGTCGCATGACGATTATTTACCTGGTTAATTCCTCACCTT
>MGNX01000062.1:0-242 GCA_001796935.1 Chloroflexi bacterium RBG_16_60_22
TCAAGCAGGCTTTCTAAGCCGTTAGCATCAATACCGGATGAGCAGAGGCGGTTAGTGGAAGGATACCGTAAGGGTCTATATGCCGACTTCATGATGCGTGAAGATATGGGGCTAATCCAGAAGGAACAAGGTGAATTAGAAAAGCGCAAGACGGAACTGGAGAGGCAGCTTGCCCAAAGGCAACTGACGGAAAGTCAGGAGGCCAGGATTAGAAGCTTTGCGAAGAAGATTAGCTCAGGGTT
>MGNX01000062.1:309-847 GCA_001796935.1 Chloroflexi bacterium RBG_16_60_22
CGGGCAGGTTGTTGAGATTCAAACTATCATAACTCCAGATGAGCAATTGCATCCAGTCCACCGAGGGGGACTAAGGGGGATTTACTCCTCTGTTCTTTCTTCCCCCTCCCTTCCCAAGGGAGGGGGACAGAGGGGGAGGATTTCATAGAAATAGTTTCCCCCTCTCCTGCATCAATACCCCCAGGAGAGGGGGACCAAGGGGGTGAGGTCACCACCCATTCCTTAACCTCTTCTTAACAATTCCCTGGTACCATATAAATAGAGTCCCCACCCGAAAATACGGGGGTGACATCCACCTAAGGTACGGGCCTGACGGGTTGACCCCCCAAGGGCGGGGCGTGCTACAATATAAATAGAGATAAAAGTTCCCGGGGTAACGTAAATACTACCCTGAATCCTTATGAAGGTAAGGGTAGTATTTTTTTGTGACTTTTTCGTGAGGGCTCACCCCTTATTTGAGACGCGGCTGTAGCACCGCCTCACTAAGATTAGAAGAACGGCCACCCGGACCCCGAATCTGGAAGTGAAGGTAATAAAT
>MGNX01000062.1:902-25490 GCA_001796935.1 Chloroflexi bacterium RBG_16_60_22
CTCCTACTACACCGCCGGCCACGGCGAGCCGGTGGTGGTGATTCACGGCGGCGGCGGCGACGCCCGCACCTGGCATCAAAATATCGCCGCGCTGGCGGAAAAGTACACCGTCTACGCCCCGGACCTCCCCGGCTACGGCGGCAGCCAGCCCCTCGACGGCAGCTACTTCATCCCGGAGCTGTCCGAGTTCGTGGAAGCATTCGCTAAAAGCCTGGGGCTGGAGAAGTTCCACCTCATGGGGCACTCGCTGGGGGGCGGCGTCGCCCTCAACTACGCCCTCAAGTCGCCCCACCGCGTCAGGAAGCTGGTGCTGGTCAGCAGCCTCTGCCTGGGGAGGGAAATCGCCTTCTGGGTACGGCTGCTCTGTTCCCCCGCCCTGTACCGGGCGCTGGTGGGCATGACCATGGCGGTGCTGCACGGCGTCAGGTGGGTGGTCGAGCAGCTCAACCCGGCCGGGTTCATCATGCCCCTCTCTCCCGCCGCCATGACGCTGGGGGGCAGCATCACCACCTTCAAAGCCCAGACGCTGGTGCTCGACGGCCGACTCCCCGAGGTGGCGGTGCCGACGCTGCTGGTGTGGGGCGCCCGGGACCAGATTGTGCCGGTGCACCAGGCCTACCGGGCGGCGAAGGTCATCCCCGATTGCCAGCTCAAGGTCTTCGAGAACCGCGGCCACAACGTCCACCGTGACGAGGTCAAGCAGTTCTCCAGCATCATCACCCGGTTTCTGGGATAAAGCCCGCCGGGCCTAGAGGCGCGGCTTGCAGGTAATCTCCTTGACCCGGAGGTCGAAGAAGCGGTGCGCCGGGCTCGGCTTGATGACGGCCACCGTATCCGCCCCCCGGCCGGCGGCACCGGTACCTCCGACGGCAATCACGTCTTCATCGGTGCGCACCACTCCGGCATCGGCCGCCATGACGGCTATCTCGCAGGCTACCTTCAATCCCTGGGAAAATACCTTAAGAGTCGAGGCTATCAGGTCGCCGACGACGTAGGTGGCCGGGGCCTGGGGGATTTCACTCTGGCGGAAAGCGCGGCTGACGGCGCCGAAGGCATGAGCGGCGGTAACCATAATGCCGCCTTTGCTCTCCACGATTTTCCGGTTCTCCGCGGTGAACTCCTGGGTATCCGGCTCGCGGAAGCCGGTGGAATGGGTAACGATGACCACTCTCAGCCCCTTGAGGACATCCATCGCCCGGACGGCGGTCTTGCCGCTGGTAGACGCCACGATGACCGTCTTGATGCCCAGTTCCCGGGCGCGGTCCCGGGCCAGGTCCAGTGCTGCGTCGGTATTCTCGACTCCTGGTTTGTCAAAATAAACCGTCTTTCCTTCCATGCCTCTCCTTTTCGTCGCTATGGATTTATTAATAAGGTCAGGGTTTGACCACGTGGTTCCTCAGGGTGCCGATTTTCTCGATGGTCACCTCCACGGTGTCGCCGGGCTGCATCGGGCCGATGCCGCTGGCGGTGCCGGTGGCGATGACGTCGCCGGGGAGCAGCGTCATCACGTTGGAGATGAAGCTTACCAGCTTGAAGACGGGGAAGATGAGCTCGGCGGTGCTGGTCTGCTGTTTGATTTCCCCGTTAAGGCGGGTCTCCAGGGCGAGATTGCCGGGGTCCAGCTCCGTCTCGATGCACGGGCCGATAGGGGCAAAGGTATCGAAGCCCTTGGAGCGCGTCCACTGCTTGTCCCTGGCCTGGAGGTCGCGCGCCGTGACGTCGTTGAAGCAGGCGTAGCCCAGGATATAGTCCGCGGCGTCCTCCTCGGCGACCTGCCGGGCGCGGGCCTTGATGACCACGGCCAGCTCGCCCTCGTAATCGACCCGCTCCGACGATGCCGGATAGACGATATCGTCTTCCGGGCCGATGACCGCCGTGGACGGCTTGATGAAGAGCAGCGGCTCGGCGGGGAGGCGGTGGCTCATCTCTTCGCCGTGGCTGCGGTAGTTTACCCCCAGTGCGACGATTTTGGTGGGTGCGCAAGGGGCCAGCAGCCTGACGTCGGCCAGGCGGAACACGCGGCCGGTGGTCTTGAGGTCGCTGCAGGGATGGCCGGCGAGACAGATAACCGAAGCTCCGTCCAGCACGCCGTAACCGGTCTCCCCGTCGATGGCAAAACGGACAATTTTCACCGTCTGAGTTTAACATTGAGCTATCGTATGTTTCAAGCCCGGCTACCGGGGCCGCCATTGCCTGCAGGTACGCGTTATGCTATATTTTCAATATGAAAACCGAACCGGATTTCATTCCCTCGGGGGGTATAACCTCCCCCCGGGGGTTCCTGGCCGGCGCCGCCAGCGCCGGTATTAAATATACGGGGGGTCGCCTCGACCTCGGCATCCTTGGCTCGGAAATATCATGTACCGCGGCGGCGGTGTTTACCACTAATAAAGTCAAGGCGGCGCCGGTAGTACTGTCCCGGCAGAGGTTGTTAAAGGGCCGCGCCTCGGCGCTGGTGGTCAACAGCGGCAGCGCCAACGCCTGCACCGGGACCCGGGGGATGGCCAATGCCGAGGAGATGGCGGCGATGGCCGCCCGGCATATCGGCGTGGCGCCGGAGGAGGTGCTGGTAGCCAGCACCGGCGTCATCGGCCTGCCCCTGCCGATGGAGCGCATCCGCGCCGGCATCGCCGGGGTGAAGCTTTCCGCCGAGGGCGGCCACGACCTGGCCCGGGCGATAATGACCACGGACACCGTGCCCAAGGAGGTGGCGGTCCGGGGTGAGGACGGCTTTACCGTCGGGGGGATTGCCAAGGGCTCCGGGATGATTCACCCGGACATGGCCACCCTGCTCTGCTTTCTGACCACCGATGCCGCCGTGGAAATCGGTTTCCTACGGGAAGCGCTGCGGGCGGCGGTGGATGTTTCTTTCAACATGGTATCCGTCGACGGCGATACCAGCACCAACGACATGGTGCTGCTCATGGCTAACGGCCGGTCCGGTGGTGGACCGGTAAGCAAGGGCGGCCGCGCGGCCGCGAATTTTCAGCGGGCGCTCAACCACGCCTGCATCTACCTGGCCCGGGCCATCGCCCGCGATGGCGAGGGCGCCACCAAGTTCATCGAGGTCAGGGTCAGCGGGGCCGCCAGCCCGGCCGATGCCCGCCGCGTGGCCCGGACGATTGTCAGCTCGCCGCTGGTCAAGGCGGCGGTGCACGGCTCCGACCCCAACTGGGGGCGGGTGCTGGCGGCGGCGGGGCGAAGCGGCGCGGAGCTCGATGCGGACCGGCTCGACCTGCACATCGGCGGGGTCCGCCTGGTAAAGGGCGGCCGCCCGGTCTCTTTTAACAAAGAGGAAGTGGTCGGGCGGCTGGACGCCGCCGAGGTAGTCATGACCCTGGACCTCAACCTGGGCGGCGGCGCGGCCACCGCCTGGGGATGTGACCTCTCCGAGGAGTATGTGACCATCAACAGCGACTACACGACCTGAAATATGAAGGCGATGAAAAACGTTACAGTGATAAAGATCGGCGGCTCCACGCTGGGCAGCGGCGATACCACCATCGAAGATATCGTGGCCCTCCAGAAAAAGGGCGCCCCGCTGGTGGTCGTCCACGGCGGCGGCAACGCCGTCACCGCCTGGCTCAAGCGGCAGGGGGTGGCTACGAAGTTCGTGCGCGGCGAGCGCGTTACCGATTTACCTACCCTGGAGGTGGCCACCGCAGTGCTGGCCGGGCTGGTCAACAAGGAAATCGTGGCGGCGGTCAACGTCCGGGGCGGGAAGGCCATCGGCATCAGCGGTGTCGACGGCGCGCTCATCGAGGGCAAGATGAAGAGCCGGGAGATGGGCTACGTGGGCACGGTGGCCAGGGTCAACCCGGCGCTCCTGGAAACGCTGCTTCAGGGCGGGTTCGTCCCGGTCGTCTCGCCGATAAGCCTGTACGCGGTGGACCGCCCGGCGGACGCCGCGGGGATAATCAATATCAACGCTGACCCCATTGCCGGGGACATCGCCGCCGCCTTGGGGGCGGCGAGGCTGGTCTTTTTGACCGACGTGCCCGGCATCAACGACGCCTCCGGCCGTCTTATTCCCCGGCTTTCCGCCGCCGAGGTGGAGTCGCTAGCGGCCTCGGGGGTGATTTCCGGCGGCATGATTCCCAAGATAGATGCCTGCCTCAAGGCTTTAAACGAAGGCACGATAACCCGTATAATAGACGGGAGAAAGCCGCACGCCCTGTTAAAAGAGGTCCAGGGGCAGGACGGCGGCACCACGATATATAAGTAATGGAGGAAGGGAGTTTTAGAGGGGTGAAGCCCCTCTAAATAAAAAATTCCCCCTCCCTTACCAAGGGAGGGGGATACAGGGGGTAGGTTGTAAAAAACCGGATAATTATGACTGACTGGCAGCAACTGGAAAGCAAGTACTACATGCAGACCATCGTGCGCGTCCCGCTGACCCTGGTCAGGGGGGAGGGGGCGCGGGTCTGGGACGATAAAGGTAAAGAGTACCTGGACTTTGTCTGCGGGCTGGCGGTCAACTGCCTGGGACACTGCCCGAAGGTGGTCGCCGAGGCCGTCGCCGAGCAGGCGCGGACCCTGATGCAGGCCTCCAACTGGTACTACACCGTTCCCCAGGTCCAGCTGGCCCGGCTCCTGGTGGAGAACTCCTGCCTGGACAGGGTGTTCGTCTGTAACAGCGGCCTGGAGGCCAATGAAGGCGCCGTCAAGCTGGCGCGACGCTACGGCCATCTCAAGCTGAAAGGCGCTTACGAGGTCATTACCACCATGGACTCATTTCACGGTCGGTCCCTGGCCATGACGGCGGCCAGCGGGCAGCCCAAGATGCACGCTCCATATGTCCCTCTGCCGGCAGGTTTCATCAACGTGGCCAATAACGACATCGAGGCCATAAAGTCGGCCACCACGGAAAAGACCTGCGCCGTGATGCTGGAGCCGGTGCAGGGGGAGGGGGGTGTCAACCTCCCCTCTGGCGACTACCTGAAAGAGGTGAGAGCGTGGTGTGATAGCCAGGGTATTCTGCTCATCCTGGACGAAGTCCAGACCGGCATCGGCCGCCTGGGGACGCTGTTCGGCTACCAGCTTTACGGTATCGAGCCGGATATCCTGACGCTGGCCAAGGGCCTGGGCGGCGGCATCCCTATCGGGGCGGTGCTGGCCAAGGAAAAGGCCTCCGTCTTCGCCGTCGGCGACCATAACTCGACCTTCGGGGGCAATCCGGTTACCAGCGCCGCCGCCTGCGCCACGCTGAAGTACGTCGTCGCTCACGATATCCCCGGCAACGCCGGGCGGGTGGGGCAATACCTGACGGAGCGGCTGAATGCATTGAAAAATAAATATTCCTTCATCACCGATGTGCGGGGCCGCGGACTGCTGGTGGCGGTGGAATTCAGCAGCGATATCGGACAGTCGGTCCTCATGGCCTGCCTGGAGAGAGGCCTGCTGGTAAACAAGCTGAAAGCCAGTGCCATCCGCCTGATACCGCCGCTGATTATCGGCCGGAAAGAGGTTGACGAGGCCATCGGCATACTGGACGGGGTGTTTTCTGGCATTGTTACGTAAATATTGCTAAAATTAGACCTAAGAGACGGTGATGCTAAAAAAGTTAGGCAGCCCGGGGATAGCGGCCTTGCTGGTGGCTGTTCCAGTGCTGGCCATGCTGGGACTAATTCTATCTAATACAGAGGTCGGGATGGCTAAAGAGATTGGTATTCAGGAACCCGATTTATCTGCGCTGGATTACTCGTCGGTGCCTCAGTCCGTCATTGATGACGCCGTGACGATGGCCACGCAGATGGTCGGCGATAGCCAGGAGAAGCTACAACTATTCGTTGACCAGCTGCTGGCGACCTATTTGGAGGCGAATGACAGCGACGTCGTTGTCTTTTTCAACTCCGGCGGCTGGGGGTGGAACATGACCGAGGAGACACCGGGCTGGTCCAGCATCCTCGATGGTATCAGGTTGCAGCTGGAGAAACTCGGCTATCGCCCGCTGGTACTGAACTACCGGCGCACCGGCGGCGGCTTTACTGGCTGCATCCGGGAGTTCGTCGAGGGGGCGAGACGCTACCCGAACAAGTCGCGTGACCTGGCCGAGCGGGTGGCGTTCCTGACCGACCATATTCCTGACCTGAGAGTAATCGTGGCCGGGGAAAGCACCGGCACCGTTATCTCTGATAAGACGATGGTCATTCTCAAGGACCGGACGGAGGTCTTCAGCATCCAGACGGGTACGCCATTCTGGCACCGGCCGGTGGTCCTGGAGAGGACGCTGCTGATGAACAGCAACGGCCGGGGCGTCGATACCTTCAGCTACGGCAACGTCCCGGCCATGGTCTGGGCCACCGTCAAGGGATGGCTCGGCATGCTGGGTCCGGAGGAAAATCCGGGCAATGTCCTGAGCTGGCTGCGGGCGCCGGGTCACGACTACTCCTGGCAGTACCCCGGCATACACCAGGCGGTCACCGATTTCCTGGACGCTAATTTCCGGGGGAAAGATTGATTACCCCCCGCCCGAGGGAGGCGCGGCGTGCCGGATAAAGTCGTCCTGGCCTACAGCGGCGGACTGGACACCTCGGTAGCCATCAGGTGGCTTAAGGAAAAGCACAACCTCGACGTCGTCGCTTTCAGCGTCGATGTCGGTAACGAGCCGGACTTCCCCAAAATCCGCGAGAAGGCCCTGAAGCTGGGGGCGGTCAGGGCGGTGGTGCAGGACGCCCGGCAGGCCTTCATCGACGAGTTCGTGGTGCCGGCGCTCAAAGCCAACGCGCTCTACCAGGGAAAGTACCCGCTGGCCACGGCCCTGGCCCGTCCCCTGATGGCGCGGCTCCTGGTGGAAATCGCCCGGGCGGAGGGCGCCGGGGCGGTGGCCCACGGCTGCACCGGCAAGGGCAACGACCAGGTAAGGTTCGACGTGAGCGTCGGCGCGCTGGCCCCGGAGCTCACCATTCTGGCGCCGGCCCGCGACTGGGGCATGACGCGCGACGAGACGATAGCCTACGCCCAGCGGAATAATATCCCTATCCCCATCACGTCCGCCAGCCCCTACTCCATCGACCAGAATTTATGGGGGCGGAGCATCGAGTGCGGGGTCATGGAAGACCCCTGGACGGAGCCCCCCGACGACGCCTTTATCTGGGCCGCGCCGGCGGCCAAAACCCCGGACGAGCCGGAGTATATTGAAGTCGAGTTTGAAAAGGGAGTCCCCACCGCCGTCAACGGGAAGAAGATGGCCGCCATCGACCTTATCGAGAAAGTAAACGAGCTGGCGGGCAAGCACGGCGTGGGTAAAATCGACCACATCGAGGACCGGGTCACCGGGATAAAGTCGCGGGAGATTTACGAGGCCCCCGCCGCCGTGACCCTCATCCAGGCCCACCAGGCCCTCGAATCGATGACCCTGTCGCGGGAGCAGCTAAGACTGAAGCAGATAATCTCCAGCGAGTACGCCGACCTTATTTACGACGGCCGCTGGTTCACCTCCTACCGGGACGACCTGGCGGCTTACGTCGATTCCTCGCAGCGTTTCGTGACCGGGACGGTCCGGCTCAAGCTTTTCAAGGGGAGCAGCGCCGTGGTGGGGCGGAAGTCCCCCTACTCCCTGTACCGCCACGACCTGGCCACCTACGACCGGGGGGACGTCTTCGACCGGAGCGCCGCGGTGGGCTTCATCAAGCTCTTCGGACTGCCGGCGCGGACGCAGACCCAGGTCCAGAGGAAAAAAGATAAAGAAAAGTGACATGAGCCATATCAGGGGTCGTTTCAGCAAGCCGGCTGACAAACTGGTGGCGAGGTACACCGCCTCCCTCCCCTTTGACCGGCGGCTCTACCGCCAGGATATCCGCGGGAGCCTCGCCCACGCCAGAATGCTGGCTAAACAGGGCATCATTACGGATAAGGAAGCGGAGGCAATCGCCGCCGGGCTTTTGTCCATTCAGAAAGAGATAGAGCAGGGCAAATTCCCGTTCAAAGCCGAGCTGGAAGACATCCACATGGCGGTGGAGTCACGCCTCATCGAGGTAGCGGGGGAGGCGGGGCGCAAGCTCCATACCGCCCGCTCCCGCAACGACCAGGTCGCCCTGGACATGCGCCTTTTCACCAGAGAGGCCATCGGGGACACGGTCAAGGGCCTGCGCGGCCTGCAGCGTGCCCTCATCGCCCTGGCCGGGGCCAATAAAAAGGTCGTCATGCCCGGCTACACCCACCTCCAGGTGGCCCAGCCGGTGCTGCTGGCGCACCACCTCCTTGCCTATTTTGAGATGCTGCAAAGAGACATCGAGCGTTTTCACGACTGCCTCAAGCGTGTCGATGTCATGCCGCTGGGCAGCGGTGCCCTGGCGGGGGTGGCCTACGATATCGACCGTGAGTTCCTGGCGAAGGAGCTCGGGTTCAGCCGGGTCAGCCGCAACAGCCTGGACGCGGTGTCCGACCGCGATTTCCTGCTGGAGTACCAGGCCGCCGCCGCTATCGGCATGATGCACCTTTCACGGCTCGCCGAGGAGCTGGTGATATGGTCGTCGGCGGAGTTCGACTTCGTCGAGATTGACGACGCCTATGCCACCGGCAGCAGCATCATGCCGCAGAAGAAGAACCCGGACGTGGCCGAGCTGGCGCGCGGCAAGACCGGGCGCGTGTACGGCCACCTCACGGCCCTGCTGACCACGATGAAGGGCCTGCCCCTGGCCTATAACCGCGATATGCAGGAGGACAAGGAGGGCTTCTTCGATACCGTGGACACGCTGCTGGCCACGCTGGAGGTGATGGCGGGCATGGTGGCCACGCTCAAGGTCAAGGCCGGCAATACCTTGAAGGCGGCGGAGCGGGGCTATATCCTGGCCACGGACATCGCCGATTACCTCGTAAAGAAGGGCGAGGCTTTCCGTACCGCCCATGAAATCGTCGGCCGGCTGGTGAGCTACGCCGCGGCAAAGGGCAAAGCGCTGTCCGGGCTGGACTTGAGCGAATATAAGAAATTTTCCCCGCGGTTTGCCGAGGATGTGCGCGACATCACCGTGGCCTCGTCGCTGGCGGTCCGGGACGTTACCGGCGGCACCGCCCCGGGGCGGGTCGCCAGGGCGCTGGCCGCCGCCCGCCGGATGGCGGCAAAGGGGTAAGGAGGGAGGGTTGCCGGTTCAGCTAGGCCCTGGCCACCTTGTGCTGGGTGCGCAGGCAGCGCGTGCAGAGGTTGTACCGTTTTGTCTCGCCGTTGATGGTGATGGTGGCGGGGTGGATATTGGGGTCAAAGCGGCGGTTGGTGCGCCGCTTGGAGTGGCTGACATTATGACCGAACTGCGGGGTCTTGCCGCATAAATCACACTTCAACTTGTTCTCCTTGATTATACCTTAATACTATTGTAATATGCTGCTAACATATAGTAACATAGTGCCACAAGATTGGCAAGGATGGTGAAGCATGAGCCAGACGAAAGTCGTAGCGGGCCAGGACCTGAGAGAGATGTTCGCGGCGGCAGGCTCCTGGCTGGAAAAGAGCTCCGCGGAAATCGATGCCCTTAATGTCTTCCCGGTGCCGGATGGCGATACCGGGACGAATATGATGTTGACCATGCGCTCCACGATGGAGGAGGCTTACCGCGCGCCGGACCACTCCGCCTCCGGGGTGGCCCATGCCATGGCCAAGGGCGCTCTCATGGGGGCCCGCGGCAACAGCGGCGTCATCCTCTCCCAGATATGGCGCGGCCTGGCCGAGGGGCTGGAGGGCAGGGAGTCCTTCAACGCCACCGACCTCGCCGATGCCCTGGATAAATCGGCGGTCATCGCTTACAAGGGGGTGAGCAACCCCGTCGAAGGGACGATGCTTACCGTGATGAAGGACGCCGCCGCGGCCGCCCGGGCCCGGGTTGACGCCGGAGACGAGGATATCATCGCTATCATGGAGGCCACGGTGAACGCCGCCGGGGAATCACTGGCCAACACCCCCAACCTCCTCAAGGTGCTCAGGGATGCCGGCGTGGTGGATGCCGGCGGCCAGGGCCTCTACACTATCTTCGAGGGGGCCATGCGCTACCTCCGCGGCGAGACCGAGTTGATGCGACTCCGCAAGCCGCAGATAATCGTCAGCGAGACCCCCCACGTGGCGTCGCTGACGGCGGCGGCCGGCGTCGAAGAGGTGCCCTTCGGCTACTGCACCGAGTTCCTCCTCAAGGGGGAGAAGCTGGACGCAGAAACCATCAAGAAACGACTGTTGAAGAAAGGCGAGTCCCTGATTGTCGTCGGCGACGAGACCGCGGTGCGCATCCATATCCATACCCTGACGCCGGGGAACGTCGTCCAGTTTGCCACCAAGCTGGGCACGATGCACCAGGTCAGCATCCGCAACATGGACGAGCAGCACCAGGACTACCTGGAGATGCAGAAGGACCGGCTGCCCACCACGGATACGGCCGTCATCGCCGTGGCTTCCGGGGACGGCCTGGCCGATGTCTTCGGCAGCCTGGGCGCCGCCGCCGTCGTGCCCGGCGGCCAGACGATGAACCCCAGTACCAAGGATATCCTCCAGGCGGTGGAGTCCACTTTCTCGGACAAGATTATCATCCTGCCCAACAACAAGAACATCATCCTCACCGCCGAACAGGTACCGGCGCTGACGGAGAAAAAGGTCAAGGTGGTGCCCACCCGCACCATTCCGCAGGGGGTGGTGGCGCTGCTGGCCTTCGACTACGAGGCAGAGTTCAACACCAACGCCGACATCATGACCAAGGCCCTCGCCGCGGTAAAGACCATCGAGGTCACCCGCTCGGTGCGCACCACCAGGATAAACGGCCTGAAGATTAAAAAGAAGCAGCCCATCGGGCTGCTGGACGGCGACCTCGTGGCCGCCGGCGAAACCAACGCCGAGGTCATCCATAAGCTCCTGGACCGGCTGGACCTGGAGAAGGCCGAGGTGGTTACCATGTACTACGGGGCCGAAGCGGAGGCCGCCGAGGCCGAGCAGATAAGCGCCAGCATCACGAAAGAGTACCCGCAGTTGCAGGTCGAAGTTATCCGGGGCGGACAGCCCCACTACAGCTATATTATTTCTATTGAATAGGAACGTTGGAGGCTGGAATGACAGTTAAAATCGTAACGGATTCGCTATCAGACATCACCGAAGACCTGGCCCGGGAACTGGGACTCACCGTGGTGCCGCTCTACGTGCGCTTCGGCGAGGATATCTACCGCGACCGCGTGGACATCACCACCGAGGAGTTCTACCGGCGCCTGGTAACCGAGTCTACTCTGCCCTCGACGACGCAGCCGACGCCCAACGATTTCCTGGAGGTCTACCAGAAGCTGGCCAAGGAGACCGATGAGATTCTGGTCATCGTCGTTTCCAGCAAGCTCAGCGGCACTTACCAGTCGGCAACGCAGGCCAAGCAAATGGTGTCCGGCAAGTGCCGCATCGAGATAATCGATTCGCTTTCGGTGGCCATGGGCCAGGGGCTGATTGCCATCTCCTCGGCCGAGGCCGTTAAAAAAGGGGCCAGCCTGGAGAAAGCGGCCGACCTGGCGCGCCAGGCGGTGTCGCGGTCGCACCTCATCGCCTATTTCGATACGCTCAAGTACCTGGCCAAGGGCGGGCGCATCGGCAAGGCCAGCGGGCTGCTGGGCTCGATGCTGTCCGTCAAGCCGATACTCACCATCAAAGAAGGCGAGATGTCGCCCCTGACCCGCGTGCGCTCCATGAGCGCGGGACTCGACTATATGTACGGCGTAATAGCCGGTTACGGCAAGGTAGAGGCGCTGGCCGTGGAGCATTCCACCACCCCCGATGACGCCGATGCCCTGGTGGAGCGTCTCGGCGCGCTCTTCCCCAGGGAGCGTATCCGGCGCTCAATCATCAGCCCGGTGGTCGGGACGTACGCCGGCCCCAAGGCCCTCGCCCTGACTTTCCTCGAGGCAGCCAGGTAGTATTGACGGCCAGGGTCATTACCGGCAGTGTCATCGGCGTGACCGTCCCCGGCGGCGGATATTCCTTTTTCCCGGCGGCATGTCATTGCGAACCGGAGGCGAAGCAATCTCTATAGACACTTTAAGATTGCTTCGTCGCCCGCCTCAGGCGGGCTCCTCGCAATGACGGTTTTATCCGTGCTTTTCTCCCCGGATTCCGGCTATAATTAGGCGGGAATGTATTGCCGATGAACGCCGATTCTCTGCGCAAAGTCCTCGACCTGGAGCGGCAGCGCGACTACGCGGACATTGCCGTGTTCGGCGGGCTGGACAAATTCCTGCGCAACTGGTCGGCTCAAGCGGCGGAATCAGTCACCAGCCCGGCCATGTTGAAGCGTTTCCGCCAGCTCTTCGCCCCCGGCTATGCCGCCCTGACACCGCCGCAGCGCCGGGAATGGGCGCAGGGCGTCCTGGCTTTCCTCGATGAGATGGGGAAAGGGCCCGCCGCCGGACCACCCGCTCCCCGGACGGTTACCGCGAAAAAGCCGGCCCCGAAGGTGAAAAAATCGACCCCGGCGCCCGGCGCCGGTCCCGGCCTGGACTCCCCCGTTACCATCGTTAAAGGCATCAGCACCAGCCTTGCCGGCAAGTTCGGCAGGATGGGCGTGAAGACGGTGCGCGACCTGCTCTACTTCTTTCCCCACCGCCACCTGGACTACAGCCGCCTCAAGTTCATCTCTCAGCTCGCGGAGGGGGAGGAGCAGACCATCGTGGCCAATGTCTGGCAGGCCCAGGAGTCCCGGCCGGGGGGCCGGCGCAGCACCGAGGCCATCGTCGGCGACGAGACGGGGAACATGCGGGTGGTCTGGTTCAACCAGCCCTACCTGGCGAAGAAGCTCACCACCAACGCCCGGATAATGCTCAGCGGCCGCGTCAGCCTCTTCAAAGGACGCCACGTGTTTCTCTCGCCGGAGTGGGAGCTGATGGAAGGCCAGGACCTGGTCCACACCGCGCGCCTGGTACCGGTCTACCCGCTGACCCAGGGCCTGCGGCCGCGGCAGGTCAGGAAGCTGATGAAGGCGTTCATCGACCTCTGGGCGCCGCAGGTACCCGATTTCCTGCCGGAAGATTTAAGAAAGCGGCTCCACCTCCTGGAGCTACCGCAGGCCATCAGCCAGGCCCATTACCCGGAGGACGAGGCGGTCAAGGACCGGGCCCGTACCCGCCTGGCCTTCGACGAGCTTTTTCTGCTCCAGCTGGGCGTGATGAGCAGGAAGCGCGACTTCCAGGAGACGCGGCCGGGCACGCCTTTTGATGTTAAACAGCCGGTTTTGGATACGTTTTTAAAGTCGTTGCCCTTTACCCTCACCGCGGCGCAGCATAAGGTCATGGCGGAGATTAAGGCGGACCTGGAGAAGTCCCGCCCGATGTGCCGGCTATTACAGGGGGAGGTGGGCAGCGGCAAGACGGTGGTGGCCACGGCGGCCCTGCTGGAAGCGGCGGCCAACGGCTGCCAGGCGGCCTTCATGGCGCCCACCGAGATTCTCGCCGAGCAGCACTTCGCTACCATCTGCCGGCTTTTATCCAGGGTGGGTCGGGAAGAGGGGGAGGGCTACCTGCGGAGCTTCTCCGGCGTCCGCGAGCGTCCCCTGGGGGTAGCCCTGCTCATCGGCGATATACGGCAGGCCGGCAAGCGGCAGATTCAAAAGCAGATTCTATCCGGCGAAATCGATATCGTCATCGGCACGCACGCCCTCGTCCAGAAGGGCGTCGAGTTCCTCAAGCTGGGACTGGCGGTGGTCGACGAGCAGCACCGCTTCGGCGTGGAACAGCGGTCAGCCCTGCGAGAGAAGGGGTTCAGCCCCCACATGCTGGTGATGACCGCCACCCCCATTCCCCGCACCCTGGCCCTCACGCTCTACGGCGACCTCGACCTTTCCGTCATCGACGAGCTGCCGCCGGGCCGGCAGACGGTGAAGACGAAGTGGCTCAAGCCTGACCAGCGGGAGAGCGCCTACGCCTTCGTGAGAAAGCAGGTGGGCGCGGGGCGCCAGGCCTTTATCCTCTGCCCCCTCATCGAGGAGTCGGAGACTATCGCCGCCCAGGCGGCGGTGGCGGAGTACGAGCGCCTCTCCCGTGAGGTCTTCCCGGACCTGCGTCTCGGCCTGCTGCACGGTCGCTTGAGCGGGGCCGATAAAGACGCGGTCATGGCGGCCTTCCGCTCCGGCGAATTGAACATCCTGGTCTCGACCCCCGTGATTGAGGTTGGCATCGATGTGCCCAACGCCACGGTGATGCTGATAGAGAGCGCCGACCGCTTCGGGCTCTCCCAGCTGCACCAGTTCCGGGGTCGGGTAGGGCGCGGTGAGGCGCAGAGCTATTGCATGCTGCTGGCGGAAAACCCCACCGAGGTAGGGCGGGAGCGACTTGACATAATAGAGAGCGTGCAGGACGGCTTCGAGCTGGCCGAGGCGGACCTGCGACTGCGCGGGCCGGGCGAGTTCTTCGGGACGCGCCAGAGCGGCCTGCCCGACCTGCGCATGGCGAGGATATCCGACGTCGCCCTTCTGGAGCTGGCCCGCGCCGAGGCGATAGACTTCTTCCGGGTGGACCCGGACATGAAGCGGGCGGAGCACCGGCTCCTGGCCGGGGAGATGGCGCGCGTCTGGACCGGCGCCGGCGAGTGGAGTTGAACCGGGGCGGTCAATGATAAAGAAAATAATAGCCGTGTCGGTATTGATTGGGGTTCTGGTGGCGGCCGGGCTGATATGGTGGAATTTCCGGGCGGGCCGGCTGGAGACGCCCGCGGCGGCGCCATCTTCGACTCCGGGGCAGGAGCCGGCTGTCAGGGACGCCGAGCTGGCCGTCTCCCTGGCCAGAGGGCTGGAAATACCCTGGGCGCTCGACTTTCTGCCGGACGGCAGTATCATCCTTACCGAAAGGCCGGGAAGGGTAAGGCTGGTTGATGCCCAGAAGGGGCTTTTAACTGAGCCGCTACTGACAATTACAGAAGTCGCCGCCCGCGGCGAGGGCGGACTGCTGGGGATTGCCGTTCACCCTGACTTTGACGTCAATGGTTTCATCTACGTCTATTATACCCGTCAGGACGGGAATAATCCGGTAAACCGCGTGGCGAGGTACTTTAAAAAGGACGATATCCTGGCGGACGGTGAAGTAATTCTCGATGGTATTCCGGCGGGTAGTATCCATAACGGCGGCCGAATAAAGTTCGGGCCGGACGGCCGACTCTATATTACCACCGGCGACTCGGGAAACGCGGCGCTGGCCCAGGACCTCAACTCGCTGGCCGGCAAGATTTTACGCCTGGAAGACGATGGTGCCGTTCCGAGTGACAACCCGTTCCCCGGTTCACCGGTCTATTCCTATGGGCACCGCAACCCTCAGGGGTTGGCCTGGGATGACCGGGGGCGACTCTGGGCTACGGAGCACGGCTCCCAGGCTACCGATGAGCTGAACCTTATCCGGCCCGGGGCCAATTACGGCTGGCCGCTCGTCCGCGGCGACGCGACGGCGGAAGGCATGGTCAGCCCGGTGTTGCAAAGCGGCGGCGATACCTGGGCGCCGTCCGGGGCGACTTTCTGGCAAGGCTCCGTCTTTTTTAGCGGTCTCCGCGGCCAGGGTCTCTACCGGGCGGAGATAAGCGGAGAAACGGCGGCGCTGCGGCGCCATCTGGAGAGAAACTTCGGGCGACTGCGTGAAGTGGTTGCCGGCCCGGAGAACCTGCTCTATCTGCTTACCAGCAACCGTGACGGGCGCGGCGTGCCGACGGCCGATGACGACCAGCTCATCAGGATAAATCCTGGAAAGCTTGATTGACTCATAGATGAAGAGTTGAGGCAGGGGAATCTTTATAATTTCATTATGATAAATTAACGGGAATTTAATACTCTCCGGGCGGCGGCTGTGCTATACTCTTGTCAAGCAATCGACTAACTTCTCTTTTCCCCCGGGGCAGGTATCGGTTGAGTTCAACATACGCTAAAGTGATTGTAAATCCGACGGCCGGGGCCGGCCGGACGGGTCGGGAGTGGCCGCGGATAAAGGCCCTTTTCAAGGGGTCCGGCCTCCGCTTCGAACATGACCTGACCGAGGCCCCCGGGCACGCCATCGAGCTGGCCACGGCCGCCGCCCGGAACGGCTACGACATGGTGATATCGGTGGGGGGCGACGGCACCATCAACGAGGTCGTCAACGGGCTGTACAAGTCCGGCGGCATCGGGGAAGCCACCCTGGGCATCATCAGCACCGGCACCGGCGGCGACTACGTCCGTACCGTGGGCATCCCGCGCGGCTGTGAAGAGGCCTGCCGGAAGTTGTTACAACCGCGGCGGGTCACCGTCGACCTCGGCATGGTGGAATACGCCAGCAATGGCCGCACCGTGGAGAGGCTCTTCGTTAATTTCGCCGGCATGGGCTTCGATGCCGAGATTGTCCGGCGTACCACGCAGCAGTTTAAGGCACTGGGGGGCCTGCCGTCCTACCTGCTGGGGTTGCTGGCCACCCTGGTATCTTACCGGAACCGCGATGTCTCCATCACCATCGACGGCGAGGTGGTCGATGAGCGGGTCTGCACCGTCATCATGAACAATGGCCGCTACGGGGGCGGGGGTATGCTCACCGCGCCCGATGCCCGGGTCGACGACGGCTATTTCGACGTTTTGATTATCGGCGATTTAAGCAAGCCCGACCTCCTCTGGTCGCTGCCGCGCATCTACCGGGGGACGCACCTGACACATCCGAAGGTAAAGCTGCGCAAGGCCAGGGAAATAGAGGTGAGGTCGGCGCAGCCGCTGCATCTGCAGGCTGACGGCGAACTGCTGGGGCAAATACCGGCACGCTTCCGCGTGCTGCTGGCAATACTGAACGTGGTGGTCTGACATGCGGTTACACCTGAGCCGGAATAAAATAAAATATCTCCTCGGCGCGCTCATAGCCTTCGTCGTCATGGACGGGGTGCTCACCGAGTTCCTCATCGATGGGGGAAGGGCGCGGGAAGGCAATCCGCTGCTGGAGCCGCTGGTGGGGGAAGTCGGGTTCATGATAGTAAAAACGGTCGGCGCCCTGCTGTGCGCCTTTATACTGTGGGATGTCTACCGGCGGTTCCCCAGGGTGGGGGTCATCGCCACGTGGGTCGCGGTAGCCGCCTACGCGGCCATCATTCTCTGGAACTCTAGCCTGTTTCTTCTATCCTGAGCTCTCCGACCGCCCGGCCGGCGGGACGCCTCCAGTTGGGGATTACCTCCGGCATGACGTCCGTAAAGACAATCTCCCGCGGCAGCTTGTAGTCGGCCATGCGTCCCTGGCAGTACTGGCGGATTTCCGGCTCGGTGGCCGTCTCCCCCGGCTTCAGGCGCACCAGCGCTTTGACCGTCTCGCCGCGGATAACGTCCGGCACCCCGACGATTCTTACCTCGGCTATCCTGGGATGTGTCGCCATCACCTCTTCGATGTCCGCGGGGAAGATATTCTGGCCCTTGAGGATGAGCATCTTGCGCTTGCGGCCGGTGATAAAGAGGAAGCCGTCCCGGTCAATACGGCCGATATCGCCGGTATGCAGCCAGCCGTTCCTCAGCGCGGCGGCGGTGGCTTCGGGGCGGTGGTAAAAGCCGGTCATCACCGGGCCGCGGGCGACTATCTCGCCTTCGCGGTCGGGGGGAAGCTCGTTATCGTCATCGTCAAAAATCTTTATCTCCCAGCAGGGCATCGGCTGGCCCGAGGAGCCGGGCTTGCCGGAGCCGTCGATGGGCGAGACGGTAATCTGCGAGACCGACTCCGTCTGGCCGTAGATATCGAGGAGGTTGAAGCCGAAGTGCTGTTTGAAGAGCCGGATAATCTCCACCGGCAGGGGGGCGCCGCCGCTGATGCAGAGTCGCAGCGAGCTTAAATCATAGGGTATGCCTTCGCGCCGGGCGACGTTAATCATCAGGGCGTAGATATAGGGGACGCCGAGGTACATCGTGCCTTTTTCCCTCTCCACGGCCTCCATGAAGCGGTGGATGGACCGCCCCGTCCCGCTCACCACCGCCACGGTACTGCCCTGGTACATGGAAGCCAGCAGCACGGCGGTCAGGCCGAACTGGTGGTACATGGGCAGGGCGAACTGCAGCAGCACGTCCTTATCGGTCTGCTCAAAGACCTCGGCGGAGTTGATGGCCTCGGTGCAGACGCTCCGGTGGGAGAGCTCGACGCCGTGCGGCTCCTGGGTGGGCCCCCCGGTGTAGGAGATAACGGCGGTATCCCCCGGAGAAATGGGAACTTTGAGGCGCGAGGGGGGATTTTCCGCCAGGATTTGCTGATAGCCGATAGTCCGCTCATTGCCTTCGGCGTTGACGGCGATAACATGGTCGATTGATTTGAAGCGGGACATCTCCGGCAGCAGGGCTTTCAGGGATGGGTCCTCGACCGCCAGCACCCTGGGAAGGCAGTCGTTGAAGATGCGGGCCAGCTCGTTAGGGATATACCGGGCGTCGAGGGGAACAGCGATGCCCCCGGCCTTGATAATCCCGAAGAATACGGCCACGAACTCCGGGTTGCTGGCCTGAATCATCGCCACGCGGTCGCCCTTCTTTACCCCCATCTTGACGAGGGCGTGGGCCACCCGGTTGGCGTCCGCCTCCAGCTGGGCGAAGGTCACGCGGCGGTCGCCGATGACAATCGCCGTCTTGGCGGCGAAGCGCGCTGCGGCACTCTCCAGCACCGACCTCAGGTCCATCAGTTTTTCAGTAATCTTATTTTTCCTCCAGCACGATTCTGGCGTCCACGGCCACGGCGCCGTTCCCGGAAGCGATAACGGGATTGAGGTCGAGCTCCCGGACCGCCGGGTTCCCCGCCACGAAGGCGGAGACCGCCAGCAGCATGTCTTCCAGCGCGGTGATATCCGCCGGCTCCCGGCCGCGCTCACCCCTGAGCACCGGGAAACCCCTGATTTCTTCAATCATCTCGCGGGCGTCCCTCCGGGTCAGGGGCGTCACCCGCAGGGAAATGTCCTTCAGGACTTCCACCCAGATGCCGCCGAGGCCGAACATGAGCACCGGGCCGAACTGGGCGTCCCGGGTCATGCCGATTATCACCTCGGTGCCGGGCGGGGCCATGGCCTGCACGGAGAGGCCCTGAACCGCGGCAAGGGGGTATTCCCGGGCGGTCTCTTTAAGCATAGCGTCTCCGGCCTCCACGACCTGCTCCGGGGTGGCCAGTCCCAGCCGGACGCCGCCGGAGTCGCTCTTGTGGATGATGTCCGGCGAGGCTATCTTCAGGGCCACCGGGAAGCCCAACTCCCGGCCGATGGCTGCAGCTTCCTGCGGCGTTTTAGCCAGCCGGGCAGGGATGACGCTGATGCCTGCCTCGCCGAGGAGTTCCTTGGACTCCACCTCGGTCAGGAAGACCCTGCCTTCGTTCCTGGCTCGTTCGATAATCGCGTGCGCTGTCAATGAAACCATTATCCGGATGAAATGTTAAGGAAAACCAGTCTAGTATAACAAAGAAAAGCCGGTTTTGAAAAGCGCCGATGAAGCGGCCTGGTTGGCACGCGATAATTGGCTTTACCTCACCCCTGACCCAGTAGAACCTCGATTTCCTTTTTAGTCAGCCGCCTCACTTCCCCTTCCTTGATGTCGCCCAGGTCCAGTCCGCCGATGCGCACGCGTTTCAGGGCCAGGACGGGGTGCCCCAGCCTTTCGAACATGCGGCGCACCTGGCGCTTCCGGCCTTCGTGGATGGTGATGGAGTAATTGAACGGCGGCAGCGGGACGGCCTTGACGGAGGCCGGGTGGGTCGGGCCGTCCTCCAGCCGGATGCCCCCTTCGAGTCGCCTGATTTCCTCCGCCCTGAGCCTGCCCTTAATCTGCACCAGGTACTCTTTTTCGTGCTCGAAGCGGGGGTGGGTCAGCCGATAGGTGAGGTCGCCGTCGTTGGTGAGCAGGAGCAGGCCGGTGGTATCGATGTCCAGCCGACCCACCGGGTAGAGGCGGTGGCGGCGGTATTTCTCAGGCAGGACGTCCAGCACGGTGCGGCGTCCCTTCTCGTCGCTGACGGTGGAAACGACATTGGCCGGCTTGTTGAGCATCAGGCAGATGACCTCGCCGGGTTTAAGGTCGACCGTCCGCCCGTCGATAGCGACGCGGTCTTTAGAGATATCGACCGGGTGGTTGAAGGACTCCGCCAGCTCCCCGTTGACCTCCACCCGTCCCTGCCGGACAGCGTCGGCCATGCGGCGCCGGGAGCCGATGCCGGCTTCGGTCAGGGCCTTGATGAGGGGGCGGGTGGGCATATAATCATCTCCACTTCAAGTATAATTCTTACTCATGAGAAAGGCCAGCGTAATCTTTTTCACCGTGAATATTTTACCTCAGCACCTTTCCCGGCCAACGGCTTTGCCCCAAATGTCATTCTGAGGAACGAAGTGACGAAAGAATCCCTACCGCTGTAGACCCTTCGCTGCGCTCAGGGTGACACAAATAAAGTATTTTTAAGGCAAAGCCACCTCACCCGGATAGAGAGCCACCCGGCTATTATGCTATAATTTAGCTATGAAAGTCGGGGAAGTGGGCGAGTTCGGGCTGATTGACCTCCTGGCCAGGAAGGTCGCCGGCGCGCCGGGACAGTCGTCCAGACCCGACCGGCTCATCATCGGCATCGGTGACGACACCGCCGCCTGGCGCTGTGATTCCGCCATCGAGCTGGCCACCGTCGATTCCCTCGTCCAGGACATTCACTTCTCGCTGGAAACGGCCACCTGGCGGGAGCTCGGCTGGAAATCGCTGGCCATCAACCTCAGCGATATCGCCGCCATGGGCGGCGTCCCCGGCTACGCGCTGGTGGCGCTGGACCTGCCGGAAGACACGGAAGTGGAGGACGTGACGGCGCTCTACGAGGGGATGCTCGACCTGGCTGGCCGGACGGGCACGGCCATCGCCGGGGGCAATATCAGCGGGTCGCCGGTGGTCTCGATTACCGTTACCGTCATCGGGAGCGGCCGGGGTGACAAGCTCCTGCGCCGCTCGACCGCCCGCCCCGGCGATGTGATAGCCGTCACCGGCCACCTGGGCACCGCTGCCGCCGGGCTGGAGATGCTGACGAAGAAGCTCGCGTTCGGGCCGGAGGCCACCGGATATTTAAGGGACGCTTTTCTTCACCCCGTGCCGCGCCTGGACGAGGGGAGGGTGCTGATTGAGAACGGCATTGCCACGGCCATCGATATCAGCGACGGGCTCATCGCCGACCTCCGCCATATCTGCGAGGCGAGCCGCGTCGGCGCCCGCGTCCACGCCGATAAGCTTCCGGTTCACCAGACGGTAAAGGACAGCTTCGGGGAGAAGGCGCTGGAGCTGGCGCTGGGCGGCGGGGAGGACTACGAGCTGCTCTTTACCGGCGCCGCGGACACCGTTGCCAGAGCCGGGGCGGCGATGGCTTGCCCGGTGACCGTCATCGGTGAAATCACCGGGGGAAAAACGGGACATATCGACCTCGTCAACGCCGCCGGCCGGGCCGTCAAGGCCGACCGGACGGGCTGGCGGCATTTTTAAAAGAACGAGAGAACGGAGACAGTGACATGGTAGCGCTGCCGAAAGTATCCATCGAAACCGATATCCATAAGAACTTTTGCTTCGGGTGCGGCGAGCATAACCCCATCGGGCTGAAGCTGAAATTCAGGCTGGAGGAAGGTATTCTCAAGGCTGAAATTAAGCCCGAAAAGGTCTTCCAGGGGTGGCCGGGGCTCGTCCACGGCGGCATCCTCGCGCTGATACTGGACGAGGCGATGAATAACGTGGGGTTCCTCAACGGTATCACCTGCATTACCGCCACCATGAACATCCGGCTGCGCCAGCCGGTCAAGGTGGAGCAGACGCTCGATGTCACCGCCCGGATAACCCGGCAGACGCGGAAGCTGCTGGAAAGCCGGGCGGAAATCAGCCTCAAGGACGGCACGGTGGTCGCCGAGGGCCACTCCAAGCAGTTCATCATCGAGGAGTCCGCCCTTGCCAAAAAATAACCGGCTGGAGGCGGTCCTCTGGGACCTCGACGGGGTGATTGCCGACACCGGCGAGTACCACTACCAGGCCTGGCGCGAGGTCTTCGGGAAGAGGGGGGTGGACTACGGCCGGGAGGAGTTCATGAGGCACTTCGGCCAGCGGCACGACACGATAATCTACGACGCCCTCGGTTATGATATTTCCAGGGAAGAGTTCGACACCATCACCGACGCCAAGCAGGCGAGCTACCGCCGGAGGGTCGGCGCTGACATCAGGCCGCTCCCGGGGGCCATCGAGCTGATAAAATCCCTCAACCGCCAGGGAATAAAGTCGGCCATCGCCTCCTCGGCGCCTCCGGAGAACATCGAAATCATCCTGCGCGGGCTTGGCATCGAGGGCTGTTTCCAGGCCATCGCCGCCGGCACGGAGGTGCCCGAGGGCAAACCCAGCCCGCAGGTCTTCCGGCTGGCCGCCGAAAAGCTGGGCGCGGACCCCGGAAGCTGCGTCGTCATCGAGGACGCCATCGCCGGGGTGGCCGCCGCCCACCGGGCCGGCATGAAGTGCATCGCCGTGACCAACAGCCACTCCCGGGACAGCCTGAAAAACGCCGACCTCATCGTGGGCTCGCTGGAGGAGGTCGGCGTCGAGACCCTGGCCGGACTGTTCCGCGGCAATACCGGCTGAAGAACAAATTCATTCAGGAGCTGAAGATGGAAAGGTCTCTGGTACTCATCAAGCCGGACGCCATGCAGCGGGGACTGGCCGGCGTCATCATCGGCCGACTCCAGGGGGACGGACTGAAGCTGCTGGCGCTCAAGATGCTGCACATGGACCGGTCGCTGGCGGAGCGGCACTACGCCGTGCACCGGGACAAGCCCTTCTTCAGGGACCTGGTGGCGTACATCACCTCCGCCCCCATCGTGGCCGCCGTCTTCGAAGGGGAGGACGCCGTGGAGCGTATCCGGAAGATTATGGGGGCCACCGACCCCGCTAAAGCGGAGAAGGGCACGATACGGGCCGATTACGGGCTGGATGTCCAGCGCAACGCGACGCACGCCTCCGATTCCGTGGAAAACGGGAGAAAAGAGATAGCGCTCTTCTTCTCCGGGAAAGAGATTTTCCCGCCGGGGCCTACTGAATCCTGAGAACCGTCATGGCCTCGTGCCAGAGCTCGTCCAGCCGGTAGTAGTCCCGCTCGGCGGCCCCGAAGATATGCACGATGACGTCGCCGTAATCGAGCAGTAGCCAGCCGGAGTCGAGCGCGCCCTCGTGGTGGTGCGGCGCGATGCCTTCCTTCTTCAGGTCCCGCATGATTTCATCGTAGATGGTGCGCACCTGCCGCTGGCTTTCTCCGGCGCAGATAACGAAAAAGTCCGTAAAGCTGCAGATACCGCGCACATCCAGCAGGACGATGTTTCCGGCCTGCTTGTCGCTGGCGACCTCCACGGCTTTACGGGCTAGCTCTATTCCTTCCAGTATCGATTTCTCCGCAGTAATACTGTGCTATCATTATATCACAGCCGCGTCCTGGCTACATGATGGTATAATGATGAAGAAAGTGATATAGTATGCTCAAAGGTTGCCTCGTATCACGATTGAAGGGGAGAACGGTATCATGGTGAAGTCGGTAGAAGTCAAAGACGGCATCTGCTACATGTGCACCGCTTCCTGCCCCACCCGAATCCACGTCCGGGACGGCAAAGCCGTTAAAATAGAGATGGCCGACCCCAAAGTAGCTTACTGCCCGCGCTGGAAGGCCCAGCTGGACTTTGTTTACCACCCCGACCGCCTCCGGCACCCGGTCAAACGCGCCAACGGGTCGTGGCGGCGCATCGGCTGGGACGAGGCGCTGGACACCATGGCCGATAATCTCCAGAAAGCCAGTGAAAGGTACGGACCGGAATCGGTAGTCTTCTGGATAGCCTATACCAAGGAGCCCCGCCCCTACTTCCACCGCCTGACCCACGCCTTCGGGTCGCCCAACTACTGCACCGAGAGCAGCAACTGTTTCTCCGGCACCTGGATTGCCTCCAACCTGACCTACGGCGCCGACTACTCCACGCTGACGGCCTCCAGCGCCAGCGTCGAGCCGGAGACGAAATGCAAGCTGGTCTGGGGCGCCGGTGTGATATCCTCCCCCAAGGCCTGGCAGGACAACCTCGAAGCCAGGGAGAGGGGTGTGAAGTTCATCGTCGTTGACCCCCGCCGTACCGCCCTGGCCGCCCGCGCCGATATCCACCTCCAGTTGCGGCCCGGCACCGACGGCGCCCTGGCGCTGGGCTTCATGAACGTTATCATCGGCGAAAACCTCCACGACAAAGAGTTCGTCGAGAAGTGGACGGTGGGCTTCGACGGGCTGAAGGAGCTGGTGAGGGAATACACCCCGGAGCGCGTGGCGGAGATAACCCGGGTGCCCGCCGCCAGAATCAGGGAAGCGGCCCGTCTCTACGCCACCACCCGCCCGGCCAAGGTACACCTCAGCGCTAACGCCACCACCCACCACTCCAACGGCGTGCAGAACCACCGCGCCGTTATCCTGCTGGCGGCCATCACCGGCAACTTCGAGGTGGCCGGCGGCAACCGCTTCAGCACCTACCAACAGCCCCTCACCAATGACATCACCCTCCACGAAAGAGTGAAAGATATGCCGCCGGGCATCGGCTCCGCGCGTTTCCCGATATGGACGAAACGCTACCGCGAGATGCAGTCCAACGCCATCGCCGACCAGATAGAGAGCGGCCGGCCCTACCCGCTC
>MGNX01000063.1:0-9715 GCA_001796935.1 Chloroflexi bacterium RBG_16_60_22
CAGGATAACACCAATGCCCAAGTACCATATCTGGACAATCGGCTGCCAGATGAACAAGGCGGAGTCGGCGCGGCTGGAGAGCTGCTTCGAGGGGCTCGGCTACGAGGCCGCGGCCAGCGCCGCGGAGGCCGACCTCATCGTGCTCAACAGCTGCGTGGTACGCCAGAGCGCCGAGAGCCGCGTGGTCAACAAGCTGCACGCCCTCCGGCCGCTGAAAAAGACCCGGCCGGGCGTCACCCTGGCGCTGACCGGCTGCCTGGTCAACTCCGATACCGGCCGGCTTCAAAAGACCTACCCCCACATCGACCATTTTTTCAAGCCGGGGGAAGTACCGCCGTGGCTGGAAAAGACGGCGGAGCTATCTCTTCCCCGCCACCCCTCCCCGACCGCCTACGTCACCATCAGCCAGGGGTGCGACAACTTCTGCGCCTACTGCATCGTGCCCTACCGGCGCGGGCGGGAGAGGAGCCGGCCGGTGGCGGAAATCACCTGCGAGGTGCGGGAGCTGGTGCGGCGGGGGGTTAAAGAAATCACCCTGCTGGGGCAGAACGTGGACTCCTACGGACGCGACCTCCCCGGCAAGCCGGAGCTGGCCGACCTCCTCGGCGAGGTCAACGCCGTCGAGGGGCTGGCGCGGCTGCGCTTCCTCACCAACCACCCCAAGGACATGAGTCCGCGGCTCATCGAGGCCATCGCCCGGCTGGACAAGGTCTGCGAGCAGATAAGCCTGCCGGTGCAGGCGGGCAGCGACGCAGTCCTGGCGGCCATGAAGCGCGGCTATACGGTCGAGCAGTACCGCCGGCTCGTCGAACGCATCCGCGAGAGCATCCCGGGGGTCGCTCTCAGCACCGATGTCATCGTCGGCTTCCCCTCCGAGACCGAAGCCCAGTTCCGGGGGACCGTGGACTTGCTCTCCGGGATAAAGTTTGATACAGTGCATATGGCCGCCTACTCCCCCCGGGAAGGGACGGCGGCCGCCCGGGAGCTCGAGGACAACGTATCCCTCCCCGAGAAAAAGGCCCGGCTGGACACGGTCGAGCGACTCCAGGAGCAGATACAAGCGGAAATCAACGCCCGCCTGCTGGGCAGGGCCGTCGGGGTCCTGGTAGAGGGGAAAAAGCGGGGCAAGTGGTACGGACGCACCCGTACCGATAAGCTGGTGTTCTTCCGCCGTGACGGCGACTGCCCCGGGGAGCTGATGAATATCAAAATCGAGGCGACCAGTCCGTGGTCGCTGCGGGGTAGCGTTGAACCCGGTAACGTTAATCAGGAGGATAAAGGATAATATGCGCAGGATAGTTAGTTTAAGTTTAATCGCGGTACTGCTCATCGGCATACTGGCCGTCGCCAGCGGCTGTCTCGCCCCGGCCGGCGGGACCCCGCAGGAACCGGGCAGCATCTGGCCCATGATTATCTTTCTGGTGGTCATCTTCGGCCTGTTCTACCTGCTGATGATAAGGCCCCAGCGCCGGCGCCAGAAACAGCACGAGACACTGATGCGGGAGCTGCAAAAGGGCGACCGCGTCATGACCGCCGGCGGTATCTACGGGACGATTGACAGCCTCGCCGAGGACAGCGTAGTCATCAAGGTAGAGTCCGGGACCACCCTCCGGGTGGCGCGGGGCAGCGTCGTCTTACGCCAGGAGAAGTAGGCGGTGAGCACGCCGCAGCTGCCGGAGAAAGAGGTCGATAGGGTTATCGACCTCGCCCTGGACGAGGACGTCAGCCACGGGGACGTCACCAGCCAGGCGCTCCTGCCGCCCGACCTCTCCGGCCGCGCCTCGTTCCTGGTGAAGGAAAGGGGAGTCCTGGCGGGCATCGGGGTGGCGGGGCGGGTCTTTCAGCGCGTCGACCCCTCCCTGAAAATAGACATACTGATTCAGGACGGCACGCCGATTAACCCCGGCGACATCGCCGGCACCGTGGCCGGCCGCGTCACCAGCATCCTCAAGGCGGAAAGGGTCTCTCTCAACTTCCTCCAGAGGCTCAGCGGCGTCGCCTCGCTGACGGCGCAGTACGTTGCCGCCGTAAAAGGACTCCCCGCCCGCATCGTCGATACGCGCAAGACCACCCCCGGCCTGCGGCGGCTGGAGAAGTACGCCGTGCGGATGGGCGGGGGCCACAACCACCGTACGCACCTGGGCGATGCCGTCCTCATCAAGGACAACCACATCGCGGCGCTGCGCGCCACCGGGCTGACCCTCCGGGAAATCGTGGCCAGGGCCCGGGAAAACGCGCCGCCGGGCATCACCGTCGAGGTGGAAATCACCCGTCCCGCGGAGGCCCGCGAGGCCCTGGAGGCGGGTGCCGATACCATCATGCTGGACAACATGGGCCCCGCCGACATGCGGCAGGTGGTGGAGACGGTGAACGGTCAGGCCAGGCTGGAGGCGTCCGGGGGCATCACGCTGGCCAATGTCCGCGAGGTGGCGGAGACCGGCGTCGATATCATCTCCATCGGGGCGCTCACCCACTCCTACCGGGCGCTGGACATCAGCCTCGAACTGGAAACGCCGGAGATGAAGCTCCTCTGAGCCCCGCCGGGCGGGAAAGCCCGTGAGCGGCCAGCAAAGGGGCGTCGGCCAGAATCCGGTCGGCGGGACCGTCGGCCACCAGCCGCCCCCCGTCGAGGACGATGACCCTTCCGCAGAGCTCGGCCACCAGCTCCAGGTCGTGCGTGGCGATAATGCGGGTGGCCGGGAGCTTTTTCAAAAGCTGAATCAGCCGCCACTGCCGCGCGGGTCCAGGTTGCTCGTCGGCTCGTCGAGGACGATGACCCTTCCGCAGAGCTCGGCCACCAGCTCCAGGTCGTGCGTGGCGATAATGCGGGTGGCCGGGAGCTTTTTCAAAAGCTGAATCAGCCGCCACTTGCCGCGCGGGTCCAGGTTGCTCGTCGGCTCGTCGAGGACGATGACCTCGGGGCTCATCGACAGGATGGTGGCGATGGCGCTGCGCTTCTTCTCACCCAGGGAAAGGTGGTGCGAGGAGCGTGTCCCGTAGCCGGACATGCCCACCATCTCCAGGGCGTCCGCCACCGCCCGCCGGACATCTTCCCCGGAGTAGCCCAGGTTAATCGGCCCGAAGGCCACGTCGTCGAAGACCGTCGCCGAAAAAAGCTGGTCGTCCGGGTTCTGGAACACCAGCCCGATGCGCCGCCGGACCTCCTTCAGGTTCTCCTCCCCCACCGGCTGGCCGAAGACCCTGACACGACCATCGGTATGGAGAATCCCGTTGAGGTGGAGGAGCAGCGTCGATTTCCCCGCCCCGTTGGGCCCGATGAGCGCCACCGATTCCCCCCGGCTTACCGCCAGGTCGATGCCGCTCAGGGCCGGCTGGCCGTCCGGGTAAGCGTAGGAGAGATTTTCTATCCTGATAACCTCGTCCATCATATCACCTGATAGAGAAAGCTAAAGATACAGGTCAGTACCACCGCCGCGCCGAAGCCCAGGCCGAAGACCATGTCCGCTGCCCGGAAGCCCGGTCCGTCCGGCGTCCGGGTCTGCCCGTCGTAGCCGCGGGCCAGCATGGCGGCGTAGACCCGCTCCCCCCGCTCGTAGCTGCGGATAAACAGGGTGCCCGTCATGCTGCCGACGGTCTTTATCTGCCAGAGTCGGCGTCCGCTGCCGAAGTTCCGACTGTCCCGGGCCTGCTTCATCCGCATCACCTCGTCCGTCAGCACGAAGATGTAGCGGTACATAAAGGAGAGTATCATCACCATCACCCGCGGCAGGCGCAGCTGCTCCAGCCCCCGGAGGAGGTCGGTAATCTTCGTGGTGGCGGTGAGCGTGACGAGGGCCAGGATGGAGAGCCAGGCCTTGGCCAGGACGTTCCAGAACACCTGGAGGCCGTTGTGCGTCACCGATACCTGCCACAGCCAGATATTGTAGCTGCCGGCGACCTCCCCTTCTTTGAAAAAGGGAATGAAGACGGCAATCAGCACCACGAAGGGTATTATCACCAGCGAGCGCTTGAGGACGTAGCGCACCGGCACGTGGGAGAGCAGGACCAGGGCGGCGATAATCACGAAGTACACCGCGAAGCCCGGCCACATGGCCGGGGAGGTCAGGGCCACGGCCAGGATGAACAGGAACACGGCCACGAGCTTGGTGCGGGGGTCGAGCCGGTGCACCAGGCTGTCGCGGTCGCTGTACTTGTCCAGAAAGCTGTGTTTCATCGTCCCTGTCCGGTGCCCTCCGTCCGCCTCGATTTAATCAGCCAGGCCAGGCCGTAGACGGCCCCGAAGAGCAGCAGGGTGCCGAGCAGTCCCGCCAGGATGGTGGCCAGCGCCTCGCTGGCGATGCCGGGGAAAAGGTAGTCGGCGATGACCTGGAAGGGGGCGGGCTGTGACCGGCCGAGGAACCCCTGGTCCTGCGCCACCTTCTCCAGGCCGTCCGGGGAAGAGGAGGCCAGCGGGGAGACCACGGCCACCAGCACGGGGATAATCAGGGCAAAATGCCACCATTTCATATCGCGCTCCTCCTTACCACCCGCGACTGCCAGAGGTCAGGCCGGGCCGCCAGCACCAGGCTCAGCGCCGCCCCGGTTACCAGTCCCTCGCCGATGCCGATGAGGGCATGGATTCCGGCCATGGCCGGCAGCACCACGGCCAGGGGGGACGCCCCGGAAAGGGCCAGCTCGATGGCGGCGAACATGGAAGAGACCACCACCGAGGCCCAGGCGCCGACGAAGCCGCCGATGAGCCGGCCGCGCCGCGAGTCGCCGAGGGCCGCCGTGGCCATCCGGTAAATGAAATAGGCGCTGAAGCTGGCGACGATGCCCATGTTGAAGATATTGGCCCCCAGGGCGAGCAGGCCGCCGTCCTGGAATATCAGGCTCTGCGCGATAAGCACGCAGCTCATTATCAGCACCGAGGCCCACGGCCCGAGCAGGATGGCCGCCAGGCCCGCCCCGACCAGGTGCCCGGAGGTGCCCCCGGCAATGGGGAAGTTGAGCATCTGGGCGGCGAAGATGAAAGCCGCCAGTATCCCCATCAGGGGCACGTGTTTTTCCCTGAGCTTTTTATTAGCCTCCCGCACGGCGTAGCTGATGCCGCCCGCCGAGGCCGCGTAGGTGGTGGCTACGGTTGCTACGTTAAGAAAACCGTCGGGGATATGCACCGCCTTACCTCCGGTTTACCACAATTCCATGCAATTGCAATTGGTTGCAATTAATATTAAAAAAAATTTAGCGCCCTCTCCCCACCACCATCAGCATTATATAACCTGGAAACAGGATTGTCAAACGGTCGCAACTGCAACTGGTTGTAGTTTTAGATGTTATTGATTTGCTTTGCCTCACCCCCTTTGTCCCCCTCTCCCTGGGGATGGAGCTTTGCCCCAAAAGTGCTTAATCCATGTCACCCTGAGCGTAGCGAAGGGTCTAAAGCAGTAGGGATTCTTTCGTCACTTCGTTCCTCAGAATGACATTTGGGGCAAAGCCCCCCTCTCATGTCATTCCGGCGAAAGCCGGAATCCAGAGGGGTGGGGGAAGGAGGCTGTTCGCGGGCTAAGCCGCCAATGGCACGAGGGCGGCCCGGGTAGGAATAGATAAAGCCGAGGGGTGGTGGGGGTGAGGCTAAGACGGGGTGATAATTAAGCGGGATAGCTCGTAATATTGATTACCGCTAATCGCCAGTTGTCTCTAAAAGTATCCGGCTCGCCCGGAAGTCGATTTCCTTAACGCGCCCCGCTATCTCCCGGCGCTCCCCGAAGAGCGTGGTCACCACCACCCTTCCGTCCTCCACCTTCAACGATGTAATCTCCTCCGCCAGGGGCTGGCCCGCCTCTTTACCGCCGATATACGCCTTCGCCAGACACATCGCTTATGCCTCCAATCGTTTCAGGGTCCGCGTCAGGATTTCACTGACCCGGTCCATATTCTTCACCGCCTCCGCTATCTCCCCGGCGACCTCGCCCTCGCCCATCCGCCGTGCCTTCGCCGCCCACTCCCGGAACTCCCCGGCGTGCTCCCGGTTGTGCTCCACCCAGTAGCTCAATAAAGTCTTCAGTTTGGACCTGTCATCGTTGCTCATGGTACTCCCCCTGCGGGCTTTTAATCCCGTTTTTCCCGACTGTCCAGCATGACCGTTACCGGACCGTCGTTGTGGATTTCCACCTGCATGTACTGCTGGAAGCGGCCGGTGGCCACCTTGAGGCCGCTGCCGCGGGCCAGCTCCACGGTATAGTTGAACAGGTTCCCGGCCTCGGCCGGCGGCGCCGCCGCGATAAAGCTGGGACGGCGTCCCTTGCGGGTATCGGCCAGCAGCGTGAACTGGCTTATCATCAGGAGCTCCCCCCTTACCTCCAGGGCGGAGAGGTTGAATTTCTCCTCCCCGTCAGCAAAGATACGCAGGTTGACGATTTTCTGCATCAGGTATTGCGCATCTTTCTCCGTATCCCCGACCGCTACCCCGATAAGGACCACCAGCCCCGGCCCTATCCGCCCCACCTCCTCGCCGGCCACGCTGACCGAAGCCCGGTTGACCCGCTGAATCAGTGCTTTCACTTGGTGCTCTTGCCGGCCCCTGCTTCCCCGGTGCTCGTCTCCGGCGGCGGGCTTTTACGGTGGTCGGTAATATAGAAACCGCTTCCCTTAAAGATAATCGGCGCGGGGAGAAAGACGCGGCGGGCCGCTTCACTGCACTGCGGGCATTCCGCCTGCGGCTCATCCTTAAAGCTCTGCCTCACCTCAAAGCGGTGGCGGCATTTACTGCATTCGTATTCGTAGATTGGCATCCGGTATCACCTCGCAGAAACTCGTCCTCCATATACAATTTTACAACACGGGTAACGTACGGGCAAGCCAGAGCGGTCGTGAGGGGTCTGCCCCGTCCGTATTGTCCGGCCGGCCGTTCTCTGCTATAATTTACACGTACGCCCCCATCGTCTAGTGGCCTAGGACACCGGCCTTTCAAGCCGGCAGCATGGATTCGAATTCCATTGGGGGCATTTCCTTTTAGCCCCCCGTGACCATTCCTTGCCAAGTGGTTGGAGATATGCCATAATTAGTCAAATTTGGTGACTTAAAGGGCCGCCATCCGCACGGGGAGCTAAAGGTGAATTTAAGCAAGATTTCTCCGAGACTCATCATCGGCATCCTGATAGCCCTGTTCTTCGGCGTGTCCCTGCTGTTTCGCGTTGTTTTACCCTACGACCAGGTCTTCGGGGGCGACCTCATCAAGTTCACCAGCATCGATGCCTACTACCAGATGCGCATCGTGGATAACTGGGTCCACAACTTCCCCAACATCACCGGGTTTGACCCCTACCTCATCTACCCCGGCGGCGGCGGATTCGGCAACATCCATTTCTTCAACTGGTTCATGGCGGCCGTCATCTGGATAATCGGCCTGGGGTCGCCCACCCATGACCTAGTGAACGTGGTCGGCGCTTATTTCCCCGCCGTACTGGCCGCCCTCACCGTCATCCCGGTGTATTTCATCGGTAAATCATTGTTCAACCGCTGGGTGGGAGTACTGGCGGCCGGACTGGTGGCCATCCTGCCCGGCGAATACCTCGGGCGCTCCATCATCGGCTTCTCCGATACCCCCGCCATCGAGACGCTGCTCACCACCACGGCCATGGCGCTGCTTATCGCCGCGTTTAAAACGTCCGGGGAAAGACGGCTTACCATCGACCACCTGATACACCTGGACCGGTCGGTAATCATCCGGCCGATGGTGTTCGCCGTGCTGGCCGGGCTGGTCCTGGGACTCTATCTCATTACCTGGCTGGGCGGCATGCTCCTGGCCTTTATCATCACCGTCTATTTCATCCTTCAGTTTATTATCAACCACCTGAGACGCCAGCCGTCCGAACACCTCGCCATCGTCGGGGTGGTATTTTTTCTTTTCGCGCTTATAATCTTTCTGCCGATTTCCAATCTCAGGGACCTTAATCTCGCCATCATCGCCGCCGTACTTATCCCGGCCATATTGTATGCCATCTCGCGGTGGATGTCTCACCGGGACCTCAAACCATACTACTACCCCCTGGGTCTCGTCGGGCTGGGGGCGATATTCCTGGTGGCCCTCTATCTCGTCGCCCCCACAATGTTCGGCTCGGCGCTGATGAAATTCAGCATGGTCTTCATCCCGGGCGGGGCCAGCGGCGCCACCACTCTGGAGATGCAGCCGTTCCTCTCGCCGCAGGGCTTCTTCTCCACCGCCGTGGCCTGGGGCAACTACACCACCAGCTTCTTCCTCGTGCCCGGCTGGCCCATCCCCGGATTCGGACTCATATCGTTCGTCATCATGGCCGGGCTCTTTATCAAAAGGAGCAATGACAGGCCGCGGTTCCTGCTCTTCCTCATCTGGACGCTGGTCATGCTGGTGGCCACGTTGATACAACGGCGCTTTGCCTATTACCTCGTGGTGAATATCGCCGTGCTATCCGCCTTTCTTTCCTGGCAGCTAATCTGGTGGTCCGGCCTCCGGAAAATCACCGCCGTTATCCCTCCCCCCCAAGAGACCCGGGCCAGGAAAAAGCGACCCGAGAGGCGGGGCTGGACCGTCCATCACGTCAACGTGGTCCTGGCCGTTATCGTCGTCTTTGTCCTGGTCTTCCTCTTCAACATTATCAAGGCCAGGGAGGTAGCCTCGGTAGCCCGTTTCGCTCCCCCGGATGCCTGGCAGGACACGCTCGTGTGGATGAAGGACAACACCCCGGAACCCCTCGGCGACCCCGAGGCCTATTATAAGCTTTACCCCCCTTCATCCCAGGAGGATTTTAAATACCCGGAAACAGCCTACGGGGTGGTATCCTGGTGGGACTACGGCTACTGGATTTCCCGTACCGCCCACCGGATGCCCGTGGCCAACCCATCGCAGGCCGCCGCCCCCATCACCAGGGTCGCCAACCTTTTCCTGGCCAAGGACGAGGCTGCCAGCTTAAAAATCATGAGGGAACTGGACGCGTCATACATCGTGATTGACCATGCCACCGTTACCAGCAAGTTCTGGGCCGTGGTGACCTGGGCGGACCAGGACCTGTCCGAATACACGGAGGCCTTCCGCCTGCCCTACCAGGGCCAGCTCATACCGGTACAGCTCTTTCATCCGGAGTACTATAAGAACCTGGTCGTGAGGCTCTATAATTTCGACGGGAAGGCCGTGACGAGCGTTCACCCGGTGGTCGTCACTTATGAGGTAAAGGCCGACGCTAAAGGCGGCCGCTACCGCGAGATTACCAAGGTACAGGAATTTACCAACTACAATGAGGCTAAAAACTTTCTTGACAGCCTGGAGGGGAGTAACAACCTGCTGGTCGGCACCAACCCCTTTTCCAGCCCCATACCCCTCGACGCGGTGGAGGACTACGAGATGGTGTACGGCTCGGAACACCATATATCGGACCCGAACGCGGGCAGTATCCCGGAAGTGAAGGTCTTCATATACCGCGGTGGATAGCTTTCCCGGCACGGCCCCGTAAAGTAATCATCCCTCTACGTTTACCAGAAGGTAAAGTGACTCATACACTTCACCCAGGCCCTGTTTGTAAAGCAAAATCTCCACCCTTTGCGAAGGGCCGGGTGCGTCCAGCCTGAATCTCATCGGCTGCTCGTACTTCTCGCCATTCTCCAGCTGGATAAAATCCGTCCCGGTAATTTCAACTCCAGAAGCTACAATCTCCACACGGTAGGCCGTATTCTCTTGCTCCCGGTTGACAATCCCCACCAGCACCTCCGCCTCCTCACCGGCTGCCAGGGTCGCCGGGTA